>JAIRVY010000060.1 GCA_031253655.1 Bacteroidales bacterium
GTTTCATTAAATCATATAAATACTTAAATATCAGCAAGTGCGGATTTGCTATGCAATTTACTGCCAAAAAAACAGCATTTTTCTCTCAAAAGAAAAATATTATTACTTATTATCAAAAAAAAACTTCATTTTCTCTTCTATGGCGTTGATAGGCAGTTTTTCGAGAGTTTTAATGATTTTGCCCTGACACAGAGAGAAACTTCAAACTATTAATGAAAATTTTTCATATATTCGCCCGCTTTTATAAAAACACTGATATGGCGATTCAACTAAGTGAACAGGAAATTATTCGAAGGCAGAAACTGCAAGATTTTTCAAATCTTGGAATAGATTGCTACCCCGCAAATTTGTACGAAGTTAATGTAAGTACTGCAGAAATTTTGGAAAATTTCCCCAAAGATAATACACTCTATCAAGATATTAGTTTCGCGGGAAGGATTATGAGTCAGCGCATTATGGGTGCTGTGGCGTTTTTTGTGCTGCAAGATGCCAGGGGAAAAATTCAAATCTACGCCAAAAGAGACGAACTTTGTCCCGATGAAGACAAAACACTTTATAATAGCGTATTTAAGAAATTAGATATCGGCGATATTATTGGTGTGAAAGGTTTTGTGTTTACCACCCAAACAGGTGCCACGTGTATCCATGTTAAAGAGTTTACTATTCTTAGTAAATCGTTGAAACCATTGCCGATTGTGAAAGAGAAAGAAGGCGAGGTGTATGATGCTTTTCAAGATCCGGAAATGCGCTACCGTCAACGGTATGTTGATTTGATTGTGAATCCGCATATCAAAGATACCTTTATAAAACGCACAAAGTTGGTAAACACAATGCGTAATTTCTTGAACGCGAAAGGATATTTGGAAGTTGAAACGCCGATTTTACAACCTTTGTACGGTGGCGCGGCGGCGCGCCCTTTTAAAACCCATCACAATAAATTGGATATGACACTCTATCTGCGAATTGCCAATGAGTTGTATTTAAAACGGTTAATTGTTGGCGGATTTGATGGCGTGTATGAGTTTTCTAAAGATTTTCGCAACGAAGGGATGTCGCGCTTTCACAATCCGGAGTTTACACAAATGGAACTCTATGTGGCGTATAAAGATTACGAGTGGATGATGAATTTGATGGAAGAGATGGTAGAAAAAGTGGCACTCGCCCTCCACGGCACTACACAAGTGCAAGTAGGTGGCAATCTTATCGACTTTAAACGTCCGTGGAAACGCTATACTATGTATGGTGCTATTGAATATTTTACGGGTACTGATATTTCCAATATGGATGAAAAAGAGATGGCGACGTTTGCAAAAAAATACGGCGTGCACGTGGACAATACCATGGGGCGAGGCAAACTGATTGACGAAATTTTCGGAGAAACCTGCGAGGAACATCTGATACAACCCACTTTCATATACGATTATCCGATTGAAACTTCACCATTAACCAAAAAACACCGCTCAAAACCTAACTTAACGGAGCGTTTCGAAGCCGTTTGTAATGGAAAAGAGATTTGCAACGCCTACTCCGAGTTGAACGACCCCATTGACCAGCGCAAACGGTTTGAAGAACAGTTGGAATTGGGCAAGCGCGGCGACGAAGAGTCAATGGTATTAGATGAAGACTTTTTGCGTGCACTGGAATATGGAATGCCCCCTACTTCCGGCCTGGGCATTGGAATTGACAGGTTAACAATGATAATGACCAATTCTAATTCTATTCAGGATGTGTTGTTTTTTCCACAAATGAGACCGGAGTAAACAATTACCAATTACGAATTACGAATTACCAATTACCAATTATCAATTACGAATACGAAATGAATAGATACGCATTTGATAAAGATACCTCATTTAGCACCGTTTCGCCCAAAATTTCGAATTCAAACCAATATAATTATCAACCTTAAATAAAAATAACAATGAAAAAAATCTTAGTAATTATGTGTATTGCAGCCGCAATGTTGGTGGGATGTTCTAAAAAAGAATCCCCAAACCCTTTCTTCCAAACTTGGACTACTCCTTATGAAATTCCACCGTTTGAAGAAATTAAATACGAACATTATCTTCCAGCCTTTGAGGAAGGTATGAAACAACAAAAAGCCGAAATTGACGCAATTTGTAACAACGAAGAAGAACCTACTTTTGAAAACACTTGCGAAGCATTAGAATATAGCGGTGAACTCCTTTATAAAGTAGCTTCTGTTTTCTTTAATCTGGAAAGTGCTTGCAACAGCCCAGAAATGGAAGAAATTGCAAAAACAATAGCTCCCAAACTCTCTGCCCATAGTGATGACATCAGTTTAAATAAAGAACTGTTTACCCGAATAAAAGCGATTTATGAAAAAAGAGATGAACTGAAATTAGATCCCGTAGAGATGAGATTGTTGGAAGAAGAATACAAAGGCTTTGTTCGTGGAGGAGCGCTTATTCCCGAAGAACTTCAACCCAGATTCAGAGAAATTAATGAAAAATTATCGCTGAATGCAATTAGATTTGCTAACAATGTTTTAAAGGCATCCAACGGATATAAGTTAGTGGTGGAAGACAAAGCACGTTTGGAAGGAATGCCCGAAAACGCTTTAGCCGCTGCACTTGAACTGGGAAACAAAGAAGAAGCCACACATGGAAAATACGTTTTTACAATTCAGTTGCCAAGTTATGAACCATTACTCCAATATTGTAAAGATAGAGAATTACGAAAAGAGATTTGGACTGCCTACGCTACACGCTGTATAACTGACTCTTTAAGCAATTTAGAAGTGATTGACGAAACTGTGAATTTACGCATTGAACGTGCAAAAATGTTTGACTTTGATACCCACGCCGATTTTGTATTAGACAATACAATGGCAAAAACACCGGCTGCTGCTTATAACCTTCTTACCCAAATGTGGAAACCCGCTATTAAAAAAGCTAAAGAAGAAGCAGTAGCGTATCAAAAAATGATTGATGCCGAAGAAGGTAACTTTATATTAGAACCATACGACTGGAGATATTATACCGAAAAACTGCGGAAAGAAAAATACGATATGAATCCGGAAGAAGTAAGCGCTTATTTTTCATTAGAAAATGTGAAAAACGGCATTTTTATGGTAAGTGAAAAATTATTCGGCATTACTTTCCATCTCAACCCAAATCTTCCTAAATATGATGCCGATAATGAAGTGTTTGAAGTAAAACGCGATGATGAAGTGATTGCTATTCTATATATGGATTATTATCCCAGAGAGAGCAAGGGTAGCGGCGCATGGATGACTACCTTCCGCGAACAGTGGTATGATAAAGAAAATAAAAATATAATTCCAATTGTTTCTTTGGTGATGAATAATGCAAAACCTGTGAATGGTGTATCGCTTTTATCTTTTGATCAGGTAGAGACTTTCTTCCACGAATTTGGACACGGCTTGCACGGAATGCTCACCAATTGCAAATACCGCTCTTTATCTGGCACTAATGTATCCCGCGATTTTGTAGAGTTGCCATCACAAATTATGGAAAATTGGGCTTCCGAACCGGAAGTGCTGAAAATGTATGCCAAGCATTACAAAACAGGTGAAACAATTCCTGAAGAACTGATTGCTAAATTAGAAGCCACCGGCACATTCAATCAAGGTTTTATTAACACCGAATTATTGGCATCCTCATTTTCCGATTTAGCCTTTCATACTCTTAAAAAGAATCAAAAAATCAATGCTGTTGAATTTGAAAAGAAAACATTAAAAGAATTGGGTTTAATTCCTGAGATTATTTCCAGACATCAAGCCCCTTATTTTAAACATATTTTTACCACCGGATACGATGCAGGATATTATTCTTACACCTGGGCCGCCGTATTAGATGCTGATGCTTTTGAGGCATTTAAAGAAACAGGAGACCTTTTTGACAAAGAAATAGCCAATAAATTCCGTACTTTCGTGTTGGAAAAAGGAAACACCAGCGACCCGATGGATTTATATGTAGCATTTAGAGGTAAAAAACCGGAAATCAAACCGCTGTTGAAAAATAGAGGATTGCTTTAGTATCTAAGAATTAAGAATTTTGAATTATCTTACCATCGAAAAACTGACAAAGTCGTTTGGCGAAAAGTTGCTTTTCGAGGATATTACTTTTGGGATTGAAAAAGGACAAAAAACTGCCCTGATTGCCAAAAATGGAGCAGGAAAATCTTCATTACTCAATATTATAGCAGGCTTGGATACACCTGATTCAGGAAAAGTTACGCTGAGAAACAATATAATGGTCTCATACTTACCTCAATTAGAAACCGTTAGTGACAACTATTCTGTAATCGATGTAATTTTTGACTCTAATACGCCTATAATCAGAGTGGTAAAAGAATATGAAACAGTTTTGTCCTTAGTGAAAAGAAATGAAACGCAGGAAAACTTAAAGCGGTTGGAACAATCTCTGTCCGAAATGGAGCGTTTACATGCGTGGGACTTGGAAAGCAGAGTAAAAGAGATACTCTCTCGTTTCGGTATTGATGATATTTTTAAGAATATTGGTGAACTATCCGGCGGACAACGAAAAAAAACCGCACTTGCCAAAACGTTAATTGCCGATACCGATTTGCTTATTTTGGATGAGCCGACCAACCATTTGGATATTGATATGATAGAATGGTTAGAAGATTATCTATCTACCGCAAACACCACATTGTTAATGGTTACCCACGACAGGTATTTTCTAGATCAGGTATGTAACAATATCATTGAAATTGATAATCAGAAACTTTATCAATATAAAGGTAAATACGGTTACTATTTAGAGAAAAAAGTAGAACGAATTGCCAATGAAACAGCCGAATTAGAGAAAATAAAACAGTTGTATCGTACCGAATTTGAATGGATACACACTTCTCCATCTGCTCGCACTACCAAAGCCAAAGCACGAATCAATGCCTTTGAAGAACTGAAGGAAACTGCAACGCGAAAAACTGAAAAACAATCGGATGCTTTTCATGTTCGTACTGAACGTCTGGGTAATAAAATTCTGGAAATTAACAATCTCGATTTTTCCTATCCCAACAAATTGATTTTGGACGATTTCTCTTACATCTTTAAAAAAGGAGAAAAGTGCGGCATTGTGGGCAAGAACGGAACCGGAAAAAGTACGCTTTTAAAGTTGTTAGTAGGTGAAATATTACCCAATGCAGGAAAAATTACCCCCGGACAAACCATCCAATTTGGATACTTTGCTCAGAATGGTCTTCCCGTAAAAGGCAATAAACGTATGATTGACATCGTAAAAGAGCAAGCAGAAATGATTCGTATGGAAAATGGAAACTATGTGGGTGCTTCCCAGTTTTTGAACTACTTCGGATTCAAATATGAGCAGCAATATACATACTACGAAGATTTGAGTGGCGGGGAAAAAAGAAAACTGAGTTTGTTGATTACATTCTTAAAAAATCCAAATTTTCTGATTCTTGATGAGCCGACCAACGATTTTGATATTGATACACTGAACTTATTGGAAGACTTTCTAACCCACTTTCAGGGTTGTATTTTAGTAGTTTCGCACGACCGATGGTTTATGAACAAATTAGTGGACCATCTTTTTGTATTTGAAGGAAACGGTAAAGTAAAAGATTTCTACGGAAACTATACTGAGTATCGGTTAAATAAGTTGAAAGTAGAAAAGCAGAAAAGCAAAAATGCAGAAAAACATAACACATTAAAACCTCACTTTCAAAATATTACCTCAGTAGCAGAAAAGAATTATTCAGTAAAAACCCTTACCTGGAAAGAACGCAAAGAATTGGAACAGTTGGAATTAGAAATCCCAAAGTTAGAAGAAGAAAAAGAGATTCTGTTGCAAAAAATGAATAGCGGTGAGGGAACTTCGCAAGAACTTAATGAGTGGGGAACAGCTTATCAAAATATTTCCGCCGAGATTGATGAAAAAACAATGAGATGGCTGGAATTGAGTGAAAAAATGTATGACTATTAGTCTTCATAATCAAACTTCAAGTGTTTGATTGTCTTTCCTTTGTTGATGAGTTGTTTTAGGGAATCTATGCCAATTTTCAGATGTTCCAACGAAAATTGTCCTGTAACTAATTTGTCGCTTATTTCAGTCTTAACTCCGTCGGGTTGCATCGGTTGGTCGGAAATCAGTAACAGTGCACCAGTGGGAATTCTATTGTAAAAACCAACAGAAAAAAGCGTAGCGGTTTCCATATCAATAGCGGTTGCTCTGATAGATTTTAAGTATTTTTTAAAATTCTCATCGTGTTCCCATAGTCTTCTGTTTGTTGTATATACTGTTCCTGTCCAATAATCCTTATTATAGTCTCTAATGGTTGAGGATATGGCTTTTTGCATGTTAAAGGCAGGTAAAGCCGGCACTTCGGGTGGAAAATAGTCGGTGGAAGTACCTTCGCCTCTAATAGCAGCAATTGGAAGCAACAGTTCGCCCAGGTCTATATAACTTTTCAGTCCGCCGGTTTTTCCGAGAAAAAGCACTGCTTGTGGATTCACGGCAGTAAGTAAATCCATAATTGTGGCTGCCATAGCGCTTCCCATAGAGAAATTTATTATTGTAATATCGTCTTTTGTAGCACTTTGCATAGGATTATCCTCTCCCTTGATTTCTGTGTTCATAAGTTCTGCAAAATTTGCCACATAACTTTTAAAATTCGTAAGAATAATATATTTTCCAAAATCTCTCAGTGCAGTTCCGGTATATCTTGGAAGCCAGTTTCTTGCAATCTCATTTTTTGTTTGCATATATTACTGTTTTTTAGATGTTTTTTTTGCCGGTTTCATCGCCTCGTTTATTTTATGAATAGCAGTTTGTGTGCTTGTTAACAGTTCTTTAGTATTGATTTGACTTCCCACTGAACGCTCCATCCACAATTTGGGCGTAACCCTTCCCATCGCATACATTCTGCACACTTCGTCCCCGAGATTTTTATCCTTTAAGAAATTACCAATCTGAAAATCAATAATATGTCCAATTGGATACGCAGATAAATACAGAGGAGCATCAATCATGTGAGAATAGATTGCCAAAATAGGTTGGTCAGGGATACCGAAAACGGGAGCATAATATTGGTTCCAAACTTCTTTTGCAATTCTCATAGTGGCGTATTTTAAATCCCAAGCGGTTGCATTTGGGTTTTCGTACATCCATTTCCAGACATTAATATCCACTAACGAAACGCCCATAATTTCATAACATCCCCAAAAAATATCCAATGTATTCAAGTACTCCACTAATTCATCATTATTTTCATAATCTAGAAGTTCTAGATCTTTTTGTTGGAACGTGAATGCCAATGCTTCGGTAAAAGCCGTGTTGGGGACTCCTTTCAAGAAGTAGTTATGTACATCGTGGAGCGAGATGGTTTGTTCTACAGTGTGTCCAAACTCGTGAATTCCAATATTATATCCTTTGTAGTCCATGCCATTTACAAAACGAGTACGCAACATCGATTTATCCGATTTCATTTCTGCGCCCCAGGCGTGACCTGCTCCGATAGATGGATCTGTTTGGATAAACTTACATATTTCTTTCGATTTTTCAGGGGTGAAGCCCAATTTTACCAAAATATTAGGAAGGTCTTTTTGAAATGCGGCAACATTGGGGTATTTTTCTCGAACATCAGCATCCAATTTTCCTTGGTCGATAGAACTTCTTGATTTAAACCCATCATACCAGATATCGAAAGGTTGCAATTTTCTTCCCAACCGTTTTGAAATAATTTCAGCCACCTGTTTTACTTGGGGCGAAGTCATTAATGAAATAAAAAGATTTTCAACATCAATCAATTGCATTTCTAATTCGGATTCAAATTTTCTAGATATGAAGGTACTGTTGCCGGAATAATATTTATCGGTAGCACTCAGCGCCCTAAAAATATTGAGCAGATGCTGATATCTTGTATTGGGTTCGGGCGTAGTTTCAACTTCTATATTACCAAACAGATAGGTTTTATTAGAAATCGGTTTCCAGCGGTATCCTTCCGTCTCTCTCATTACTTCACTTGGGATAGACTGGTCAATAATTGCCTTCATTATTCCGTAGATGAGATGTTGTTTGGTATAGCCATAATAAGAATCTGAGTATGCGGCTTTAATTTCGTCTCGCAATCCCCAGTGAGAGATAAGTTTTGTTTCGGAGGCCCAAAATGATAGGTTTTGACTGTTATCAATCAGCCACATCGGGATATTATAATTTGCAATATAATTATCTGCATTGCTCACGGCAGCCGTAACAGCCTGTTGCATATTGGCAGGTACTCGGGAATAAAAATAGTCGCCCAATCGTACATATCCCCAGTGCAGTTCGCTCCAGTAGCGTCCGTTATCCTCTTTCTCTTTGAGTGTAAAATAGGGAAAGTTTAGTGCAACAATGAAAGCAATTTTATTGTCGAACATATCATCGGAAAAATGCGCGTTAATATCATAAGTTGCAAATAATTCATCAATAGGCAGCTGTTCGTAGCCGGTAACGTGAATAGGACGCAGCAAATCTAAAGTGATGCGGTTGTTATGTCCGAAAATAACTTCAAAGTTATTTGCTAAACGAGAAAAGAGTTTCTCTTTTTCTGCGGGGGTTTTGCAAAAATTTCCTTTACAGAAAGTATAGAAATCTAGCTCCGAGCCGTCTGTTTCTTTCCAAAGCATAGCAATTTGGTTTACTCCTCTAATAATTATTTCGTTTGGGATTGAACTGTTTCTTGAAAGTTCGTGAATGGTTTTTGCTTGAATGGTCTCAGAAACGAATTGGGCTTTCATAGAGATAGATTGGGTCATAAGAATGATAGAAAAGATTAAGGATAAAGATTTTTTCATTGTTAATTATCGTTTTGATTAATAGTAAATTACATATTTTCATTACCGTTTTTGAAGGTGCGCAAAAGTATAATATTTTTCAAGTGTGCAGTTTGATATAAAGAAGGATTGTTTTGCACAGTATGTAGTAACAAAAAGATTGTGCGAAGCCGGCACTCTCCAAAAATAAAAGAGCGTTATTTTTTTTCTTTACCCATTTAATGACTTTCTTACCGTTTTCTGTAACTTCTTTCTTCACCCAATCTTCCGCATATTCCATTTCATCAACCACATATTTATCCCACAATCCCCTTCTAGTGCTATTGATTTGAGATGTTCTGTCAACTTTTACCCCAGCGGGCATATAGATTCTTTTTCTGCCATGGTTAAACATCATTTCAATCCCGGCTCTATCTCGAGGCAATGCCGGTTTAAGTTTTACGACAGCTTTTATTGTAGTTGGAAAATCTCCAAAAGACAGTGTATCATCAGGGAAAGAAACGTCAACTCCTGTACAAATTAAATTTCCCATGGTCATGGGGTATTTGCCAAGATATCTTTCATCACAGAATCGGGATTTCTGCCTCCAAATGAACGGGATTTGTATGTAAAGGTTAAATTAAACTCTTTGTCAAAATCAAAGCCAACATCTCTTACTGTGTTACAAACTAATAATTTACTCACCATTCACTATTCTCTCCTCACTAATCCTCTTCCTTGTTTTCTTCTTCGTACTTCTTAATGATTTCGTTTTGAACATCAGCAGGAACTTGTTGATATTCTGAGAATTTCATTCCGTAAGAGGCACGTCCTGAAGTAATGGAACTTAGCGTAGTAGAATATTTATTCATTTCTGCCAATGGAACTTTTGCGCGGATTTTCTGGAATGAGCCTTCGCTGTCCATTCCCATTACCACACCACGACGTCCCTGCAAATCGGTCATCACGTCTCCCATTCTTTCGGAAGGAACAAATATCTCAACATCATAAATAGGTTCCAAAATTTTAGGACCTGCATTTTTGAAAGCTTCTCGGAATGCGTTACGCCCGGCTAATTTGAATGCCATTTCGTTGGAATCTACGGGGTGCATCTTGCCGTCATAAACATTGATAACGATATCACGGGCGTATGAACCTGTTAGTGGTCCCTCTTCCATTTTTTCGTTAATTCCTTTCATAATGGCAGGCATAAAACGGGCATCAATTGCCCCCCCCACAATACAATTGTTGAACACCAATTTGCCGCCCCACGCCAGGTCGTAAGTATCCTGTCCACGAACGGGATATTTAGTTTGGTTGGGCATTCCGTCGTAATAAGGCTCAACAAGCATGTGAACTTCGCCAAACTGTCCGGCACCACCCGATTGCTTTTTATGGCGATACATCGCTTCAGAAGATTTGGTAATGGTTTCACGATACGGAATTTTCGGAGGATAGAACTCAATGTCAATCTTATTCAACTTCTCAATCATCCATTTTATGATATTCAGGTGCTGTTCGCCCTGACCGGAAATAATCATCTGTTTTAGTTCTTTCGACTGTTCACCTAAGAAAGTTTGGTCGGTCTTTTTAAAATCGTTTAAAATGGCGCCCAATTTTTCGTCATCGGAACTGTTTTTGGCGCGCACTGCAATGCGAAATTTAGGTTCAGGATATTCTGTAGGGACAATTTCCTCGTCGCCTGATTTTACTAGTGTTTGTCCGGTTTGAGATCCTTTTAATTTTATGGTAGCAATAATATCTCCTGCAACGACTTTTTCTACTTTCTCACGGTTTTTTCCGGCGATACAAAGTAGTTGTGATAGACGTTCTTTGCTGTTTGAAATGCTATTAACCATATCCATGGCTTCTGTAATTTCGCCACCGTATAATTTCATAAAAGAAACTTCGCCGAGATGTTGTTCAAGAGCTGTTTTAAAGATGTAAGCAGTAGTGGGGTCGCTGGTTTTACAGTTTAATGTTTTTCCTGACTCGGTTTTCACACCAGGCATCTCATCGGGTGCCGGGGCGCTAGATTTAATAATCTCCATAAAACGGGTAATACCCTGGTCGTTTTTGGCGGCTATGCAAATTACGGGAAAAGTGCCGCGACCGATAATACCAAGTTTCAAACCTTGAGCCATCTCTTCTTCGGTGAGCGTTCCTTCTTCAAAGAATTTATCCATCAGTTTCTCATCGTTTTCTGCTGCGGCTTCAATGAGGGCGTTGTGCATCTCTTCGGCTTTGTTTTTTTCGCCGGCGGGAATTTCTTCTATTGCTATTTTTCCACCACCTACTGGGAATTTCAATAGTTTCATTTGCAGCAGGTCAATTACTGAGTCGAATCCAACTCCTGCATTTACAGGATATTGAAACGGCATTACGCTATTACCGAAATAGTTTTTAAGTTGTTTTAGGGTTTCATCGAAGTTTGCTTTTTCGTGATCTAGCTGATTCACAACGAATATTACGGGCGTATTCATTTTCTTTGCCCATCTCCATTGAATTTCTGCACCTACGTCCACGCCATTTTGAGCGTTGATAACCATAAGTGCGGTGTCTGCCACGCGCAATGCCCCGATGGCTTCTCCGATAAAGTCGTCAAACCCCGGGCAATCTATCATATTTATTTTGCAACCTGCAAATTCTGAGTAGATTAAGGTAGAAGAAATAGATTGTTGTCTCTCCAATTCAATTTCACGGTAGTCGGAAATAGTATTTTTATCTTCTATGGTTCCGCGTCTGCTCACTACGCCACCGTGAAATGCTATTGCTTCTGCGAGGGTAGTTTTACCGGTACGATTTCCCCCAATGAGGGCAATATTTCTAATCTCTTTGGTTTGATAAACTTTCATTGTAATTTTTTATTTATTTGATTTATAATTTATTAATACTTTTCAAAAAGTGGGCGCAAATGTAATAAAATTTGCAAATAACTGATAATTGTTCAGAATATGGTTAAGTTTTTTTTTGAGGTGCTATTTTTGGTTAAAAATTAGTTTGAGGCGTTATTTTTTATTTTGGTATTTTACAAAAATGTTTATTTGTCGCAAAATTAATTGAAGATTACTAAAGGAGGTTATGTTTACATTCTCACAAACAAAAATAAAACAACTCTTTATATTGGAGTAACTAACGAATTATG
>JAIRVY010000118.1 GCA_031253655.1 Bacteroidales bacterium
TGTCCAACGCAATGTATTGAGGGCGAACTTAAAACGCCACACAAAATCATTACCGAAAACTGCACACGCTGCGGCAGTTGCTTCCCGAAATGCAAGTTTGAGGCGATAAGGAAATATTAGAGTAAATTACGAATAGAAATTTCGAAATGGATATTAAAGGTAAAATAACAGGAATTAAATATAAAATTCTTCTTTCGGAGGATTTAAAAGTCGTTGACATCAATACATTTAATATCAATAAGGTTTCTCCATTTTGTCTCGTAAAAGATGGACATCTCTCTTTTGCTGTTTCTAAATGGGTATCACCAAAAAGAACACGTTCTTATCCTTACGAGCGAGTTTACAATACACTGAATATATCCAAGAAAATTACAATAATTCCAATTATTAAAGACGAGGGTTTTGATGGGGATAGAGATTTTTTGCAATGGGATACGATTTCATTGATGTCGTTATTGGATGTTTTTGTAATATTTGCTTATTACAGCAAGGCAACAAGAAATCCTGAATATGAAAACAAAATCACTAATTTTCAGTTTGATAATAAATATGTCATTTCAAAAATCAAAGAGATTGAACAATATCATAGTTCGGCTCTGCATTGGAATTTGAACGAATTGAAAAACAATTTGCACAATATTGTAATCAAGACAAAGAAAAATTATGCAAAGATAGAAGACCAAACGGGAGTTTTATTGCACAATAAAACAGGAATTGAAAATTTCAAAAAGAAAATAGGTAAAGATATTTCTAATTTTATGGATTTTTCGAGAGAAAAAGCCCAAAAAGCACAGTCAAGAGAAATGCTAACAGCGCAACCCAAAGAAAGTTTATCAACAAACACAAAAGCAAAAATTACAATTACCAATTATCTAGGAGGGCAATATTTTTTTACGGTTGATGAAATTCTTGTTGATAAAGATACTGTTCATTTGGTTGAATGCAAGCACTCTAAAACTTCTATTTTGCCAAGCAAAGGCGATATAAAAGACGGTTTGCTGAAAATGATTTTGTACTCAAATCTTTGTGATGTTGAAGTCAATGGTAAAAAAATGAAAAGCCATGCGATATTGAATTTGACTTCGGCAAAGATTAGTAATGAGATTATCTCCGAAAATCATATAATAGAAAGAGAAAAATTTATTGCTGATAATGATTTAAAACCTGAAATACGAGTTTTTATAAACAAACTTTTTAAAGAAGCAAACGATAATGGATTTGTCATAAGAATAGGAGGGAAAAAATGATAAAATCTCCCCTACGTTACCCCGGAGGCAAAAGCAGAGCCGTTGAAAAAATCGCAAAACTAATTCCCGATTTTGACGAGTTCAGAGAACCTTTTTTGGGTGGCGGTTCGGTATTTGTGTATGTAAAACAACGCTTCTCTAATAAGAAATTTTGGGTAAATGATTTGTATTCAGAGTTATATAAATTTTGGAATATGACTCAACAAAATATAAACGATTTAATTTCAAAGATCTATGAATGGAAAAAGGCATATCCTATCGGAAAAGAATTGTTTAATTTCTTGAATGAAAATCATGAAAATTTTAACGACTTGGAAAAAGCAGCAGCATTTTTTATTTACAATCGCATTACGTTTTCAGGTACAACTTTGAGCGGAGGGTACAGCGAAGCCGCATTTACAGGGCGATTTACCGAAAGCAGTATTAAACGTTTAAATGAATTAGCAAAAATAGTAAATGGCTCAATTATAACAAATTACGATTATGAAGAAATGCTTAAAAAAGAGGGCGAAAATGTATTTATTTTCCTTGACCCACCTTATTACTCTGCAACAAAATCTGCATTGTACGGCAAAAATGGAAACCTACATAAGTCATTTGACCATAAACGTTTTGCCGAAAATATGAAAAATTGTAAACACAAATGGCTCATTACATACGATGATAGTGACTATATTCGCAATTTATTTTCATTTGCCAATATCATTCCATGGAATTTAACCTACGGAATGAGAAATATTACTAAAAACTCCAACCAAACAGGCAAAGAATTGTTTATTTCCAACTACATTTCAAGAAACCTGCAAATGAACAATGAGCAATTGCAATTATTTAACTAAATTAACAAATGAAATACAATCCCCAAATCCACCATCGCCGCAGCATTCGCCTGAAAGAATACGATTATTCATTGGAAGGGTTGTATTTTGTTACAATATGTGTGCAAAATCGGGAATGTTTGTTTGGTGAAATTGCAAATGGCGAAATGATGTTGAATACACCGGGACAAATGATAGAAAAATGGTGTTCGGAATTATCGAACAAATTTCGGGATATTGTTTTAGACACGCATATCATTATGCCCAACCATATCCACGTCATTATTGTTAATACCGGCAATAATACCGTAGGGGCAGACCTGCGTGTCTGCCCCGATGAAAATCCAAAAATGCGTGTCTGCCCAGATGAAAATTCAACCCTGCGTCTCTGCCCAGCTGAAAATCCAACTCTGCGTGTCTGCCCAGATATTTTGGGCGAACACACAGGTTCGCCCCTACATGCGGTTGTACAATGGCTCAAAACAATGACAACCAACGAATATATTCGTGGGGTAAAAACTTTGGGATGGAAACGGTTTGATGAAAAATTATGGCAACGCAATTATTGGGAACACATTATTCGTAATGAACGCGCATACCTGAATATTTTAAATTATATTGAAGAAAATCCTGCGAAATGGGAAAAGGATAAATTTTATCAGAATGAACAATAACACGAAAATATCCATCCGTTTTTTTGACCACAAAGAGGTGCGAGCCATTTGGGATGAGGAAAATGCCAAATGGTGGTTTAATGTTGTAGATATTGTTACTGTGTTAAA
>JAIRVY010000134.1 GCA_031253655.1 Bacteroidales bacterium
CGATTGAAACCCCATAGATAGAAAACAGCTACAACAACGCTACCGATGCTTTCGTTCAACATCGGCTTAAATCGCAACTCCGCTCCGCTACTTTGCGTTTAAGCCTTAGTTATTGTATGTAGTGCATTTTCCCATTCCGCTTTCCCTTATTATCAGTCAAATTTATTTCCAAAGTGGCTCATTTTGCCAATTATTGAAAAATCCAAGTTTGTAAATTGGGATAGTCGGGTTGTTCTTGAATAGTGCAAGCAGCCTATTTTTGATTTCGTTGTTCGGATTTATGGCGTTGCAAAGATAAACCATTGTAGAAATGACAACAAAAGGCTTTTTTTCTTGTACAGGCGTTACGCCGAACTGTAACCATTGATTACGTGTTTTTTTCGGTAAAATGGGGCGTTTCAAAATATCACGACTAAATACTCGTGAATGGTGGGCAATCACATTTCGCAAAAGGGAAATGGCGGCAAACCAACTTGACAAATCGTTAATTGAGTTTAAACCAAATTCGTGAGTGATACGAGATTTTTGCGGTATTTCGGGTTTCAAGTTGCTGTATATTTTTGAAAGTGTGCCGAATGTTGCCACTTCAAAAATTATCCACGCATCGGGATTCGAGTTTGGGTGTCTGTTACGAAAATCCTTCACAAAACTTTCGCCGTTTCTTGCAAATTCGTTTTGCAAATCTGTCAAATTTTCTTGGTGTTTTGTTTTGTCTATCACAAGACTGTCGTCTAAATACCAAAGTCCGCCGTAAGCCTGCGAAAAACGATAAATCAACTTTGTACGCAAAGCGATTTCGATAGATTCTATTGCTTTAAACAGAATGAGCCGTAACTCGCTGTCGAAATTGTAACGAGCGATAACGTCTTCAAAATAGGAATTAGGGGCGAAAACGTGATTTTCCGGGTCGGTTTGCATATCCCACCAATAACTTTTTAGACGAAAATAACTGATATGTCCCAAATAGAAAGCCGCCTTTTGTTCGTCTTTCATCAACATTCCTCGCTTTTTGAGTAGGGCGATTTGTTCCTCGATTGTTCTTGATATTTTATTTACAGCCATATTTAAAAAGAAATAACCCGCTGACAGTTCTTATGGGTTGCACAACGGGTGTTGTTATCTTTAACAGGGCAATGCCCATTTGTTAGCAATTTTTCTGACCGCAAAGATACAACTTGTTTTTGTATTGACAATGGGTAAATGAAAAAAAATGGCAATTTTTTTTCAGATTTGCCATTTTTGGTTATTAAATTGTTATTCTTTACTCTTTTATAATCTTACTATACTGACCTCATTCATAAATTGATTTATTTGAATAATTGAAAGTTCAAAGTCAAAAGACTCTCCAAGTCTTTTTGAGCCTGACCGGTTACGATTTTGTTTAAAGAGTTATCTATTGCTGTCTTGAATTCAGAAAACTTACTATAGAATTTACAATTCAAACAATCCTTTTTCAGCCATTTCCAAAGGCGTTCTATCAAATTCAGATTTGGACTGTACGAGGGTAAAAACATTAGTTCTATATTGAGCGTAGCAGCCCTTTCTGTAACAGCCTTACATCTCTGATATTTAGCATTATCCAAGAAAATACTTATTGGAATAATACTGTCTTTGTGCCATTCTCGTATCTTTTCAAGCAGTTCTATAACTGATAAGTGATTGATATACGTTGTATTACATACCGAAATGAAGTTGTGAGATATGGCATCTATAACTCCCAACACATTGTATCTATTTCTACCGGAAGGTGTCGGTATAAACACTCTGACAATGCACCAAACACAAGCAATAAAGGCACCATGTACGAAATGGGCAGCATCGGCAAAATAAACAGTACGCTCTCCTCGTTTGGCCTCCTCTAATCGAGGTTGAAGTTCTTTGTCCAGATATTCCTTTTGTTCAGTTTTTTTTCCTCTGTTAGCGCCTTTGCAGGTACAACCCCAACCTGTAAACAGCGAAATCTCAAAGATTTCAGAAACTTGCGAACCTGTGTCTCTTTGCGCTCTATACCGGTTAGTTCCTTTATTTTCGCGGCCGCTTCAGAAATGGAGGAGGGTGGATTTTCAGTAAAATATTTTTCCAAACTGACTTTGAATGCAAGCAATTGACTTTGTGGACGATTGAATTTTATCTTTCTCAATTCATCTACTCCACCTGCAATATACATTCTGAAATAGCCTAAAAGTGTATTGAGACAGATGTCTAATATACTACATATATGGTCATTAGAAAGTCCTTTTGACTTAAGGTGCAGCGCATCCATTCGCTGACACACGCGCGGGTGAATATGCTCGTATCGCTCACGGGAAAATACCGCTTTATCTTCTTCTTTTATGGTAAATTGCAACATAATATTTTTTGCTGCAAAGGTACAGGTTTTATTTGATAAAACAAATTATTAATTCATATTATGACCGCGCTCGGTATATACATACCGCAAAATTACGCCTTTTTTGCTTGCGCCACCCAAAAAGGTGGCGCAAAATTCGCAAATAACTACAAATCAGAAAATTACAAATTGTTAAAAAATGTAATGACGAAGTCAGGAGGGAATAGATTTCATTCTCGATCCTATGGGGGCTTCCGTGGATCATTCCCTTTTCGAACACATTGATGGAATGAAAAGTCCAAAACTATTTGCAAAGAAAAAAACATAAAAATTTATCTCCCTTTACCTCGAATATAAAATCTCATTTCCTCCCGCTAATTTCAATAATCTTTTCTTTAGTATTAAAAAACGCCCGGAAATCACTTATTAATCTCCGGACGTTAAAAATAAAAACCTACTTAAACTATATATATCGTTGCAAAGGTAATGAATTTTAATTAGAGTTTATATAGAATAAGCAACTTTTATGATTTTAATAGACTGATAATGAGAATAATTACAACTTAATCAATATAATGTCTATTAATTCCACAAAGCAGAGCTTTGCTTTTAGCGGAGCGAAAGACGCTTCGCTCCGCTTAATGCAATCAACTTTTGTGAAAAAATCATCATTTTACTCTGATCTCACACTGCGGAAAACATTTTCAATATTTTT
>JAIRVY010000008.1 GCA_031253655.1 Bacteroidales bacterium
GAGCGCAGCGAGGAATCCCATTCATAACGCTTCAAACTAATTTTTAACCTATCTTTCCTCTATAAATTTTTGAAAAACATTTTATCCGTCAATGGATAATTTTAAAAATTTCATGTTAATTTGCATTTTATAAATGTTAAAAGTATGAAATTAATATTCTTTGAAAACTAACCTGTTTTTTTTGTCCGTTTTATACCTGTTTTCAATATTTATTGGCATTAACGATATTTGTGCTCAAAAAAAAGGTATTGATTCTCTTTATTCTGCATTTATTAGCGTTTCGCCGGAAACTATGAAAATATTGCAGAGTGCCCGCACCGCTCAATTTGTGAAAAATACCTCCATTTCTTTAGAAAATTACGAAATATTAACTAAAAAAACACTGAATTATTTGGAAAACACAGGGTTTCCATTTGCTTCTATTTTTTTGGATGAAATTCTTGAGAAGAACGATACGGTTTTTGCACAATTAGTGCTCAATAAAAATATTAGATGCACTTTTGATACTATTGTTGTGCGCGGTAATTTGAAAATCGCTAAGAGTTATCTGAAAGGGTACTTCAATTTTAAAAATAAAAATTCTTATAATGAATCAGTTGTAAGATTAATTCCGCAATTGGCTATAGAGCTCCCTTTTGCTGTGGAAACTCAACCCGCTACAGTTGAATTTACAGAGGAAAATGCCTCTTTGTATCTTTTTTTGGAGAAAAGACGTGTAAATCAATTCGACGGATATATCGGCATCGCGCCGGTAAGTAGCCAAACAGGGAGAATTGCCGTTTCCGGAGAATTGAACTTGCGGCTGCTGAACCTCTTTACAATCGGAGAAAATATTGATTTACAATGGCGGGCAACAGAGCAATTTTCGCAGTTTCTAGAACTGAAAACTATTTTTCCCTACCTGTTTGGCACTCCCCTCGGCATTGATGGCGTGTTCTTACTGGATAAGAAAGATACTACATTTCTGAATATGAACTATATAATTGGACTAAACTACTCCTTTCGCGGACATAATTATACTCGGGTATATCTCGATTACTCCACATCTAATCTGTTAAATAATTCTTTATACACACTTTCTCATTCCCAATCCATATTGGATTATAAAAAAACAATGTACGGCTTTGCTTTTCGTTTTCGGCAACTTGATTTTATTTACAACCCACGCAAAGGGTATGAACTTACCCTGAACTGCGCGGTAGGAAATAGAAAAATTATTGAAAACGGAAAAGCGGGAGAGAATTTTTACTCAGAAGTGGAAATAAATAGTGTAAGATACAGACTACAAGGAAAAATACGGGGATATATTCCTTTGCATTCGCGCTGGGTCGCAGTACTTGGGGCAGAGGGAGGAGCTTTGTATGGAAAGAATCCCTTAGTGAATGAAATGTTTCGGATAGGGGGTATTAACTCACTACAAGGATTTGAAGACCTGTCGATTCGGGCATCAAGTTACGGAATAGGACTTGTTGAAATGCGGTTTATTATGGCAAAAATTGCCTATTTGAATACCTTCTTTAACGGCGCCTGGTATGAACAAAAAATAAATGATAATTACAGGAATGATTTTCCTTTTGGCTTTGGAACGGGGATCACCTTTACCACCAAAGCGGGTCTCTTTTATTTGAGTTATGCTCTTGGCAAACAATTAGATAATCCTATCTCTTTTAAAACAGGAAAAATTCACTTCGGGCTAGCCGTGCAGTTTTAAAATTTTTATATTTTCGCGGCACGAAAAATGTAATCAATTTATTCACTAAAAAACAAACAGTATTATGGACGTAGGGTGGTTATGCAGGATAGTATTGGAAAAGCAGTCGCAGCGATATTGATTTGTTATGCTTATCGCTTCGACAAGTGTTAAACAATTAAAAAATTAGAAGCGATGATTAGATATTTAGAGTGTAAAAATGGATTTTATGAAGTAGAAAAATATTCTACAAAAGTTTGGGTATGTGTGATGCGTCCCACTCCTGAAGAACAAATTTTTTTAGCCGAAGAGTTTGGTGTCCCTGTCCCTTTTTTGAAAGATATTGAAGACAATGAAGAGCGTCCCCGTGTGGAGTATGAAGATGGCTGGCGGTTGATAATTGTACGTGTCCCTTTCAAATCAAAGGAACAGGAGAATCTCTACTCTACGGTTCCTCTCGGAATATTAACTTCAGGCGAGAAATTCATTACCGTTTGCCACAGCGAAGTGGAAATGATGGAAGATTTTGTAAAATATACCCGCAGAAAAAACTTTGAAGAAAGAAATGCTTCCGACCTCATCCTACATCTGCAACTTTCTGCGGCAGTTTGGTTCATGAAATATTTGAAAATGATTAACTATGAAATTCAAGATGCGGAAAAACAGTTGCAAACTTCTATCCGAAATGAAGAACTGCTGGAACTTATGCGACTGGAAAGAACACTTACCTACTTTGTTACTTCTATTCGTGGAAACGAAATTTTGTTACAGAAATTCCATAGCATTTTGAAACAGAGACACATGAAATATGATGCCGATCTGTTTGAAGATGTAGAGATTGAGATGCAGCAGGCGCGTACTACTGCCAACGTTTACAGCGAAATTTTAGCAGGTATGATGGATGCATTTGCAGCCGTTATTTCCAACAATGTGAACGTAATCATGAAACGCCTTACCTCATTCTCCATCATTCTGATGCTCCCCACTTTGATAGCCAGTTTCTATGGAATGAACTTGGAAGTAGGCACCACTATTCACAATCCTAAATTCTATGTGGTAATTTTCCTATCTTTGCTGCTATCAATCTTTATTACGTTGTTCTTTAAGAAAAAACGGTGGTTGTAGGTGTGTTTTTGAATGGCATACAACTTATAAAAATATGTTAATTTGCACCAACGAAAAAATATATTGCTTTATGTCCATTTTTAACCCGCAAGATATGACTTTTATGGCACAACGTGGTAGCAACCCCGAAATGGTTGAACAACAGTTTGCCTTCTTTAACGCCGGCTTCGATTTCGCTAATATACGGCGAAATGTTTCCATCGGTAACGGAATTGTCCGATTTTCAAAACCCGAATTAGAATATTGGATAGAAATTTATACAGCACTGTCGAAGGACAAAGAGATTGTCAAGTTTGTGCCTGCATCGGGTGCCGCTACCCGTATGTTTAAAGATTTGTACGAAGCCTTGCAATCGGAAACAGATAACGAAAAAGCAAAACTGTACAAAGAGAGAATCAAAGATTTTGCATTCTTTGATGATTTAAAGAAAATTATAGAAAAAAAAGGGTACACATTTGATGAAACTGTAAAGGATAGTGCATCAAAAATTCTTATTAAAGAACTGTTGAATGAAGGAGGGATGAACTACGGTAATCTTCCTAAAGGATTGTTAAAATTTCATAAATACAAAGATGAAAACCGTACCGCTTTGGAAGAACACTTGGTGGAGTCGGCAAGGTATGCACAAAGCAAGAACGGCGTTTGTAAAATCCATTTTACTGTTTCTGAAAATCACTTAGAAGAGTTCGTTGAGTTGACCTCCGAAGTAAAAGATAAGTATGAGAAACGATTTGGAATTACTTTTCAGATAAGTTATTCCAATCAGTCCCTATCAACGGACACCTTAGCCGCAGAATTAAATCATACGCCATTCAGAGATAAAAACGGAAAGTTATTGTTTCGCCCTGGCGGACACGGCGCCCTCATAAATAATCTGAATAATATCACGGCAGACTTGGTTTTTGTGAAAAATATAGATAATGTTGTACCTGAAACACAATTAGAACCCACTATTCTGTATAAAAAAGCGTTAGCAGGGTATCTGTTACACTTGCAAGAGAAAAACTTTGAATATCAAAATCAATTAATCATCAATCACTTCAATAATAATGATTTACAAAAAATCATTGAGTTTACTAAGAATGAGTTGATGATTCAATTTGAAGAGGAAAACCCAACACCTGAAACGGTGTTAAAAAAACTTAATCGACCAATGCGGATTTGCGGGGTTGTGAAAAACGAAGGAGAACCCGGAGGGGGGCCGTTTTGGGTAATCAACAGAAAGGGAGAAACCTCTTTGCAAATTGTTGAGTCCTCACAGATTGATAAAAATGACCCTGAACAGAAAAGTTTTTTGGCCTCCGCCTCCCATTTCAATCCTGTGGACTTGGTTTGCTGTTATAAAGATGTAAATGGTAACCCATTTAATCTCAACGATTTTATTGACCCTTATACCGGCTTCATATCGGAAAAGTCTTACGAGGGCAGAAAATTATTGGCTATGGAACTCCCCGGACTTTGGAACGGTTCTATGGCAGACTGGATTACTATTTTTGCGGAAGTCCCCCTCAGTACTTTCAACCCCGTGAAAACAGTATTTGATTTGCTGAAAAGAGTCTAAAAATAATGATTAATGAATAGTGAATAATTAAAAATAAACTTTATACCTTAAATTGATGAAATACTTAATATTCCGTGTGCCAAGTTCTGCGTTCCGCGTTCTCCTTTTCTCCCATCTTCTTTCTCCTTTTCTCCTTTTCTCTCAATCCTCTCCCATCGTGTTACTCCACACCAACGATACCCACAGTAATTTTGAACGTTACACAGAACCCGGGCTGGGTGATGTAGGCGGCATTTTGCAGCGATACAGTTTCATACGCGAGACCCGAAACCAGTACCCAAACACCATCGTGGCGGATGCAGGCGATTTTTCGCAGGGAACCCCTTACTTCAATCTTTTTAAAGGCGTCCCCGAAATTGAACTGATGAATATGTTGGGTTACGATGTGGTTGCCTTAGGAAATCACGAGTTTGATAATGGCTCAAAAGCCCTGACGAAAAGACTGAAATTAGCAAACTTTAAGATTGTGTGCGCCAACTATAAATTCAAAAACAATACACTCTCAAAATTAGTAAAACCCTACGCTGTTATCAATATTTCAGGAACCAAAATCGGCTTTTTCGGTCTGTTGTGCGATATGAAGAGGATTGTTATGCCAAATTACTACAAGGAAACTACTTTTTTAGATCCCATTATTTCCGCACAAAAAACTGTAGAACTTCTAAAAAACAGAGAAGGGTGTGATATCATTGTTTGCCTTTCCCACTTGGGATTTGATGTAGAATTTCCTGACGATATTACCGATAGAATACTAGCTGAAAAAGTATCCGGTATCGACTTTATTATTGGCGGACACACTCACAAACTTATTGAAGAGCCTGTTATTGTGAATCATACAAAAATTTTGCAAGCGAAGAAGAATGGAATCTATGTGGGGAAATTAACCATAACCCATTAACTATTAATCTCTAATTACTATATACTAATTCATCCGCTCCAATTTCTTCTGTTTTTTTAATGCTGATGCTTTTGATAATTCGTTGATATTTAACGATAAAGTGAAGTAATTGGGAGTGGCGCCAACGGCATAGTGTGCCCGCGAGAATCCGAATTGAACAGATTTAATGTCAATTAAAAAACCATACGAAAAACCTGCCATCGTTTTCTTTTGTGGAATATACATCTCTCTGTTTTTGTTGTGATTATAACTCAGGAAAAGCGAAATACTTTTTGCCGGCATAATTTCCAATCCGAAAGTAATATGTCTGAAAAAGTTATTTACCCCCTGATTAAACTTGGAAAGAAGTTTAGGCTTTCCGGTCAAAACGTCTTTTTCCAGCAGTGGGTCCTCTTCACCAACATATCCCATTTTCCATTTATAAAGCGAGTGTAGAGAAATATGGTAACGTACGGGTAAAAATTTAAGTCGCTGAGAAAAAGCAAATTGAATGTCAAAAGGTGCCCAATGGTGTTGTCCGGGAACAAATGGTTTTAATTCACTGCCAAAATTTTTAACCAAAAGAGTTAATGTGATATTGTTTTTTTCGTTATAGTAACTTCCGGCAACATCCACAGCCAATCCGAACGAGGAGTAGGATTCGTATCCGCTAAACATCAATTTCAGATTTGCACCGATAGAAAAGCAGCTGTCTAAGGGGCGTCCCCAGCCCAAAGTTATTCCGGCGTCGTGGCACGAAAAATCTCCCTGTTCATAGCCTGCTTCGTCGGTTCGTACAAAATCGCCGTAACCCACATAGCGTACTTCCAGCGCATAACTGCCAATTTTGTTGAATGTATGAGAATACAATGTAGAGGCATAACCTACATTGTTAAAATAGTCCACCGCATTAACCGACAGTGATGTGTGAAATTTTGGTGTAATTAGTGAGGGGTTATAGCTTAATAACGATGGGTCGTTGTAGTGCCCGGCAATGAGGCCACCTCCCAATCCTGCCAACCGTGCAGAAAACTTGTAATCCATAAAGTTATACGCATTATTTCCACCAATTTGCGCCACAACAACTTTTAATATAAAGATAAATAGGAAGAAAAAAGATATTTGTTTCCGCATAGCAGGTCAATTAACTATTTGTAAATTATTTTCCACCTTTTAGGTAACGATTGTAGCGTTTTTTTATTTTCGCGAACTTAATAAAAAATGAAAATGGAGTATTTTTTAGATATGCCTTCCGAATACGCCCGAGTGGAAAGTGCTAAATATGTGCTTCTTCCTGTTCCTTACGATGGAACAAGCACGTTTGTGAAAGGTGCGGAAAAAGGCCCGCAAGCCATTATTAATGCCTCAGATTCTATTGAACTATATGACATTCAGACCGAAATTGAGGCATATAAATCGGGTATTTATACCGACAAACACACCTATTCTTTTGCAACGCCCGAAAAAATGGTGGCGGAGGTAAGAGAAAGAGTCTCTTTTTTCTTACAACAAAATAAAAAGATTGGTTTGTTAGGGGGCGAACACTCTATTTCCATCGGGGCTATTCAATCGTTTACGCAAAAATATCCAAATTTATCTGTGTTACAAATAGATGCGCACGCTGACTTGCGGGATACTTACAACGGTTGCCTCAACAATCACGCCTGTGTGATGCGACGTGCCCAAGAAGTGGCAAATGTAGTACAGGTGGGAATCCGAAACGTTTGTATGGAAGAAAAAAAGTATATTATTCCCGAAAATATATATTATGCCTATCATATTTGCGGAAAAATAGAGTGGATGCAGAAAGCAATAAACAGACTTTCTGAAAATGTGTACCTCACTATTGATTTAGATGGTTTTGACCCCAGTATCGTACCGGCTACCGGCACACCTCTTCCGGGCGGCTTGCTGTGGAATGAAACACTCGCCTTTTTAGAATTGTTGTTTACTTCTAAAAAAGTAGTTGGTTTTGATGTGGTGGAACTTTGCCCTCAAAAAGAGAGTAAAATCTCTGATGTGTTGGCAGCCGTTTTGGTGTATAAAATAATCTCATGGATGGAAAAAAATGATTAGTTTTCAACGCCACCAATTTGCTAACGGCTTGCGTCTCATTGTTCACGAAGACCACGCCACGCCTTTAGCTTCCTGTTTTATCTGCTATTTTGTGGGGTCAAGAGATGAAAATCCCAAGCAAACAGGTTTGGCGCATCTGCTGGAACACTATATGTTCTGCGGCTCCAAAAGGATTCCCGATTATGACGTGCCGGTAGATAGAGTGGGCGGTCATAATAATGCTTATACAACCGATGACGTTACTTGCTATTATATTACGCTGCCTGCCAATAATATAGAGACAGCGCTTTGGTTGGAATCGGATAGAATGTTGGAGCTTACTTTTAAAAAATCGGCGCTGGAAATTCAAAAAAATGTGGTTATTGAAGAGTTTAAAGAGCATTTTTTGAATAAACCCTACGGAGATATGTGGATGCTTTTTAACCAAGCCGTTTATGAACAACATCACTATCAGTGGTTGCCCATCGGAAAAGAAATATCTCATATTGAATCAGTAAATTTGGAGGTTATTAAGAGTTTTTATCATCATTATTATGCGCCGCAAAATGCTGTGATTGCTATCGCCGGAAATGTTCATTTTGATGAGGTGGTATTATTGGTAGAAAAATGGTTTGGCTCAATTCCAAAACGGGGTTATATTGAGAGAGATACACCGCAGGAACCCCTGCAAAAAAAATCTAAAAGAGTGGAGGTTTGCCGTCCTGTACCTTACGATATGCTATTAAAAGGATGGAAAATGTGTGGACGGTTAGCGCCTGATTTCTACGCTTTTGACCTCCTCTCAGATATGCTGGGAACAGGAAAATCCTCTTTTCTATATCAAGAATTAGTGGAGAAAAAACACCTTTTTACAGATATTTCAGCCTCAATTACTGCTACTTACGACCCGGGTGTTTTTGTCATTTCCGGACGACCCGCCGTGGGTATTTCTTTACAGCAAGCTAACGATGCTTTAGTACATTCTCTCAATTCGTTTATATACAAAGGAAAAGTTGAACGAACGTTGCAAAAAGTGAAAAACAGCGTGGAATCAATTTTGCTACGAAGTGAGATTAAAATTGAAGATCGCGCCACCACCTTAGCACTATCGGAAACTTTTCACAGTGTAGAAAAATTTCAAATTGATATTGAAAACTACAATAATGTAACGGAAAATCAAATACTTGAAATCATTAAAAAGGTTATTGTTTCCACCAATGAGACGACACTTTTTTATAAATCTGTCGAAATTTAATTTTTTTTTAGATATTTGCCCCCATTATTAAAAAATAAAACATTAATCAATATGAAAAAAGTAATTCTATCTGCTTGTTTATTAGCGTTTTTATCTGTTCTTTTCGCGCAAAACCGAAATGAGGTTTTGTTTTCAGTAGGTAATGACAAGGTAACCGTCTCCGAATTTATTGGTACTTTCACAAAAAATAATTCACTCTCAAATGCTACCGAAAGTGAATTAAGAGACTATTTAAACCTGTTTATCAACTTTAAATTGAAAGTTAGGGATGGGTTAGACACACAAATTGACACCCTACTCCCGTTTAAAAAAGAGTTGGCATCCTATAAATCGCAATCCGCGCAATCTTATTTGGTGGACAAGGAAGTAACGGATAAGTTGATGCAAGAGGCGATAGAAAGGAGTAAAGAGATGGTTCGCGCCTCCCATATTTTGCTGATGTGTGAACCGGATGTCTCCCCCAAAGATAGTTTGGCTGTGTTTAACAAAATAATGGATATCAGAAAAAGAATAATGGCAAAAGAATTTACTTTTCCTGAGGCGGCTGTATTATACTCAGAAGACCCATCTGCCCACGATGAAGTGGGACTAAGAGGGATGAAACAGTTTGGAAACAAGGGAGATTTGGGATATTTCCATGCCTTTGACCTGATTTATCCTTTTGAAAGTGCCGCGTATATCACGCCTGTGGGCACTATTTCAATGCCGGTACGGTCAAGATTCGGATACCACATTATTTGGGTACAAGATAAACAACCGGCGATTTCGAAGATAGATATTGGTCAAATCTTGTTGATAGACAGTGCAGCACAATTTGGAAGAATTAGCCCGGCGGTTATGGAAAAACTAGCGCTTATTGAAAATGCAATAAAAGAAGGCGAAGATTTTGAGGAACTTGCTGCACAATATACTGAAGACCCGTCCTCAAAGAAAAATAACGGCAAAGTAGATCCCTTTATGCCCAATCGCAGACCAGGAGATTTTGTAAAAGTTTGTCTCTCTCTCGAAAAAAACCAAATCTCTGAACCCTTTTCTTCTATCGTAGGCTGGCATATAGTTAAGTTGCATAATCTGGAAGTGCCGGAATTAAAACCCGAAGACCAAAAATATGCACTCAGTACGAAAATTCAAAGGGATACACGCTCAAATCTCAGCGTGGAATCATTTTTAGAGAAATTGAAAAAAGAATACCGATTCTCTGAAAAAGGTAAAGATGCGATGTTCAAACTCTTACTCAAAAACTTAAGCGATAAAAAAACGCTGCCTACCGAAACGGAACTATTGGCTTTGCCGGGAGTTAGTAAACTGAAACCTGTAGCTATTTTTGCCAACCAAACCATTACTCCTCAAGATTTTATAAAATACCTTGGGCGTTTCTTCGACGTTAACCTCAAACAATCCGTAATAACTTTCTTAGAGATGCATTACCAGAATTTCATAAAAGAAAACATCATTACATACGAATTTGAAAATTTAGAGAATAAATATCCTGAATTTCAAGAACTGATGAATGAATATAAGTATGGAATGATACTTTTTGAAATGAATAATGAAAAAGTGTGGAGCGAAGCACTAAAAGATACCTTAGGATTAGAAAACTTTTATGAAGAGATGAAGTTTAACTATTTGGATATTACCGAAAATCCTAAACCATTATCCGAAGTGAGATCTATTGTGCTGACAGATTTTCAGAATAAATTAGAAGACGCCTGGTTAAGTCTGTTGAGGGAAAGATATCAGGTATGGATTAACGAAGAGTTATTTAATTCATTATTAAAAAATAAGTGAGAAAAACTCTCTCATTCTTAAACATTTTCCTGCTGCTTAGTGCCGGTTGCAAACAGCCGACTGATGCTGTTGTTGCCGAAGCATTTCATAGGAAACTCTATATGTCGGAAGTAATGTCCAATGTGCCCTTTGCTGCTTCCAAAGAGGATTCTCTGCTTTTTATGGAACAGTATGCAAACAACTGGATGGTACGCCAAACCTTATTTGCTCACGCCAAAAAAGGTTTAACACAATCGGAACAGAATTTTGCTACCCAAATAAAACAATTTGAAGAGCAACTGCTCATCAATGCGTTTCTGAAAAAATTGAGCAGTGATTCTACTATATTTGAAGTACCCAAAACAGAATTACTCGATTTCATTACCGAAACAAAAACCGACAACGCACCTGTGTATATTGATATGGTGCAGTTAAACTATATTAAAATCTCTAATCCTTCAAAAATTTATAAACAGGTAAAAGACATCTTTTTTGATGAAAAAAACAGAGTAAAAGCAATGCAACAGTTAGAACAGCTTTGCGCCGACTCGATTGAGTATTTTTTAGATGGCAGGCAGTGGTTTTATACCGAATTTATTGAGAAAGAGTTACCCTTTTCATTTTCCTATTTTGAGTTTGAAAACAAGAAAGATAAATTGGATATCCCTTTAGACGATTACCGCTATCTCATTCATATTCTGGACAGGAAACAGCAGTTACAGCCCAAAACTACCGTAATTGACCGAAAAGTTGCACTCACTTTGTTGCAGCAACAAAAACGCAATCAGCATATTGTGAATATAAAGGATTCTTTGGTCAAAAAGGCGCAAAACGATACAAGGGTGGTAATGTATCCAATTGTATTTTAATATTTTATGTTAACAATTTTGCTTTGGCAGTTCCCACTACTTCGGCAAGCTCTTCCAAGGTGGCAGACCTAATCTTTGAAATACTTTTGAAATGTTTTAGCAGTTTTTCTTTGGTTACTTGTCCAATTCCTTTAATATCATCTAATTGTGAATGGATGCTCTTTTTGGCGCGGCGTTTGCGATGATGCGTAATGGCAAAACGATGCACCTCATCGCGAATTCGTTGTAACAGTTTTTGTGTTTCAGATACTTTGTCAATATACAACGGTTGGGACTCGCCGGCACGGTAAATATCTTCCAAACGCTCGGCAATGCCAATCAAAATTACTTTTTCCTGAATATTCAGTTCGGTTAGTGCCTGCCGCGCAGAGGTAAGTTGTCCCTTTCCTCCGTCAATTATTATTAGTTCGGGCAACGGTCTCTCTTCTTCCAGTAAGTTACTGTACCTCCTTTTTACCACTTCATACATAGAGGCAAAATCATCGGGACCGGTAACTGTTTTAATAATAAAATGGCGGTATTCTTTTTTGTTTGGTTTTCCATTCACAAATTGTACCATAGCAGCTACGGGTTCATCGCCCTGAGTGTTTGAATTATCAAAACACTCAATGGTTTTCGGGAGGCATACCATCCCCAAATCTTTTTGAAGCGCCTGCAAAATCCTGTTTTGATGTCGTTCAGGATCTGCCAATTCTATTCGTTTTTTTTTCTCTAACATGGCAATTTTAGCATTTTTCAAAGAGAGTTCCAGCAATTTTTTCTTGTCTCCCCGAATAGGTACTTTAAATATTGTTTGTTCGCGGTTCAAGGCAATTCGGAACGGAACAATCACCTCTCCCGAGAGCGTTCCAAACCGTTTCTCAATTTCTGCCATCGCCATCAAAAGCAAATCTTCCTCATTAGTTTCCAGCCGGTTTTGAATTTCAAATGTAAACGTTTGAACAATAGCGCCTTCCATAATCTTCATAAAATTAACAAAAGCAGTTTGGTTGTTCTCAACCATTGAAAAAACTTCGCAATTAGATATTTCAGGATTTACTACCACAGATTTGCCGCGATAGGATTCCAATAGTTCAATTTTCTCTTTAATGAGTTGCGCTTTCTCAAACTCCCACTGTACAGCATATTTCATCATTTCTCCTTTCAGTTGCTGTAACACTTCACTGTGATTGCCTTTAATTATCTTAATCACTTTAAGAATATTTTCCTGATAATCATTGCGAGAGATGTTACCGGCACAGGGCGCCGCACATTTTTTTATGTGAAACTGTAAACAGGGGCGCTCCGTTTTCTGCAAAATCTTACAGGTGCGAATTGGAAACAAAGTGTGCAATGTTTCTAACAGGGTGTGCATAAAACGCAGGGAGGAGTAAGGACCAAATAGTTCCTCTTTTTTCGGATTTGGATTTCGCGTATAGTATAATCTGGGAAAAATATCTTTGCCAACAGCCAGCCACGGGTATGTTTTATCATCTTTCAGCATGGCATTATAGCGTGGACGAATCTGTTTTATCATACTGTTTTCCAGCAGCAACGCCTCCCATTCCGTATCTACTACCGTAAACTCAATATCTTTAATCTTGGAAACCAATATATTCAATTTCGGTTCTTGATGTATTTTGTTAAAGTAGGAAGAGACTCTTTTTTTTAGCGATTTTGCCTTACCTATATATATAATGGTTCCTTTTTCGTCTAAAAATTTGTACACCCCGGGCTTTTCGGGAAGAGATTTTAAGAGAACAGGGGCGGCGGCGGGCATAATGTTAGTGGATAGTGAATAGTGGGGGCGAAAGTACAGTTTTTGATAAAAGAGAACAGGAGTGAAAATCAATAATACATTTTAACAAAAAAACTTCTATTTTCGCCGCACTAATTTTTAAACCGAATCAAGTATGGCAAAGCAATTATTATTAGGCGATGAGGCTATCGCCCAAGCGGCATTAGACGCTGGCATTTCAGGTGTTTACGCATATCCCGGAACGCCATCTACCGAAATTACGGAATATATTCAGGCATCCAAACAAGCAGCAGCCGGCAATGTGCACCGCTGCTGGTCGGCAAATGAAAAAACCGCGATGGAAGCCGCCATAGGTATGTCTTACGCCGGAAAAAGGGCGTTGGTTTGTATGAAGCACGTAGGCTTAAACGTTGCCGCCGACCCCTTTATGAACTCCGCCATTACCGGCGCAAACGGTGGTTTGGTATATCTTGTTGCCGACGACCCCTCAATGCACTCCTCGCAAGACGAACAAGACTCGCGATACTTTGCCAAATTTGCCTTTGTGCCGGTGTTTGAACCCTCAAACCAGCAGGAAGCCTATGATATGACCTACGAAGCATTCGACTTTTCAGAAAAATACCGCATTCCCGTGATGGTGCGCATTACTACACGCCTTGCACACTCTCGCGCCGGCGTTGAAACAAAACCAACCCGCAAACAAAACGATATTAAACTTTGTGATAACAAAAAACAGTTCATTCTGCTGCCGGGAAATGCCCGCATGTTCTACAAAGAACTCCTTGCCAAGCAACCCAAATTAGATGCAGAAGCCCTAAATTCAAAATATAATAACTATTTTGAAGGAGAAGATAAATCATTAGGAATAATTACTACAGGAATTGCCTATAACTACCTGATGGAAAACTATGTGGGTAAAAAATGTCCCTATCCCATTTTGAAAATATCCCAATATCCAATTTCTACAAAACTCGTTCAAAAACTTGTTAGTGAATGTAATACTATTTTAGTTGCTGAAGAGGGGTATCCCCTTATTGAAGAACAACTGCGCGGATTGTTGAACAAAACGGGAAATATCAAAGGACGATTAGACGGCACTTTGCCCCGCGAAGGCGAGTTAAACCCAAATTTAATGGCGGTGGCACTCGGATTGCCCGACACCTTCGGCTCGCCGGTGCCGGAAATTGTAACGCCTCGCCCCCCGAAACTCTGTGTGGGATGTCCACACATTGATACCTATAAAGCACTCAACGAAGTGATGACAGAACACGGTCCGGGAAAAGTATTTGCCGACATCGGTTGCTACACACTGGGAGCACTCCCTCCTTACAATGCCATCTACTCAACGGTGGATATGGGCGCCGGAATCACTATGGCTAAAGGTGCTTCCGATGCCGGGATGCGTCCCGTAGTGGGCATCGTGGGGGACTCCACTTTTACCCACAGCGGTATGACCTCGCTATTAGATTGTGTTATCGAAAAAACACCGGTCACAATATTAATATTAGATAACTTCACTACCGGAATGACAGGCGGGCAGAACTCGCACGCTTTCGGAAGAATTGCCCAAATTTGCGAGGGGCTTGGCGTAGAAAAAGAACACATCCGTGTTATTAAACCACTTCCCAACCAACACGAAACCAACGTGAAAGTGATAAAAGAGGAGTTGGCTTACGAGGGATTGTCTGTAATTATTCCTACCCGTGAATGTGTGGTTACGATGCAAAAAAGAAATAAAAAATAACCAAAATGCTGAACCTCTGTATGATTGCTGCGGTTGGCAAAAACTTCGAATTAGGCAAAAACAACCAACTACTCTGCCACCTTCCCGCCGATTTAAAGCGTTTTAAGTCAATAACATACGGCTATCCGGTAATTATGGGCGATAAAACGTGGGAATCACTACCCATTAAACCGCTGCCCAACCGGAGAAACATAGTCATAACACTGAATAATAATGCAAATTATGAGTTTTGTGAAATAACGCACACCATTGATGATGCGATTGCTCTTGTGAAAAATGATGAGAAAGCCTTTATCATAGGCGGTGCTACTATCTACAAACTGTTTATCAATAAAATAGATACCCTATATTTAACCCGAATAGATGCTGCTTTCGAAGAGGCAGATGTCTTTTTCCCTGAAATAAATATCCGAAAATGGAAACTGATTGCCGAAGAAACATACGATAAAGATGAAAAAAATGAGTACCCAATGAAATTTCAAATTTATTCAAAAATTTAATAATTCAAAAATTCATATCTCATTTCTCATATCTAAAATCTTTAAATACATAATATTATGTCCGAAATTAAACCCTCCGAAATTACCGCAATATTGCGGGAGCAATTATCTAATTTTAATTCGAAAGTAGAGATGGAAGAAACCGGCACCATCCTGATTGTTGGTGACGGAATAGCCCGTGTTTACGGATTACACAACGCGTTGTCGGGCGAGTTGGTCGTTTTTGAGAAACCCGAAGGCAATATTATGGGTATTGTACTCAATTTGGAAGAAGACAACGTAGGCGTGGTGCTGCTTGGGGATTCTAAAACTTTGAACGAAGGCGATATTTGCAAACGTACAGGCAGAATTGTATCAATTAGAGCAGGTGAGGGGCTATTAGGGCGCGTTATTAACGCTGTGGGAGAGCCCATAGACGGCAAAGGAGAAGTAAAAGGTACACTTTACGAAATGCCCATCGAAAGAAAAGCACCAGGGGTAATTTTCCGCCAACCTGTGAAAGAACCTCTCCAAACCGGTATCAAAGCCATTGATGCGATGATTCCGATTGGGCGAGGACAGCGTGAGTTGATTATTGGGGACCGCCAAACCGGAAAAACCGCCATCGCCATCGATACAATTATCAATCAAAAAGAGTTTTACGACAAAGGCGAGCCGGTGTATTGTATATATGTAGCTATTGGACAAAAAGGCTCATCGGTGGCTAATACGGTAAAGATACTTGCCGAAAAAGGCGCAATGCCCTATACAGTAGTAGTAACCGCCACCGCCTCCGATACAGCGGCTATGCAGTTCTATGCCCCGTTTGCCGGCGCCGCAATCGGAGAGTTTTTTAGAGATACGGGACGGCCTGCATTGATTATTTATGACGATTTATCGAAACAGGCGGTAGCCTATCGTGAGGTGTCGTTGCTGTTGCGCCGACCCCCCGGCAGAGAAGCCTATCCGGGAGATGTATTTTACCTTCACTCCCGTTTGTTGGAACGCGCCGCCAAAATTATTGAATCCGACGAAATTGCTGCCACGATGAACGACCTCCCGGAAAGTATCAAACACTTAGTTAAAGGAGGCGGCTCGCTCACCGCACTACCCATCATTGAAACCCAAGCAGGAGACGTGTCCGCCTATATCCCTACCAATGTCATCTCTATTACAGACGGACAGATATTTTTGGAAACCTCGCTCTTTAACTCCGGCGTAAGACCTGCTATTAATGTGGGGATTTCAGTGTCGCGTGTGGGAGGAAATGCACAGGTGAAAGCAATGAAAAAAGTAGCCGGTACTTTGAAATTAGACCAGGCGCAGTACAGAGAATTAGAGGCTTTTTCTAAATTTGGCTCCGACTTAGACCAAGCCACGAAGAATGTATTAGAAAAAGGGAAAAGAAATGTAGAGATTCTCAAACAACCCCAATATACACCTCTCACGGTGGCAGAGCAGATTGCAATATTGTTTTGTGGCGTGAATGCACTCTTGCTAAGAATACCCATAAACCGCATCAAAGATTTTGAAACCGATTACCTTCATACCCTACACGACAACTATCCCGAAATTTTGCAAACTTTAAGTAAAGGGGTTATTGATGAGGAAATTATGAAACAATTGGAAGGTGTTTGCAAAGAAGTGGCGGTAAAGTTTGAGAAATAAACCCCTGTTTTAGAGATTAAAAATTAGTTTGAGGTGCTATGTTCGAGATTCCTCGCTGCGCTCGGAATGACAGCACAATTTTGCTATATGGGGGGGGCGGAAAATGCGGCGGCGGCATTTCGACAGGCTCGACGCCCAGCCGCCGCGTTGTCATTCCGAGCGTAGCGAGGAATCCCATCCCTATCGGTGGCGTCGTTGTCATTCCGAGCGCAGCGAGGAATCTCGAACAAATCCAAACTCATTAACTAACTCATTCCATTTCGGATTCATGGAGTTAATTAACAATTCTTTCTTGTTTCTGTTCCACTTCTTTAACGCTTTCTCACGATGTATTGCCAAGTCAAAATGTTCAAAATACTCATAATAAATACAGTATTCAAGATTATATCGAG
>JAIRVY010000009.1 GCA_031253655.1 Bacteroidales bacterium
GTATCTTTCCTCTATAAATCCTAAAACTTCTCTATTTACTAATATCGTGTAACTTATTGTTTGACAGGGTAGTTCTCTTGTAAATACTTTACTTGTAAGCACTAAGATAGTTTAGGAGGCACTTTTACCACCATAATTAAAAAAATAATATAATTTCCTCTACGAGCTTTCTTGTCTCACCCACGCTTTCATTACCGACATTGTTTAATTTGTTCATTTTGCGGGACGGGATAATTATTCATTCAACACAAAGATACGGAACTGAAACGATGTCGGAAGAAACTGTGTTTGCGCACAATCTCATATCAGGCTTTGATAGCCTTCATATTTCTATTAGTATCAAATGACTGCTTTGTTTTGAGCACATTATAAATGATTACTAAAATTTTTCGGGTAATAGCAATAAGTGCTTTTTGTGATAACATTCTCTTGGAAAGGATATTAAATTTTCTGCCGAGAAACGATTTGTTTGAGCGAGCTGCCGCCCAAGATATTTCAATAAGAATCTGTCGTAAATATTTATTTCCATACAATATCTTGCGTGATCTTATTTTTTCAGATGTTTCATCGTTTCTTGGTCTCAGTCCTGCCCAACCCACCAAATGAGTAGCCTTTGGAAATGCACTCATGTCATTTCCAATTTCAGCCAAAATACACAACGCACTGAATGTTTTAACTCCCGGTATGGTGCACAGCAACGAGATTTCTTCGGCAAAATGGGTATTTGCCAATTCTTCTAAATGGTAAAGGCATGTAGCCTGCTGTTTTTCTATCAAATTTAATTGTTCCATACACTGTATAAGTATTTCAACATCTGTTTGGTGTATTACTCCGCTTAAAGAATCGGTAATGACTTGCTCTCCGTACTTGTTGCGAGTTCTACCGTGAACCAAACGACAAAGTTTTACTGCTTCACGCTCTCCTGCTATTATCGCTTTGATTATTTTCCGTAAAGACACATTGTTGCCTTGTCGGGAAACATAATTGCTGAATCGAATATTGCACCTCTGCAACTGGTTGTCCATCTGCTGTTCTAAACGCACTTTACTTTTAGTCAACCTGCGAAGCTGACGGGTAAATTGTCGCATCTGTTGTAATAGATTGCTCGCTACAAAACTACGTTTTATGGAGTTCTTTTGAAGACACTCGGCAATCCATTGTGCATCCTTTGCATCACTCTTACGACCAGGCAATTGGCTGATAAAATAAGGGTTAGCTAAAGTTAAATCAAAGTCTGAATCTAATATGTGCCATATAGGCATCCAATAGATGCTGGTACTTTCCATGGCTACTCTACCGCAACCATATTCTACAAGTGTATCGCGTAGCGCGATTAAGTCGGGTGTTAGCGTCCCGAAACGCTTCTCAAAAATTTTTTTGCCCTGTTCGTCCAAGATACACGCAAAAACGCTTTCTTTGTGCACGTCAAGGCCGCATGCTTTTTCCATAAAATTTATCGGAATTAAATTAATACTATGGCTTTACAGCCGTTATTAAAAAAAAAAACAAAGGTAAACAAATTGTGTTTTGAGCACCGTACGGTAAGCCGCTAAAGCATCTCGGCCTTGATTTTTATTCCTCTCGCTTGGAATTCTAAAATTTCATATACTTTTGCCGAGTTGCGCAACAGACACGAGCGGTTTGGCGCAACGGCGGCGGGAAGTGTGGATTTGAAAGGTAGTGCGTAAAAGCCGCCGCTGACGCCAAGCCGCCACCACGTTAGCGGAAGGTTTTTTTCGCGTCCATCTTCAAGATAGTTTTTTTAGTGTAATAGTTTTTCCATAATTTTTTTATTTTTTCATCTGAAATTTGAGGGTATTGACTATGGACGTACTCCGGTGTAAGATTTCCTATGCTACTGTGCGGTCTTTCATTATTGTATAGTGAAACCGCTAAATTCAGTTTTATTTTAGCTTCTTGAATGTTATCACATTGATAATTAAGTAAATATTCATCTTTAATGATTCCGTTTACTCTTTCTGCGATAGCGTTTTCTAACGGATCGCCATTTTGTGTCATGCTAATTTGTATGTTCCTCTTTTTTAGCATATTTACATATAAATTTGCGCAATATTGCGAACCTCTATCCGAGTGGTGGATAAGATGAAGAAAAACTACTTTATCCTGTATTTTCCAGTAAGTAATATCACTGACCCAGAGCTCATTGGGCTTTGATGGCGTAAAACCAATAATCAAGTTCGGATATTTCTTTAGCCAATGATTTGAACAAGTTGTCCGTACATTGCGTTTTCGAGTTCGAATAAGCATACTATGAACAGAAAGCAGATTAAACAGGGTATCTCAGCCCATATTGATACTATATTCCAGCAAAAATGGACGAAGAAGTTCTTGCAATTTTCGTGTTCCCTATTTTGGATGATATTGCCGGATATTCTTAATTTCCGCTAATACAATTCCATATTGCAGAACTTCTTCCGATGTTTTCCACTCGTGTCTGTTGCACAACTCAGCAAAGTAATATATAAAGTTTTGCAAAGCAAAAAAGAGTGGCAACCCAAAATGATGTAGCAGGTGCATCTCGATGACTTGGTGCCAAAGACCAATTTCTACCGGCTATTGGACAGGGAATTGGATTTGCATTTTCCGTACAAGGCAACAGCGCAGTATTATGGCGAAGATTTGTTTTTGAACTTATTTTTTGCCCTTGCAACCTCATGTTTTTGAAATTAAGAATTAATTCCGGAAAAAGTAAACTTACGTTAAACAGTCAGGGCAAAATCATTAAAATTTGCTTAACCCTTATCATTTGTATAAATTACCGAACAATTCTCCTGTACACCCAACTTCATCGCTTCCCTTTGTTAAGCACTTTATTACCAACTGTTTAACTATTACAGTATTCACCACATTTTGAAGTTAGTTTGAAGTTATATTAAATCACATTTTATCGTTATAAATTTTCAATTGGCTTGAAGTTTTTCCTGAATAATTTATTCAAATCCTTGCAAATATATGAAAATTTTTTGATATGAAGTGCTTGAAACTCAATAAAATAAATTTTCAATTCACCACAAAAATTCTATAGCTAATTTATTGGTTATCAAATATTAATAATATATAAACGTATTGAAAGTGCGGAAGACAGGAAAGACCTAAAAATATTTGTGGGTGTTGATGTTTGCCATCTTTAGAAAAACCTTGTATGCGCAGTTCATCGGGCTGGCTACTCTCAAAGTATAGAGTACTCATATCGTAAAAAACAACG
>JAIRVY010000035.1 GCA_031253655.1 Bacteroidales bacterium
AAGCGGCTACCGATACTCTTTCTGTCAACTCTTTTTGTTCCAATAGCGATATATAATAATTTTTTGCCGCATCTCCTCCTAATTTATAATAGGTCCAAATGCAGGTGTGTTGTAATTTATCATTGGAAGGTGTGTAGTAGCACACGTCATTCAATAATTTAACGGCTTCCTCTCTTAAATAGTGTTGAGGTGTATAAACGCCATAAATGGTATAGGCACCGGCTAATGCTAATTTTTCGGGTACGGAAAGTGCTTCTCTTTTCCCATATTCAAGTGTGAGGGGCAAATAATCCGGTTGTAAACTCCACGCAAGGCACACTATAGCATCGCAGCGAACCGCCAAAGAGAGGTTGTTTTTTATTTGAGTTTCTAAACATTGAATAATATATTTTTCGCGGGGATGTTGAAAAGGGTTAACATCTTGATTTTGAGGAAAAAATTCTAATTTTAACTTCTCCAAAATAGCGGTTTTATCTATTTGGGCGTTGGTTTTCAGTAAAGCAAAACAAAAGCAGACAAATAATGCTAATCTTCTTTCTCTTAAGAGAGTAAGAAAGTAAGAGAGTAAGAGAGTAAGATTTTTTTTTAAGTTCATCTTCTCCCTCCTTCTTTTAACTCGTAACTTGTAACTTTTCTCATAGCATTACCGGTTTTTCAGTTCGTTTATTTGGTTTTGGAGGTCGAGCATTTTCTTTTCCTGTAGCAGAATATAGAGTGTAAGTTCTTCTATTTTTTGCAATAGTTTGACAGTCATTTCGCTTATATTAATTCCTTCTGCTTCCATTGCAGTAGCAGGGGCAACTTCGGGTAAATGGTTGTTTGTTTTAATAAATGTTTCTAAGTCATTCAAACTCAATAAAGCATAATTCTCTTCAAACACAAAATCACAACCTTGACTCAGGCAAACTTTCACTTCGGTAGCTCTGATGGTACCATTCACATCAAGTTTTTGGGTGGGATTACTGATGCCAATACCCACATTGCCGGTAAAATAGGCACTTTGCCCGGTAAAGAAACCATTCACTTCTAATTTAGCCTGCTGTTGCGAATACCCGATGGTTACATTGCCACTAATAGAAGCTTCTCCGGCAATTTTTGCTTGTTGTGCATATAAATATCCTGCTCTAAATGGACCATTTACATCTAATTTGTAGCTTATATCGGGTGCTTTGCCTATTCCTACGTTACCCGTCAATTGTGTATTTCCTGTAATATTTGCAGTTTGGGCTGTTAATTTTCCTGCTAATGTAGCCCCTTGTGCTAAAAAAGTCCCGTTTCCATATAGGGTAAACATATCGATACTATTATTTTTTATTACCCGCAGCGCTTCTAAATTGTCATTATGTGTTGAAATAGTTATTCCATATTTGCTTTGTAAAGGCTGAAGTTCAAAACTTTCTACACCTAAACTGCGGATATATCCTTGATTGCCTACATTTAATCTGTCGGTAGCTACTACTGCGTCATATCCAGCAGGAAATTTAAAGAAAGTTGTTCCCGCAATATTTGCACTTTTTGCAGTTAGAAAACCATCAATATTTGCGTTTTGGGCTTTCATTTTATTTGCAGATACAGAGTCTGCTTTAAACGAACCCACAACCTCTAAATTTGCCTGTGGTTTCGATGTACCAACTCCAAGGCCATTATTACCTAAAAATAATAAAGAGGAAATTGGTGGCATAAAGGGTATTGAAGCAAAAGAAAGATGAAGTCCGGTATTTTCACTATCTAAAATATAATCCAAAGAAAAAATAGAATTATCAATTTTAAAGCCCAAAAGATTTGAGTTATAAGGAGAACCTGACAATTGTTTAGAAATTAATATCTCCCCATCCTCTATGTGCAACTTTGCCTGTGGTTGGTCGGTTCCTATTCCAATATTACCATCGGACAAAATTCGCATCTGCTCTATCCCGTTGGTTTTAAAAATTAGAGGTACAGCATCGGTTGTGCCGAGAAAATTTCGGGAAGTTGTACCGGCGTTGCCGATTAATTCCCAAGAGCGCTGCGGTGTTTCGCCACCCTGCGCATTTACTCCAAAAAAGAGTGCGGTAAAAATTAAAATAAATAGCAGTTTTTTCATTGTAATGATAATAATAATAATGTATTAATTGATTACCATAAATGTATAATGTTTTGAAATACGGATATTAATATGGTTACTTTATTTCGTAACCGGTCATATTTCAAACGTAATCAGATGTATTTTAAGCGTAAGTAGTATGCAGAAATTATTCAAATAAACTACTTCTATGGGATTTATTATAAAAAAAAGAAGATTTTAATAAACTCTACCGCCCTATTCCAAAATATTCCACTCCTGCGTTGTGTATTTCTACAGCATTGAAAATATTTCTGCCATCAAATAATACAGGCTTTTTCATCAAAGAAAGTATTCGTTGGGGAGTTAAGATTTTAAACTCTTTCCATTCGGTAACTAAAAGAAGGGCATCGGCGTTAATGAACGTTTCTTCGGCAGAACTGCAGTAATGAACAGAATTACCGAGTTTGCGCCTTGCTTCTGGCATCGCTACGGGGTCGTAGGCAAAGATTTCGCAACCGGCTGCCAGCAGATGTTCAATCAACACCAACGAGGGTGCCTCGCGTATATCATCGGTGTTGGGCTTAAAAGACAACCCCAGCAAGGCAATTTTTTTTCCTTTTAAATCGAAGTTGTAATATTTGTTTAATTTATTGAATAAGACAGATTTTTGTTTGTCGTTAACTTTTTCAACGGCTTTTAAAACTTCTAAGGAATAGTTGTTTTTTTCTGCAGTTTTTATTAACGCTTTCACATCTTTTGGCAAACAAGAGCCGCCGTAGCCAGTGCCGGCGTTCAGGAATTTGTTTCCAATTCGCTTGTCTTCGCCTATTCCTTTTTTTACCATATTAACATCTGCGCCTACTATTTCACATAGATTGGCAATGTCGTTCATAAAACTGATACGGGTTGCCAACATCGCATTCGCCGCGTACTTAATCATTTCAGCAGATGCAATGTCGGAAAAAATTAAAGGATATCCTTGTGAAACGAAGTGTTGGTAAAGTTTCTCAAAGATGGTTTTTGCTCGTTCCGAGTCAATTCCCACAACAATTCTATCAGGGTTCAAAAAATCGTGAACCGCTTCTCCCTCTTTTAAAAACTCCGGATTTGAAGCCACATCAAAATGAATGTCAACATCTCTTTTCTTTAATTCATCCTGTATCGCTTCCTTCACCAATTTGGCAGTTCCCACCGGTACAGTACTTTTCGTAATAACTAACTTGTAGTTATTCATATTTTTCCCGATAGTTCGCGCTACCTCAAGCACATATTGCAAATCTGCGCTTCCGTCTTCATCGGGTGGCGTTCCAACTGCAGAAAAAACTACTTCTACCTCGTCTAATACCAAAGATAAATCTGTAGAAAAACTCAGAAGTCCTTTTTGGATATTCTTTTTCATAATATCTTCCAATCCGGGTTCATAAATAGGCGATTTACCCTGTTTCATTGCGGCAATTTTCAGTGCGTCAATGTCAATGCAAATCACCTCAAAACCCACTTCTGCCATACAAACACCGGTAACTAAACCCACATATCCGGAACCTACTACTGCTATTTTCATAGTTTTCTATTTTCTTTTTTTCTGTTGCAGCTGTTGTTGTTTCGCCATCTCTTCAATGCGCGCCTGCCAGCCCGATTTCTTTTGTGGTTTTGCCATATTAGCTTTCAAACGCGCACGAATTTTGTTCTCATCCACACCCATTCTAAATATCCACATTTGAGCAAAAGTGATTAAGTTAACCAACAAGTAATAATAGGTTAACCCGGAGGCAAAATTGTTGAAAAATCCCAGAAACATAACGGGCATAAAATACATCATCACTTTCATCATTTTCATCTGGTCGGCATTACCCATCGTCATCATTTTGTTGTTCAGCCACGTGTAGATCAATGTAGCTGCTGTCATTAGCAAACAAAACAAACTCACGTGGTCGCCATAGAAAGGAATATTAAAACCGAGATGAAGTACCGAGTCGTAGGTAGAAAGGTCGTCTGCCCAAAGGAAAGGTTGTTGTCGCAGTTCGTATGCAGAAGGGAAAAACCTGAACATCGCAATAAGAATGGGCATTTGAATGATTGCAGGCATACATCCTGCCATAGGGCTTGCGCCTGCACTTCGATATAACGCCATCGTTGCTTGCTGTTTTTTCATCGCATCCTCCGGTTTAGGAAACTTCTTCCCAATTTCGTCAATTTCAGGCTTTAGTACCCGCATCCGCGCTGAAGACATATAGGTTTTGTAGGCAACCGGCATTAACACAATCTTTAATAGAATGGTTAATATTAGAATAATAATCCCGTAACTGAGACCATATTTCGATAGCCAGTTAAATACAGGAATTACTGCGCCTCTATTAATCCAGTGCAACAAGAAAAACGACCAACCAATCGCTACCTGCCGCTCTAAATTCAAGTTGTAGGTTTTTAACAATTTATATTGATTAGGCCCTACATAGATGGACATATCAAACGAGCCATCATGCAAACTTTTAATATCAAACTCCAAATTAGCCGTCAGGTCTTTAAGCAGCGTTGGAGTTTCATTCGAGGTAGTAACTAATTGGCCTGAAGAAAAATAACCGGAATCGGCAACCAATACGGTGGTAAAATACTGCTGTTTAAACGATACCCATTTCAAATTTGAAGAAAAATCTTTCTTCTCTAATTTCATTGGATTCAGGTTATCCACCTTATCCAAATTATCCATAAAATATATAGTAGTATTATTTCTCTCGTTATCAATATTACGTTCCACATTTCTAAGGGTGGCATCCCATTGCAATTTACAAATGTTGGAGTTGATATACAAATAGTTTTGCATATTCACATAGTTCATCCGAAATCCAAAACTGTAATCATCGTTCTTGAATGAATATAGATATTCAATGTATGAACTATAGTCAATCTCTCCGTTATTTAGGGGATATAGTTTCAGGGATAAGGTGTTGTTGTTTTCATCAACGATTAATGTATCAGGTTGTTCGGATGCGAAAAAACAAGATTGAGTTTTTACCGGAGTCTGATTTTGAAGCAACAGGTTAATGTTCATTTTTGTATTTGTTCTGTCATACAAAACAAGGGGTGGCTTCTCTTCTCCTTTTTGGGCGTAAGCAAAAATACCTTTTAACCGGGCATAATTCAGATATCCGCCCATTTTAGAGAAATGATACACGGCTACTGAGGTTTTTACAACATAATCTGAAGTAGCGAGAGTGTTGGGGGTAAAGAATTGAGAATTGACAGTGGGCAATTGAGAATTATTTTCAATATTTTCTCCTTTCTCCTTTCCTCTTTCTCCTTCTGAGGTTGAATTATTAGAATGAGGTTTAGAGAGATTATTTTCATCTGTGTTAACGCCCTCTACATCCTCATACATCACGGTATTGGCAATTGAGTCCATTATCGCCATTCGTCGAATCGCTTCTTTTTCTTCTCCTTCCTTCTGAATTTTCTTTTGTTGTGAAGAATTGTAGAAACTTATCCCCAAAATGATGGCAAAAATGAGGAGTAAACCTGTTACTGTATTTTTATCCATAAAATATTTCTAAAAAAATGAACGGCAAAAATACATTAATTTACAAAATTCATAATAATCTGTTGCGCTTCGCTTTGGGCTTTAAGCAAGTCGTCATTGATAATTGTAGCGTCGAAATCTTTTTCAAACGAAAGTTCATAATTGGCTTTTTCAATTCTGCGTTTTAAAGATTCTTCATTTTCAGTACCTCTTTGGGTTAATCTTTCTACCAATTTTTCTATCGAAGGCACTTTTACAAACAACGCCAACGCTTGTATTCCGTAATTTTTTTTGATATTGAGCGCCCCCAATACGTCCACATCGAAAATTACATTCTCTCCATTATCCAGTAATTTATCCACTTCAGATTTCAGTGTGCCATAGTAGGTTTCTGCATATACTTCTTCCCACTCCAAAAAATCGCCTGAAGCCATTTTATCTTCAAATTGTTTTTTTGTGAAAAAAAAATAGTCTTCGCCGTGCTTTTCGTTGAGACGTTTGGCTCTCGTAGTCGCTGAAACTGAAAATCTTAAAGGTAAATCTTGTTCCAACAAGTATTTCACTATAGAAGTTTTTCCTGAACCCGAGGGGGCAGCAAAAATAATCAGTTTTCCTTTGTTCATTATGTATAATTTTTTCGGCGAAAATAGAAAAAACCACCTTATTTTCTCTTGTTATACACAAACCAATATCATTGCAGCTAAAAAAATTTGATAAATTGTTAAAAATAATACCTGCATAAAACAAAATTGATATTTTTGCACTTTCAAAATAAATATTAACCTAATAAAAATCATAATGAATTCAAAACAATTTTCTTTAAAAGCATTTGCATTGTTTGCTATAGCCACAATGTTCTTACTAACAACCGGATTTGCCCAACAGTACACTACTTCAAATGTGGACACAAAAGACAAAACCCCGGATGTTGTAATTGACCTGAAAAACATAACTCCGGCAGAAAATACACCGGACGGAAAAGTTGTGCAAGAAGTTAAAGTTACTTCCTCCTCAAAAACTTATGAAGGTAAGATTGAGGTTGACGAAGCAGATATCAATTTTGTGTACTACAAAACTGCTGAAATGCCTGTGTATAGCGATGGAAATTCAGACTTACCGCTATATGCCATGCAAAAAGCACGCTATCCCGTTGAAGCCTACAAAGATAGAGCCGAAGGAATTGTAGTAGTGCAGTTTATTGTGGAAAAAGACGGCTCAGTTTCTAATCCAAAAGTGATTGCCTCTGTACATCCTCTTTTAGATAAAGAAGCACTACATGTGGTTTCGACGTTGAAAAAGTTTACTCCAGGTAAAATTGATGGAAAACCCGTTCGCTGCTATCTCTCCGTTCCGGTTCCTTTCATTTTTAGCCCAAGATAGTTTATTGTAAATATTTCTTTACCAAAGAGATAAAAGCGTTATCAACCGCTAAAATTTCGGCTATTTTAACCGCTTCTTCGGGAGCGGTTTTTTTGTTACAGTCTTCTAACTGATAATCAATATATTTATTCAACTCCTTCGGATTGGTTTTTATATGTTCTAATTTATTCCAACGAATCCCTTTCACACGCAGCCGGCGAAACTTCCCAGCAAGGTCGGGATAGTGAGAAGTAACTAAACAGATAACCGGTTTTTGGTGCATCATTTCAAGAAAGGCGGTTACAAAAGCACTTCCCTCCTTGGGATTTGTGGTTCGCGCAAATTCATCCACTAAAATCAACAACTTTTTTTTCACTTTTACATCCTGAAGTATATGATGAATTCTGAATATCTCGTTCACGAAAGAGGATAATCCCGTACTTTCCGTATCACTGTCGCCAGCCACAAAATATATCTTCTCCACCGGAACAAGCGTTGCTTTTTGAGCCGGTAAATAAAATCCAAACTGAAACATCCATTGGCTGAAAGCAATTGCTCTTAGAAAAATCGATTTTCCCGTCATATTGGCGCCTGTAATTAAGCAGGGCTCTAATCTCAGTTCAATATCAACAGGCTGAAATTGAGAGTTCTCTGTTTTTAGCCGATGCGCCACCACGGGATGTACTAATCCTGTATACGCTATTCTTTGCGTTGAGATTTCGGGTTTACAACAATTCCATTCCAATGCCAAGGCAACTTTCGCAAGCAACAAATCTAATTTCGCAATATACTGTAAATTATACTCTAAATGAGAAGCAAAAGAGCTAAGTTTTTGTACCAAATTTTGCCTTATCTTATTTTCCAATTTTGAAATTTGCCACAACAAATCTTCCTTTTCCTCCGATGAAGCGGCAGTATTGCTTTTATTTCTCAACGACAAAAGTTCCTTACTATAAAGTGAATAAATATAGAAGTGAAGTAATTTTGTATCTTCAGGGTCTAATATTCGAACAACTTGACTTATATCATACAGTTCAAAAATATCAAAAGAAGAAGCGGAAAGCAATTGGCGTATTTCGCACACCAGCAACGCATTCTTTTTAATTTCAAAAAGTTCAACATCATCCAGGGCGTCATTGTTTTTCAACCGGGTAAGTGTACCAAAAATATCATGAACTGAAGCAAGAAGTGTTTTAACCCGCTGTAATATTTCCGAGTTACTCAGATGCCAGAAGGACACTTTTTCAAGTTCATTGAAACACAATTCAAGTTTTTCAGGTTCTGTAATAAACTCACTTTCAAATAATTCTTTTTTTCCGAGCGGAGAACAAAGGGGTAAATGGTCGGAAACAAACCGGAGAACAGGAAGGTTGGAAATTGCTTCTTTGAAAGTGAACATTTACAGAGGAATTGGAATGGTTTTTTAAAAACGCAAAAATAGCATAAAAAAAACAATTACTCTAATCTTTAACACAACGCACCGAATAGCCGTATTCGTCACTATTTTCTCTACCACTAAATTCTTTACCGTAATACAAAAATATGTAAATTTTTCCCCACATATTATCTGTAGAACTCCAAAAAGATGTTGCTTCTCCTTTATTTTGAAAAGTGCCAAAATAGCCCAATCTCATTCCGGCAGGCAGTGCAGAAAAACCACTTTCGTTGTTGCCGTTTCCACCTCCATAACCAGCTTCTTCCCAACCGGTTTCATTTTTCAATTTATATCCTGAAATATCGAGACCTCCCATCTCTTCTAATAGAATACCCCATTCATTTTCGGTAGGCACATGCCAACCTGCAGGACATAATAATTCTGTATTTACTGCATATCCATTATATAATGCACCGTAAGTATCAGCATTGGCAATATTGTTGTCGTAATAGCAGTAGGCGCCGGATACAGCCTCGGACCAATCCATATTATTGATAATTAAAGGAATAACTTCTCCGGTATTGTATTTTGTGGTTTTCAGATTCTCTTTCATCCAGCATTGAGAGCCGATTTTAACTGTTTTATAGGTATTGCCGTCTGCATCTTTTACTGTTGGTGTTCCAGTACAGGGTTTTCCTGTAACGCTTAAATCTGCCCATTGGGCATACAATGCAATATTCTCAGTTAATACAATTGATTGTTCATCAGTTAAGAGATACCCTGTACCGTCTGCTTTGGTATTCCAACCGGTAAATTTATTGCCATGGCGAGTAAAGGTATTGGGGGATAACTTTTGCCATTTATTTTCAGTAAATGCTTGGTTTTCCATAGTTCCGGAGCCTCCATTGGCAAAGAAAAGCACATAATAGGTAATTTGGTCAGCTCGCCATTGTGCATAGAGGGTCATATCCTCTTTTATAGCAATGATTTGCTGGTTGGTGTATTTTTGGGCACTGCCGTCTGCGGCGGTGTTCCAGCCTCTAAACCAGTACCCTTCGCAAACGAAGGCGTTTGGAAGTAGCACTTGAGGTTCATCCCGTTCAAAATTTTGCGCGGGCATTGTACCTATTCCGCCGTTGGCGTCATAAGTTACCGTTAAGTTGTTCTTCTTGCAACCCGCAAGAAATAATACGTAAATTGCTAATAATGTGATAAATAAATTGATTTTTTTCATAAGTTATTTGATTTATGTGGTACATAATTTCTATTTATAAAATCTAACTACAACAGAAATACCCATCCGCAGTGTTGTGTTTTGACAATTTACAGGAAAAAGAAAACATTCAAAATTCATATTTTTCTGAGCAAAGTTGACATATTCTTCTTGTTTTATCCTTTTTTTTTGGCAAAATTACGCTTTATTCAGTTGTATGAAATTGAGGGATTCTATCTTAACCTACTCATAAACTACAACCCAATTATTTTTCTTTAACTCTTCTTCCGTAAACACAAGTTTCCTATTATACATCTGATATTTAACAATGGTATCCCATGGATTATTCATAAATACAGAATCACTGATAAAGAAAAAACGTACGTGCTTGTCTTTACAACGACGAACAAAAGATCCTCGTGTACCAGAAATTTTGTATCTCTGATAAGTGTTTTTATTAATATATGCATCTGTATTTAAAATCACAGATTTCATATTATCAAATTGTTTGAAAAATGGACTTATAGTCATATTGTCAATTATTGCTCCTATAGAATCAGAACAAGAGTGGCAAATGATTTGCCCTTCATTAGAATTATTGACAATATAAATAGAACTTGCACTATCAAAAAATATGCAAGAACTCTGACATAATGCGATTACTATTAAGGTAATAATTATTTTTTTCATTTTTTTCTATTTTAACGTGACAATTTCAAAAGATTTTCAGGACTAATATTTTCAACTGGATAATATTTATAATTCCAATAGTAAGAATCCCACCCTTCACTAAATGCTTTAAGTCCAAAATAATTACGAGCCAAATAGTTTGCGTATGTTTCTGTCCAAAAATCTCTATGTTCCCATCCGTTCTTGCCATCTTTTGCAGCACTCCAAATACTTTCCGGACCAATTACACTCCAATAGGCACGTGCTCCGTGTTTTCTATATTGCAAAATATGTCCAAATTCGTGATGTATCATATCTTTGTCATTATCAAATACTCCTAATCCTACTGCTATTCCTCTTTCTGGAATTGTTACACCGTTATAATTACCACTAATTTTTCCTAAAGCAATTGTTTCATAAACATTTGTCCCTTCAATATCTCCGACAAAGATACCTGTAATAATTTTACCTAATGTTTTTAAAGTACTGCCTCCTGAAGCGGCTACCTTTCGCGGTATCCATAATAATTGTTTCGACCCGATTTTTCTAACATACTCTTTATTCATTAATATATCGTGGTACAAATCAATCCATCCTGAACTGATTGGTTTATCCACAAACGGGCCGTGGTTTAAATACCCCGGTTCGCCGTAGTTTATGGTATTCACGGAATTATAGGGGGTAAGGGTGCCCGGTCCGGTTTGTCCTATTAAATAACTTGGTGCAAAGTAGCTGCCGTAGCGGGTGTTACCGTTTATTTTGTCGTCTATCCAGGAAAAGGCTTCGCTTAATAATCTTGCAGGTAAAAAAGGGAAAAACATAATCATGCTCCAAGCATTATAACCGCTAATTTTTTGTCCGGTGGGATCGATGTAGTGCAACGGGTTGTTTCGGCAATAACTGTAGCGGTAAACCCCCTTTTCAGTTCCACTCGCACAATAGTAAACTCCGTTTTCTTCGTATGTATAAGTACTTTGTATAAACGGTTTTTGTTCTGCAAAAACAAAATTTCTCATTACATTATAACTGTAATAATCAAAGACTTGAAGATTAAGGGCAGTAGGTTCTATCATAAAAAATTACGGCTGTTTACAATGCCACAAAACTACATTTTTTCTTTTTCTAAAGATAGCCCACTAATAAGTAGGCAATTGGATAATCTCATACGTTCTTTTTATTCATGCAATTTTGCTTTAATCTCTATCTTACCTTTCAGTCTTTGTATTGATACTATTTCATTTGGCGCTATTGATCCCAGTATTTCAAAACTTTTTTCTAAAGGAATTTTTTCTCCATTTACAAAGATGGGAATTTTAATTGTTATAAAATAGTTGATGTGCTCTATGCAATATAATGGGTCATCCTCTTTATACCTAAGCTCGTAAAAAGATTGATTCTCAAGTTGGTTTTTTATCCTCAAATTTAATTTCACTAAACTATCAAATGGCAATTCTAAACCGTTTAAAAAAAATGTTTTTGATTGACCTTCACAAAATTTACTTTTAATTACAGGATTTAAAGTGTCTTTTGGATGAAGAGTCATCTTACACAACACTAACGATGTCTTTTGTATATCATGTCCTCTTACTGTACTGTTTTGTCCAAAAGAGCATAACATATTAGTAATTGTTACTGTAAAGAGTATTATTTGCTTAATTCTTACCACCACAACCAATTATTAAAAAGGAAAAACCTTGATATATAAGTATTCATCGGCGAGGAGCTCGTACCGCTACCCGAAAAGAAAGAGGCATCATATCTGTTAATTACATAAGAAGGTAAGGCACCTGTATTAAAATCCCACTCTCCATGGTATTGCGATGTTGTAATAGTCCACATTTCAGCTTGTTGCCCTGCTGGTGTTATGCGTGCAAGTCTGTTTGCAGTAGTGAAATCTCCATTTGCATCAACTGTACGAGTTAACCCAGGTCTCATCCAATGAGTATGATACTCTGCAATAGCATTAGCCGGTCTTGGTCCCAAATCAACTTGTGTATTGTGTCTGTTATCGGTATAAGCTCGCTGAACACCACCACCCTCTAATAAATAGCCACCATATTCTTTATGCCAAAAACGAGATCTATGGTAATCTGCCTGCATGGTTAAATATTGGCGATAGCTTACATTAACATCTCCCAATTTATTTCCTCCGGTTGCCCAACCAATTGCACTACCTATACGATAAGTTCCTACTGCGCTTGCGCCACCAAAAAGAGCAGATAATAAAATATCTTTCCCCTTACCACCATTCAATGCTACACTTATACTTGAACTTGCTGCCCCACCAAGAAATGCTCCACCTGTTCCACCAACTGCAGCGCTAACCCAACCGCCTGCAAGACCAGATAATCCTCCTTTCCACGTACCATTTAACATAGCCATTGGATCTCCTTTTGAAGCCAATCCTGCGAACCCTGCTCCTGAAATCGCCCCACTTGCCATTCCTGCAAGTCCAATACTAGCAGGAGCAATTGCAGCTCCGACAAGACCGGAAAGAGCACCTATTACACCACCACCAAGAATATAACCTGCCCATTCACCCCCTTTTGCCCCATTGGCATGCGCAGTCAGAGCACCTTGCATCATACCAAACGCCGCACCAATGACTATGGGAATCCATATAAATTCCCCATCCGGATCCGTGTACATCAACGGGTTGTTTCGGCAATAACTGTAGCGGTTAAAATCCTGCGTAAAACTACTATTTACCACGTACTTATCCGGCGAGAAGAAACGGGATATTACGGGGTCGTACAACCGCCCGTTCATGTTGATAATCTTGAACTGCGGGTAGTGCTCGTGCCCCGTGAAACCGCGGCGGGTAATGGGGAAAGATAATTCAAGAAGCGTGTCGCCGCGCGGGTGAGTAGTTGAGCA
>JAIRVY010000130.1 GCA_031253655.1 Bacteroidales bacterium
ATGACAACGCGTCAACCGGTAGGGAAGGGATTCCTCGCTACGCTCGGAATGACAACGCGGCGGCTGGTCATTAAGCCTGTCGAAATGCCGCCGCCGCATTTTCCGCCCCTCCCATATAGCAAAATTGTGCTGTCATTCCGAGCGCAGCGAGAAATCCCATACATAACGCCTCAAACTAATTTTTAACCAAAAACTCTAAAAAAGCCTGGTTCACACGGATGAAGACTCCTCAATTGGAACTATAGATACCGTATAAATGTTTTTTAAAAATTATCAGTAGTCATGTACAGAAAAAGAAACATTCTGCAGGACAAGTCAATAATCCTCAATCATTGGTTTATTTTCAACTAAAATACAAAGAAAAACATCAAACAGTCAGAAAAATATTAGATTCAATTAAAGCAAAGTGCATAGCTTGTAGATAAATATATGAATTTGAGGATATTTTTTTTCAGTTATATAAAAGTTTTAGCTCTATTTTGAAAGTAAAAAAAAACTTGTTAATTTGCACGCTTGATAATAACGGTTAAATTAATGAAAAATCATAATGAAAAATTACAAATTTACCATTAACGACAATAAGTATTCGGTTGATATTGTTGATATTGAAGACAAGATTGCGACAGTAGAAGTAAACGGCACGCCTTATCAGGTTGCGTTGGAAGTAGAAGTAAGAAAACCTGTTTCTATTCCAAAGCCAATTGTTAAACAGGTAACTTCAGCATCTGCAGTAGTCAATCCCACTCAGCCTCCGTACCCAAAAATTGCGCCCGTTCCGCAAGCGGCCCCTGCCCCCTCCGGCGGAAGTGTGATAAAGTCGCCACTTCCGGGGAGTGTGTTAGATATTTATGTTAATGTTGGAGATGCCGTAAAACAGGGACAGCGCGTATTGATGTTGGAAGCTATGAAAATGGAAAACAATATTGATGCCGACAAAGAGGGAATTGTAAAAGAGATTCGTGTGCAAAAAAGCAGCTCTGTTATGGAAGGGGATGTTTTGATTGTGATTGAATAGGAATTTACCTTATTTGAGCAAATCTTCGTATCATTTTTTTTATATTTTTGCCGCCCTAAAAATAAAGAGGTATTATTAATTTAAAAATCAAAAAAGTATGTTAAAACAGTATGAAACCGTTTTCATTATGACTCCCGTTTTGTCTGATGATCAGATGAAGGAAGCGGTTAAAAAGTTTGAGAACATTCTCCGTGACAAAGGCGCCGAGATTGTTCATCAAGAAAACTGGGGGCTCAAAAGACTTGAGTACCAAATCCAGAAAAAATCTACAGGATTTTACCAACTATTTGAATTCAAGGCTGGACCAAATGTAGTGGATGAACTTGAATTGCAGTATCGCCGAGACGAAAAAATTATGCGATTCCTAACCGTTGCCTTAGACAAAGATGCTATCGCTTATGCTGAGAAAAGACGTACGCATAAATTCGGTCAAAAGAAAGAAAACAAACCGGAGCCCGTTTTTGAATACAAACCAGAACCTAAGTTTGAAGCAAAATTTGAACCCATTGTGGATATTATTGAAGATATTGATTTAGAACAAATTAAAGAAAATAAGGAGGAGTAAACTATGGCACAAAATGATATTAAATATTTGACTCCCATCGCAGTGGATTTCAAAACAAAAAAATATTGTCGCTTTAAAAAAAGCGGAATTAAATATATTGACTATAAAGACGGTGAATTTTTAAAGAGATTTGTTAACGAGCAAGGTAGAATTTTACCAAGACGTTTAACCGGTACTTCTTTAAAATTTCAAAAGAAAGTAGCCCAGGCTGTAAAGCGTGCACGGCACCTTGCCTTACTTCCTTTTGTCGCCGATAATTTAAAAACAAATCAATAGGAGGGCATATCAATGGAAATTATTTTGAAACAAGATGTAGAAAAATTGGGATACGCCGATGAGTTGGTAAAAGTGAAAGATGGTTATGCAAGAAACTATTTACTTCCTAAAGGATTAGCCATAATGGCTACCCCATCGAATAAAAAGATGTTGGCCGAAACGGTTAAACAACGTTCATATAAGGCAGAAAAAATTCGCAAAGAAGCAGAATTTGTTGCTGGAAAAATTGATGGTTTAACGCTGAAAATTGCGCAAAAAGCATCGGAAAAAGGTACTATTTTTGGTTCTGTAAATACTATTGCTGTGGCACAAGCCCTTAAAGAACAGCACGACATTGAAATCGACCGCAAGAAAATTATCCTTCCAGCCGAACATATTAAAGAATTGGGCAACTATACTGCACAAATCAGTATCCATAAAGATATTAAGGTAACAGTTAATTTAGAGGTTATTGCCGAATAAGTTAATTGAACAATATTTCAATTTCTTCTTCAAATTTCTTGATAATAAAATTCCTTTTCAGTTTAAGAGTAGGAGTAAGTTCGCCTGATTCTACCGTCCAAGGATAGCCAATTAATTTGTATCGTATTATCTTTTCGGAATCGCCGAAGAATTTGTTGTATCTGTCAACCAACTGTTTAAACTTAGCTAATACTTGTGGGTGTGTAATCATCTCTTCATTTGTAGTGTAAGAGATTCCTTCGCGGGCACACCATGAGCGCATATCGCCGAACTCGGGAACGATAAGTGCTGCGGCAAACTGTTTGTTTTCACCAATCACTAAAATATTGTCAATCATAGGATGTTCGGTAAATTTATTTTCAATAACGGTAGGTACAATATATTTTCCGAATGCAGTTTTAAACATCTCCTTTTTCCTTCCGGTGATACGAACTTGTCCTTCCGGTTCTACCTGACCCAAGTCGCCGGTGTGAAACCAACCCTCTTCATCAATCACCTCTTTTGTCAGTTCTTCTGCTTTATAGTATCCTTTCATCAAGCAGTGTCCCTTCGTCAGAATTTCGCCATCTTCGGCAATCTTCATCTCAATTCCGGGTAATGGAGGACCCACCGTGCCAATTTTAATTCCATCTTTAAAAAAGTTACTCACAGCAATCACCGGAGAGGTTTCTGTTAATCCGTATCCTTCCAAAATAGGTATCTTCATAGCATAAAAAATCTTACTTAACTTAGGCTGTATGGCTGCTCCACCCGAAACAACAACCGAAAAACGCCCTCCTAATGCCTCTTTCCACTTATTGAGTACTAATTTTCTGGCAATTTTCAACTTCAACTTATACCATTTTGATTTTCCCTCCAACTCAAACTCCAAAGCAATCTTGTTTGCCCAAAAGAAAATCGATTTTTTAATCCCTTTTTGTTTATGCCCCACAGACAAAATTTTATCATAGAATTTTTCTAATAGCCGGGGTACAGAAGTAAAGACGTCAGGTCTGATCTCTTTTAGATTGTCGGCGATAGTAGCCATACTCTCAGCATAATAGATTGAAACGCCAACATAATGCCAAGCATAAATCATCATCCTTTCATAAACGTGGCAAAGGGGCATATAACTTAAGCAACGACTATCTGCCACCACCGGAATGATAGGGGTAATGGCTTTAGCGTTGTTTAACAGATTGGCGTGAGAAAGCATCGCGCCTTTTGGGTTGCCTGTGGTACCTGAGGTATAGATTAACGTGGCTGTGTCGTCTGTAGTAATAGAATCCTTAATCTCTTGTAGTTGTTTTGGCGCAGGGTTGGCTATACCCAGTTCAATAATTTCGTTCAAGTGTTTATAGCCTCTCAAATTCCGAAAGGTATAAACATTGTCTTTCAAACTGGGAATACTGTTTAGAATATTTTCAATTTTTCTAAGTAGTTCCCATCCTGCAACAAACACCATTTTCACATCGGCATGATTCAAAATATATTGATAATCAGCTTCACTAATGGTGGGATAAATGGAAACGTGGATGGCGCCTACCTGATGAATTGCCATATCTAAGAAATTCCATTCGGGGCGGTTGTTGCTGATGGAAGCAATTTTATCTCCTTTATTAATTCCTAATTGCAACAAACCATAGGCAATCTGTTCTGCTTTTTGGATATATTGCGTTGTGCTGTAGTGCGCCCACACGCCGTTTTCTTTGCCGCAAACCGCATCCTCTTTGGGAAAGTTCTGCAATTGGTGAGATAATAAATCAAAAATTCTGGTTACTTGCATAAGTTATTTTTTTGGAAGCGCAAAGAAACATAATATTTGTTAAAATTGGAAGATATTGTTGTTAAAAATTTGTGACTATCAATATCTGTTTACCTCGTATTCTAATTTCACTCCGAAACGCTCAAAAACAGAGTTTTCAATTTTTTCTGCCAGAGAAATTATCTCTTTTCCAGTGGCGTTTCCATAATTTACCAAAACTAATGGTTGTGCGGGAAAAACGCCGGCATCTCCTTCGCGAAATCCCTTCCAGCCGGAAAACTCAACCAGTTGTGCCGCCGCCATCTTTACATAGCCTTCATTCGCCCCGAAACATACCAATTGAGAGTACCGTTTCTGCAAAACATCAAATTGTTCTTTGTGTACCATCGGATTTTTAAAAAAACTTCCAGCAGAACCAATCTCCTCAATGTCAGGAAGTTTTCTACTTCTAATTTCTAAAACTTTGTCCCTAACAAGTCCCAAAGTTAATTTACTCTGTTTTTGCAATTCATCACGTAAACCTTTATAAGTGAGATTATAATTCTCTTTTTTTGCCAAACGGAAAACCACAGCGGTAATTATTACCCTATTTTTCAGTTCATTCTTAAATACTGAATCTCTATAACCAAATTTACATTCGGCGACAGATAATACTATATATTTTCCGGTATTTACTTCAATGGCGCGAACTTCTTTGATGGTATCTTTAATCTCAGTACCGTACGCGCCAATATTTTGCACAGGACAACTGCCCACTTTTCCCGGAATTCCTGCCAAATTCTCCACGCCATAAAACCCTCTTGTTACACAATAATCTATAAAGTCTTCCCAATTTTCTCCTGCTTGCACTTCAATATCAACAAAATCGTCCTTCTCTTCCGAAATGATAATCCCCTTTGTTTTAATGTGAATCACCGTTCCGTTAAAATTTTCAGTGAAAAAAATGTTGCACCCGCCCCCAAGGAGTAAGAACGGTGTTTCAAATATTTTTTTCTCAAAAAGATAGCCAAATTCCTCCTCTTTATTAATACAAATAAAGTCGTTGCAAGTGGCTTCTATTTTAAAAGAGTTAAAATTTGTTAATGAAAAAGGCTTATATACACACTGCTTAAATCTGTTTCCGCGTTCTTCAAAGTTGGTAAATTGGTCGTAACTTGCGGCGGCAGGAGATAGCAGACAAATTTTTCCTTTTCGAGTGTGTGTAATAGCAAAACTGACGATTCTTTGCATATCATTTTCAATAACTCCTTTCGTAGCCCATTCGGTTTTCATTCTATTTCCGGCAGGGCCCATATACACAACGTTTTCTACCGGATGACTATGCAAATAATCATACAAAATACTGTAATCTATGCCTCTGTCAAACCCTCCGAGAATCAAAGTGTTAACATTTTTTAAAGTTTTTAAGGCGTAGATGGTGGCTTCGGGAACCGTTGAGATAGAATCGTTGTAGAAAAGAATGCCGTGTCTTTCTCCCACAAACTCCTGACGGTGTTCTAAGGGAATAAATGAGGTTATCGCAAGAGTAATTTTATCTTCTGAAATTCCAAGCTGTTTGCAGGTTTCAATAGCTGCTTCATAGTGGGTTTTGTTGGAAAAAGTATGAAAATCTCGATTTAATTTATTTTGTGTTAACAGTTTGGTAATCATTCCATCATCATTGTTATAAATAAACGAATCATTTTCGTTTTGATATTTTGCAATGTTGAATTTTGCCTCACAGTAATTCGAAAAGGAGGTAAAGTGATCTAAATGTTCCTGATAGAGATTCAGCAGAACGGCGATGTGGGGTGAGTGTTTAACATATTCTAACTGCTGCGCAGAGAGTTCTGCAACAACAATAGTTTCTTCATCAATATTATCTATAATATCGAAAAATGGAATCCCGATGTTGCCTGCCAAAATCGCTTTCCTCCCGCACACCTTGAGAATATGATAAATCAGGGAAGCAGTAGTACTTTTTCCTTTTGTACCTGTTATTCCAAGGGTTTGTTTACCAAAATATTGCAAAAAAAAGGAGGTTTGAGAACTTATTTTTTCAGTATCAATATCTTTTAAATTTGCTAAACTTATTCCGGGTGTCTTCAAAACAATATCGTAAGCATTCAAATTATTCAAATAGTCGTCCCCACATACAATAGTTGTTTTATCATCTTGAATATCAACATCATTCTTATCGAGAATAGTAATATGATTTTCGGGTAAATATTTTCGTATAAAGTGAATAGAGGATTTCCCCTCTCTCCCAAAACCGAGGATAGCGATTTTTTTATCTTTCAGAAGTTTGGTAATTTCGAACATATTTTTCAGCGTGCAAAAGAAAGAAAAAAACGATAATTTCAAGGTATTTTTCATATAAAACAATATTTTTGCGCAAAATTATTTATCCTTTTAATGGAAAAAAAAATCAATCTTGAAACTCACACAGCCATTGGTGTTTATGGCAAAAATAATGGAAATATTGAACTCCTGTCCCACATCTACCCAAAGTTGAAAATTACAGCCCGCGGAAACGAGGTGAAAATCGTAGGTGAAGATTCGGAAGTGGAACTCTTTGAACAACGGTTTCAATTACTGCAAATCCATTTTGATCGCTTTGGAAAAGTTACCGAAACTGATGTGCTCAATATCACTTCTTTGGAAGACGACTCATTTTATCGTTTGGATAAAGGCACTATTAACAGTGAAATCTTACTTCATGGCCGCGAAGGTCGTATCATCAAAGCCATTACACCCAACCAAAAAAAAATTGTGGAAAGTGTGGAACAGAACGACATGATTTTCGTCATCGGACCTGCTGGAACAGGAAAAACATACACAGCAGTTGCTTTGGCTGTGCGCGCCCTCAAGAATAAACAGATTCGGCGAATTATCTTAACCCGACCCGCTGTGGAAGCCGGAGAAACACTCGGTTTTCTTCCCGGCGACTTGAAAGACAAACTAGACCCATACCTCCAACCCCTCTACGATGCTCTTTGGGATATGATGCCCATGCAGAAATTGCTCTCTTATATGGAAGATAAAACAATTGAAATAGCCCCCCTGGCTTTTATGCGAGGTAGAACATTGGATAACGCTTATGTTATATTAGATGAAGCACAAAACGCAACTAAATCACAACTGAAAATGTTCTTGACACGAATGGGGAAAAACGCTAAATTTTTCGTTACTGGAGACCTGACACAAGTAGATTTGCCTCGAAACCAGCAATCAGGATTGGTGTTGGTTACCCAAATCTTGAAAGATATAAAAAAAATTGACTTTATTTACATGAATCAATCAGATGTGGTTAGACATCACCTGGTTACGAAAATTATTGATAGATACGAAGAATTTGAGAAAAATATTAATTATTAAATATTAATTTATATAATTTTTTGTGTTGTATGAAGCGACATCTCGTTATTACAGAGGACGATAGCAGTAGTTTTTATGATGAAGAGGTTAACCAATATTATCATTCACATTTCGGCGCGCTACAGGAATCGCTGCACATTTTTATTAATGCCGGATTATGCTCCGAATATCTATCACATTTAGCGCATATTTCCATTTTGGAGTTAGGTTTTGGAACAGGGTTGAATGCCTTATTAACTTACTTCAAAGCAGAAGAAATGCAAAAGAAAATCTATTATGAAACCCTTGAACTTTATCCACTTACACCAAAAGAAGCAGCGCAACTTAACTATCCGAATATATTAGATTATGAAAACGTAAAAGAGATATTTACTACTTTGAGTAGCACTCCGTGGGATGAAAATGTAGTTATTTCTGAACATTTTACCCTAAACAAAAGACAAATTTCTGCAATTGGTGCACAATACTCGCCTCATTTCTTCAATTTAGTCTATTTTGACCCTTTTTCCCCCGATGTTCAACCAGAATTGTGGACAAAAGCGGTGTTTGAATCAATTTTCAATAGTATGAGTGATAATGCTATTTTGTTAACTTACTGCACAAAAGGGACTGTGAAAGAGGTTATGAGAAAGATTGGTTTTGAAATCGAAAAATTGCCCGGTCCTGCAGGAAAAAGAGAAATTTTACGAGGAAGAAAAATATAGTGTAACAACACCGAAATTTTTAGTTTTTTTGCGCTATGAATTTTACACTCCATTCCAATTTCTTACCTGCCGGCGACCAGCCCGAAGCCATTCGTGAATTGGTAGAAGGTTTGCGGCGGGGAGATGCGGCTCAGACTCTATTGGGCGTAACCGGTTCCGGAAAAACTTTCACAATAGCCAATGTACTGCATGAAGTTCAACGCCCTGCCCTTGTGCTCAGTCATAACAAAACGCTTGCAGCCCAACTTTATAGCGAATTTAAACTGTTCTTCCCCGAAAATGCGATAGAGTTTTTTGTTTCTTACTACGATTACTACCAGCCAGAAGCCTACATTCCATCAACAAATACTTATATTGAAAAAGATTTACAGATAAATGAAGAAATTGACAAGATGCGCCTGAAAACAACCTCATCGCTTTTGTCTGGGAGACGCGATATCATTGTAGTGGCTTCTGTTTCTTGCATTTACGGAATTGGAAATCCCGAAGAGTTTGCAAAAAATGTGATAAGTCTCAATCAAGGAATGATTATTAGTCGTGAACATTTATTGTATTCATTGGTTAATAGTTTATACTCCCGCACCGAACTAACACTTGAACCGGCAAAATTTAGAATTAAGGGAGATACGGTAGATGTTTTTCCACCGTACAATGAGTCAGCGTTTCGTATTGTTTTCTTTGATAATGAGATAGAAAAAATACATGAGATTGACCCTAATAGTGGCTCAATTTTGGGAACGCAAAATAATATTACGCTCTACCCTGCCAATCTGTTTGTTACTACTCCGGAATCAATGAATGAAGCGATTTGGGAAATAAAATTGGATTTGGGAAATCAGATTGAATATCTGAAATCGATTGGTAAACATTTGGAAGCAAAAAGATTAGAAGACAAGGTAACCTACGATGTAGAGATGATGAAAGAGGTGGGGTACTGTTCTGGTATTGAGAACTATTCGAGATATTTCGATAAACGCAAGCCGGGAGAACGTCCTTTCTGTATTTTGGATTTTTTTCCGGATGATTTTATTTTTATAGTGGATGAAAGCCACGTTACAGTGCCACAAATAGGGGCGATGTTCGGAGGTGACCGTTCAAGGAAAATGAATCTGGTTGAATACGGATTTCGCTTGCCTGCCGCTATGGATAACCGACCCCTGAAATTTCAAGAGTTTGAACAGCTTATCGGACAAACTATCTATGCGAGTGCCACACCTGCAAACTATGAATTAGAAAAGAGCAATGGCATTGTAGTAGAGCAAATTGTGCGCCCCACCGGACTGCTTGACCCGCCGGTAGAAGTTCGGCCCGCCGACAATCAAGTGGATGATTTATTGGATGAAATAGACAAAACCGTGGGACGCTGCGAGCGGGTTTTGGTAACTACACTTACTAAAAAAATGGCGGAAGAGTTGACCGGGTATCTGATTCGTATCGGCATTAGAACGCAATACATTCACTCTGAAGTAGAAACATTAGAACGTGTAGAGATTCTTAAAGATTTACGTTCAGGCTCTATTGATGTGCTGGTGGGGGTTAATTTGCTTCGCGAAGGGCTGGACTTACCGGAAGTTTCCTTAGTAGCCATTATGGATGCTGACAAAGAAGGATTTTTGCGCAACGAAAGGTCGCTTACGCAAACCGCCGGCAGAGCGGCGCGACATATCAACGGCAGAGTAATTTTTTACGCAAACAAAATTACTAAGTCAATGCAAGCAACTATTGATGAGACGAATAGAAGAAGAAACAAGCAGATGGAGCACAATAATAAACACAAGATTATTCCACAAACTGTACAAAAAAATGTTGATGCACGGCATACCAAATTAACAAACAACAACAAAAATTTTTTTTATCATTATGGCGATATTAATGAACCCATTGCCGCAGAAGAAAAATCGCTTCAAATGCTGAACAAAGAACAGTTACAGAATAGCATTAAAATACTTCGCAAACAGATGGAAAAAGCAGTAAAAAATTTAGATTTTTTAGAAGCTGCCGAAATTAGAAACAAAATCTTAGAAACCGAAGCCCGAATTAAAACCCTTGACTCTTAAAAAAACTATCCTCAAAATTCATCAAATACACTTTTTCCGTGGCGCGGGTTATAGCTGTATATAACCATCTAACAAATTCTTTATCAATATTATTTTTTTTAAAATAACCGAGGTCAATTAACACCACTTTCCATTGCCCGCCCTGCGTTTTATGGCAGGTAAGTGCGTTTGAATATTTTACCTGAACCGCATTTAGATAAGGATTGTTTTTGATTTTTAAAAATCTTGTGCGTTTATTAGGAATATCTTCATAATCTTTGGCTATTTCGTGATAGAGTTGCTTCATTTGCTCTCCGGTCATAGAGGCACCTTCGGTTTCTAAACTATCCAAAATAATCTTAAAATCCACGTATGGATAATTGGGATAATCGCACAACCGCGCCCGAATGTCAATAAAAGTGAATCCATACACTTCTTTCTTTTTCAGAATAGACATCACTTCTAACATATCACCGTTGGCAATAAACCCCACTTCCGAAAGTTCATCAATCCAGTAGTAGTTGTTTTTTACTGCCATCAGGAAATCGCCGACAGTTAGGCGGTTTTCACGACAAAAAATTCGACTTCTTATCTCGATATTATAAATATAAGTACGTTTATTAGAAGGTGTTATCACTACAATATCTTCGGTATTATAGTTTGCATATAGCCGATTCAGTTCATCTTCCAAATCCTGACTATTAATTCGTTGAAAGTCTTCAAATGATGACAAAGTAAAGAATGGAAGTTTATATTTTTCGGATGATAATATATTACGAAGCGCGGTGGCATTGAATAAGATTCCTGAATTCTGTTCTTGACGCACCACATCGGTAAGTTGGCAATGACTGATGGAAACATCGAAGTTGGCTTTCAATAAATTTAGGTTTAATGCCGGGGATTCATTGCTTTTCACAGGAGGAAGTTGGGCATCATCTCCAATAAAAATCAATTTATTGTTTTTGCCCTCAAACACATACTCTATTAGATCGGTAAGCAGTTCGCGGTTTCCGAACAGCTCTCCCGAGCCACTTTCGCAAGATATCATAGAGGCTTCATCCACAATATACAAGGCGTTGCTACTTTCGTTTACTTTTCGTTTCACTTTCACAAAACCTTCTTTATGAGAAATTTTATATATCTGCTTATGAATAGTATAGGCTTTTGAACCGGAATAGGAGGCGAAAACTTTTGCAGCGCGTCCGGTTGGGGCTAATAAAACGGTTTTTTTCGACAAACTATCGAACACTCTTACTAAAGCACTAATGAGCGTAGTTTTACCGGTTCCCGCATAACCTTTCAGAATAAAAAGTTGCTTGGGTTCTTTTTTATACAAAAATTCAACGATTTGAAATATAGCCTGTTCCTGTCCCGGAGTAGGGTCGTGAATTACCTGCTCCCTGATTAGCATCAAAAATTGTGACTTAGAAAGCATAGTTTACTCCTAACTGAATTCCTTGTAAACCATTCCACAAATTATCGGTTGTCCAACTTTTGTTAATCCAGTAATTTCCAATGGGTTTCGAGGGGTCGTAAAGCGGAACTCCATAGTCTAAGCGAACTAAAAAATAATTAAAATCCAAACGAAGCCCTGCGCCCACACAAAGCGCAATTTGTTTGTAAAAATTATTAAGATTAAATTCGGCATTGGGCATATTCTCATATTTCGACAGCAGCCAAACATTACCCATATCAGCAAACACACCGAATTTAAACGCTTTATAAATAGGACCTCGGTATTCTAAATCTAATTCCAATTTCATATCTCCCACACGTTCAATTTCATAATTGGAGTGAAAAGCACCGGGACCTAACTGTCGAAATCCCCAACCCCGCATACTGTTGGCGCCTCCCACAAAGAAACTTCTTTCAAAAGGTATTACGGCGCCTTTCACAAACGGAATAGCCATTCCGAAGGCAAAGTGGGTTGCAAAGGAGTTGTTTTTGTTTATAATCCTAACGTGAGTAAGGTTAATATCAAATTTTTCAAAGGTACCATACTTAAAGTCCTTCATTACTGTCCACATTTCCTCTTTGTTCACCAATCTATTTACTAAATTAACCATTATTCCTACTGTTTCAAATGAAAAACTGAGATTTAAGGTATGACGCCCATTTCTTTGGGGTATAATATAATTGATTTGATATTTTGATGAAGAGAGAAAAAACTTATCGAACTTTCTTTTATAACTGTCGGGGTAGTGTGCAAAGTGCAAACTTTCCCGATTACTTCGGCTATCCAAAGTGGCTAGCTCTACGGGGGAGACAGAGTGTGATAGAACGCGTGTGGGGCTCCATCTATAAGTGTATGCTGCCTGTAAATTTAAACGGGCAAAGCGTTGTGTAAAGTTGCCAAGTAACTTAATTTCAGTGGAATAACTCCAGTAATTAATATTTTGATACTTCGGCAACATCAGAAATCGCGGAAAAGTTAAGGAGACAGAACCCCCAATTTCTCCCCAAAAAGGAAACTCAGTAGGAGTACCGGTGATCTTTGAATTGAGCCACGAATAATAGTAAATATTTCCATAGGCGCCTATTTTAAAGTACTCTGCGCCATGGAAAATATTTTTATTGGTATAGCTATACTCTAAACCTGTTCGGTCGGTTTGAATATTTAAAGCCCCCCCCGTGCCGTGCCGGCTGGCGCGAGTTAACCTGATTACAGTATTTAATGTGCCTATTTTGTTAATACTATCCCACAAGGTTTCATCTTCGTGATAAGAGATATTGATAATGGAAAAATTTCTCAAATCCCGAATCTTTTTATAGGTTCTCTCTAAAGCGGTTTGTGAAAAGATGTCCCCGCGCTTCATCCCGATTGCCCCAACAATGGTGCGACTTTTAAAATCCTTAACTAATTTCAGCCTGAGTGAATTTTTCTTTATTTTTTTTAAAGTAACAAACTCATACAAAGTAGAATCACTCTTGTTCCTAAAATCAAGATAGGGAATTGTATCCAAATGAATATTCCTATCAAGGCTCAAATCGTAGTGCGTATAGATAAGCACATTGTTAAAGTTGTAACGATTAATACTCTTAATAATCAATGATTTATCTTCAATATCCTCGAAAGAAACCTTAACCGTGATGGAAAGTGTGGGATTATTTTGAGGATTAAGATAAACAAACGCCAGGTTGGTGTCCACCAAAAAGGTAACCAAATTATCTGAAGCATGGTAATATCCTCTGTCTTTTATACGACTGATAATTCTTTTTCTTTCTGCCACAAGTTCCTCTTCGTTGTAAATCCTTCCTATTTTCAGCAAAGAATTAGCGGTATCTGTAATGATTATCCGTTTATATTCAGGGATATCTATTTGATAATTAATATTTCTAATGAAATAGGGTTGGTTTTTTGTAACAAGGTAATTTATTTTTGCTTTCTGTTTCTTCAAGTATTGAATTTCGCTGCTGGCTAGTGCATCGAAATAGCCAAGTTTAAACATAGCCAATTCTATCTGATTGATAGAACGTTGCAAATCAATGGTATCTAACAGCACCGGTGGTTCGCCGATTCTTCTCAGCCAGCTGTTTAATTTTGAATCCTTGGTGTTATCTTTAATAGAATCGTATTTCGGCTGGTGATACGCCCACAGAGAAACTTTAATAGGAAAAATCTCCATAAATTTCTTGTTAGGAATAGGTCGCACTAAATCTATCAGTTCATCAAACTGGGTAGTTTTTACTCCTTCCACTTTAACTGTATTTCGTACTAATGCATATTCACCCATGGGCAGATGCTTTGTATAGTTGCAGGAAAGAACTAAAAAGAACGTAACAATGTAAGAAAATAAAGCCGTAAGAATTCGCTTTCCGCTTTTTCCTTTCTCCTTTTCATCGCATATCACTAATCTGCACATTGGGATAAACTTTTTTATTAAAAACAAATTTCTCATCCGAGATGGGAGTATTAAGTGTAAATTTAGTAATAGAATAGAGAATACTCATTCCATTCTCATCCGACATTACAATTTGCTGAATATAGGAAGTTTCTTTATCAATAAACAATCTCAATGTATTGAATGAAGTTTTCTTTTTTGGGGTTAAATCTAAGAGAATTACCGTTTTTTGCTGCAATTTTTCCTCCCGTATCCATTTTGCTGAATAATCCTTACTCCAGTTATTAAGAATTTGGGTAGGGTGAAACATCATAAACTCGTCATCTTCTGCGTCAAAGAGTGTGACTTCGTTGTTAGTTTGTTGGTAATTCCAGCAAATTTGCCCATCGTTTGCCATAATTTGGTCTTCGAAAGTGAGGTAATATTTCTCTTTTTTTACCCACAGTTTTCCGATAAAAGAGTGGATTTTATTATCCATCGCCGACAGTTCGATTTTGAAATCCAAAGAAAAAGTGGAAAGTTGGTCATATTTTTTAGCAGTTTTATCAAGGATGGTCGCGGTAGATTGGAATGGATTCTGAGCATTTAAGGCACAAAAAGCTAAAAAAAATACTAGAAATAAAAAACCTTTTTTCATTAATTCATTATATTAAACAAGATTACGGTATCATATCATTTACGCTGAATAATAGAAAGGCAAAAATAGCAAAAAGTGAAAGAGATTAGTCCTTAAAAGAAAATATTCTGCATAACGTAAAAAAATGAAAAAAAAAATCTATTTCATTTTTTTTCTATTTTTGCACATTATTAAAAACCTTTGTTAACCAAAATTAATTATTATGAAAAAAATCTTACTATTATTAATGGGTGCGTTTCTAACTTTTACATTAAGCGCACAAGTATCTGAAAATTTTTCCGACTATACCGTGGGCGGAAAAATAGCACAACAGGCCCAAGCAATGGGTAGAGATTATTGGACCACTTGGTCTAATGCGCCTGGAGGGCCGGAGGATGGCAAAATTGCAGAAATTAGTGGAAATAAAGTCGGGCATTTTACCTATGGTAATGACCAGATTTTATTGTTAGGGAACAAAACTTCAGGGATATGGATTTTTTCCTGTAAAGTGAATGTACCTGCAGCAAAAAGAGGATATATTAATCTACTTGCCGACTTTGCGGGTACGGAAAGCATTTGGGCTTTAGAAGTTTATTTTAACAAAAATGGAACAGCATCCGGGACAGGGTCTATTAACGCTGGTGGACAAAATGCAGCTACCTTCCCATTTACCCACGATGCGTGGACAAATGTTAGCGTAACCATTGACCTCGATAATGACGTTGCCAAACTTGACGTTAATGGAACTATGGTAAAACAATGGACATATTCTTTAGGTGCAGATGGTACAGGGGCGCCCAGAGTTATTGCCGTTTTTGATATGTATCCACCCGATGCTTTAGCTAATTCAGAGTTTTATGTTGATGACATCGTTTTTAAGAAAGCGCCCCTTTACGAAACCGGTTTTGATGATAAACCCAGTGGTTCCTATGTTGCGCAATCTTACCCGAATTGGTGGACTACTTGGGAAAATAGCCCCGGAACAGCAGAAGATGCGTTAATTACAAATGAGCAATCTTCTTCGCCGAATAATTCAGCCAAATGTACTTTTGCATCATCCGGTGGTACTGACTTGGTTTTTAAGGCAGGTAACCAAACTTCCGGAACTTATTTTATTGATTTCGATATGTATATTCCTACTAGTGGGCGTGCATTCTTTAATTTATTGCATATTTTCAATGGTTCAGGAAGTGAATGGGCAGTTGGGGTCTATTTTAATGTATCTGCAACAGGAATGCCTCCGGGCACAAATATTCAGCAAAATGGGGCTTTAACTCCATTCACATTCCCATTTGCCACCTGGTTTCCTGTTTCAATAATAGTTGATTTGGATAATGACCAAGCCAAAATGAAAATTAATAATGTTGAACTTCTAACCTGGCAGTTCAGCCTTACCGAAAATGCGGGCCCCGGTTTACGGCAATTAGCAGCTGTGGATTTTTATCCCCCACAAGCCGGCTCAGTATTCTATATAGATAATTTTGTGTTTGATAAAGCCGGAGAGGCAACTGCACCCATTATTGGTGTTACACCTTCATTTATAACCGAAGTTATTACCCCCGGCGAAAACCTTACTAAAACTATTACTGTTGCAAATACAGGTACCAGCATGGGAGAATATTCAAGCTGGATAAAATATGAATTTGAACCTACCACTGGAACTCAAACCTTCACTTTGTCAAATAGTAATGAGCCAAACGCTAATGGATTAGGCTATCCTGATGCTTGCACATTGGAACTTGCTACTAAATTTACAGGAGATGAACTTTGTGGTAAAATTGGCACATCCATTAATAAATTGTCGTACTATTTAGCTGCTGCTGTGGGAAGTAGTAATAAACTTACATTTCGTATCTATGGACCCAACAACACAAATCTACCCGGCGAAAAGTTGAGAGAGGTTGTGCTTAATAATGCTGTTGTGGGAACGTGGAATATCGTAACATTAACCGATCCGCTTTTGATTGACCTAAGTGAACTTTGGATATCAGTAGAATTTTATCAAAATGCAGCTACTTATCCAATAGGAGTTGATAATGGTCCACAAAAACTTGGATATAATTTTACTAAAAGAAACGGAGGGGCATGGACAGGATTTACGCAAACCGAATTTGGTAACTTTTTAGTTACAGCAACTGCACAGGGTGGTGTTGTTCCAGGTTGCTGGTTTAAACTTTCCGGAGATAGCAACGGTAATGTTCCTTTGGGTAGTTCCAAAACTTTCAACGCTAACTTTAATACAGCCGGACTTGCAGACGGATTATATAAAGCTAAACTTAATGTAAAAACTAATGATGCTACTAATCCGATATTTATTATTCCTGTCGATATTACAGTTGGAACTCCTCCATCTTTTCCAATCATTAATGTAACCCCTCTCGAATTTTCTGCTACTATTAAGGAAGATGCTGATGTGCTGATAGTTAATAATACTGTTACCATTAATAATACGGGTACCGCTGAAGGCTCCTATACAACAACCGTTGAAGCCCAAAAACCATGGCTAACTATTGAAGGCGATGCCACAGGCACTGTAGCCATTGATAATACCAAAACTTTTGACGTTGTAATTAATGCCACCGACCTTGACACAGGAATCTATAACGGAAAAATTACCGTGGTAACCAACGATGTTGAACATCCTGAGTTTGTAATTGAATGTACACTTACTGTAGAACCCGGAGTTGGAATCATTACCATAAACGGTGTGGAAACAAAAATATTCCCCAACCCCGCATCTGATTTCGTTACTGTTCAATGCAGTGAGATGATTAACAGCATCAAAATTATGAACAATATGGGTCAAGTTGTTCGTACTGTTTTTGTAAACAATATCGCTACCCATCTCGATACTTCCAACTTAAGTGCCGGAGTTTATTTCTTTAAAATTATTACTGATAAAACCACGTTCAGCACTAAACTTATTATTAAGTAATTTGAATTTATTTTATCTTGTTTATGGGGGCTGCCTAAAACAGCTCCCTTTTTTATTTATTTTCGCGCCGTGAACGACCTCCATATTGAACTTATTGGCGCCATTATCGGTTTGACTTACATTACTTTAGAATACCGCGCTTCGTGGTGGCTTTGGATTGCCGGAATGGTGATGTCTCTCTTTTATATCTACATTTTTGCTCTTGCAAACTGCTACGCATGGGCTATTACCTACCTCTACTATTTGGGTGCCAATGTTTACGGAGTCTTAGTCTGGAAAAAAAACAGCGGAGGAAAGTCGTATTCAGGCATATCAAATCTACCCAAAAAATATGTAGCAAGACTATCGGGATTAACTCTTTTGTTAACATTTTTAATTTTGATAATCGTTAGCAGATATACAGATACAAACATTCCGGTAAGTGAATCGTTTTCTACCGCTTTAAGTGTAGTGGGAATGTGGCTCTTAGCTAAAAAATACCTGCAACACTGGGTAGTGTGGATGAATGTAAACGCTATTTATGTCATCGCAAATTTGTATATTGGTTTATACTTCTCAGCGGTACTATTTACGGTCTATTTTGTAGTTTCCGTGATGGGTTTTATTCGCTGGCGCAAACTTGCCGGAGAATAAATCGTACCCGTAATATTTACATTCTAATGCTCCATTAAATATATTCTGTTTGAAACAGGTTTTTAATCCAATATGTTTCAAAGCATCCAAATTTGAACTGATTAAGAAGGCTTTGCAATTTGAAAAATTTTGTTTTAGTGCATCGCCAATCTCTTTATAAAACAGGTTGTTATCCTCGGTTTCCAATCTTTCTCCGTAAGGTGGATTAAAAACAATCATAGAGGGGGTATGCATCGGCTTTACGGTTCTCATATCTCTTTTATTCAGCAAGATAAAATCCTCCAACCTTGCTTTTTCAATGTTTGCTTTTGCCATTCCCAAAAATCTGGGAATACAATCATAACCATATAGATCTATGGGTATATCGTCTTGAATAGCAAACTCATTTCTCGTTTGTTTCCAAAGATATTTATCGAAATTCAGCCATTTGTAGAAGCCATAATTTTCGCGGTAGTAGCCGGCAGGAATATTAAGGGCTTGCATGGCGGCTTCTATTAATATAGTGCCACCGCCGCACATTGGGTCAATGAAGTCGCTATTTCTGTCCCAGCCACTTAGCGTAACCATCGCTGCCGCGGTAATCTCGTTGATGGAGGCCGGATGATTCGATACTTTGTACCCTCTTTTATGGAGTGATTCACCCGAACTGTCCAAATAAAGTATAGCACAGTTTTTATGAATGTGAATATGAAACTGCACTTCGGGGTTCTCTTTGTCTACGTCGGGACGTTCTCCAAATTTGTCTCTAAATCTGTCACAAATAGCATCTTTGGTAAGCAGTGAAGCAAAAAGTGGGGTCTTAAAAATCGATTCGAAAGCGGTACAACTAACAGCGAAAGTGCCTGAGCGGGATAGATATTTTTCAGCCGGAAAATCGAAAATTTCGCGATAATAATCGTTGTTCGTAGCGAAAGTAAAATGCTTCATTTGCCAAAGCACTCGGGAGGCAAATCTTGAGGCATAGTTAACCCTGTACAACAGGTTGAAATCGCCTTCAAATTGCACCGACCTGTTTAAAACTGCAGTATTTTTCGCACCCAGTTGATGCAGCTCTTTTTGCAGCAAATTTTCAAATCCCGCAAAGGTTTTGGCTAAAAAAACTTCTTTCATATCACTTTTATCGAAATTACGATATCTTTCATATCAAAAATATCGGCGCGAAAATAATAATAATATAGTATTCAATTTTCTCAGTAACAATATTACAAATTCTACACCGTTTTGAAAAAAATAATCAGTCGAATTATTGTATGCGTAACAAAAAAAGAACAACGATTATGATTGTAGAGAGCAGTCTAAATATGCGTTCTGTGTTAAAGAAATTTTTTGAAAATCTTAAATACAAAGTATTAGTTTTCGAGGATGGTGAATCGGCAATTAGAGGATTCAAAAGAGTAAAATGTGATATTTGTCTGATGGAAGTTGACCTGCCGGGTAAAGACGGGTATCGTGTTTTAGTAGAATTGCGCAATATGAATCCGGATTTTCCCGTAATTATTTTCACTGCAAATGATAGTAAGGAAGATAAAATTAAAGGATTTACTGCAGAATGCGACGATTATGTTACCAAACCGTTCTGTATAGAAGAGTTGCAATTTCGAATGGAAACCGTTTTGAAAAGATGTTCAAAACCAAGTAGATATCAAATGCTATTAACGCCGGACATTGTCTATTTTTTCGGCGATTTTATCTTTAATTACAGTGAGATGAGATTGACAAGAGGGGACACGGTTCAGCCATTAACCCGCCGAGAAGCACAATTGCTTAGAATATTATCTGAAAATATGAACAGATTGGTACCCAGGGAAGTTATGAGTAGAGAGATTTGGGGAGATTCAAAAACAGCAAAAGGAAGAAGTTTGGATGTTTATATTTCGAAAATCAGAGCGTATCTAAAAACTGAAAAGGAAGAAACGAAAAACCTCCTGAAAGTTGACATTATAAGTGTTCACGGATTAGGCTATCTGTTAAAGGTAATTAATATCGGGAATAAACCCTATTATTGTAAGTCCCTAACTTCCCCTCTTTCCTAACATCATTGTATAACATAATGTTCCATTTTGTGAAATATATTAAACAAAAGGAATATGAACAAACGAATTATAAGTTACGAAGAATTATTAAATGAATCCGAAATATAGTATAACGATTTTGAAAAATACGGTTGGAATTTAAAGAAGAATTCTGAAAATGAACGTTGGATAGTTGAAAAGAAAGACAAAGACGGGATCAATCCTAATATGAAATGTGAAGAGTAGAAGTTGTTATTTTTTAGGTTTAGAAGGGATGTTCAATGAACTAACAATAATGTAGGATATATTCCCGTTATTATTTGTTACTTTCTCGGTAGCTAATCAAAGCCGCGACGTTTATTATTACTGCCATTCCGGAAAGTACGCTAATCTGCATCTTTATCTCTTCTATTCCGCTCCCTTTGAGCACAATGAGTTTTATCACTTCCATATAATAAGACATCGGGTTGAGGTAGTTGATATACACCGCCCATTGCGGCATTCCTTCTATGGGTGTGAATAATCCGCTTAATAAAACGAAGACTATAAAGAGGAAAAAAACAATAAACATTGCCTGAAGTTGGTTGGAAGACATACTTGAGATGAAGAATCCCAATCCCAGCATTACCAATAAATAGATAGAGGTTACCGCAATAAGAACCGGTAAACTGCCCTGCACGGAGATTCCAAAGACAATTTTCATCAGAAAAATTCCCAAAAGAAATTCTGCCATACCAAGAATCCAAAAGGGAATCATTTTTCCTACCAAAAATTGCCATTTGTATATGGGAGAAACATTAATTTGTTCAATCGTGCCAATCTCTTTTTCACGAACAATATTTAAGGCGGTAACGTAGGCGCCGATTAAGGTTACTAAAATCACTAAAATACCGGGGACAATCAAATTTTTGTAATTCATTTGTTCGTTATACCAAAAAATATTGGTGGACAAGAGTTTTGTAGAATTACTAACCACACTTCCTGACTCTTTAGCCTTATCTTCATAAAATTCTCCCAGCACGGTTTGCACGTATCCTACGCCAATTCCCGCCTTCACGCTATTGATTGCATTTGCCGTAATAGCAATTGTAACAGGTTCAAAATTCATCATATTCTTTTCAAAATCGGAAGGAAATTCAATGAGAATATCAATTTCATCTTTTAGCATCAGTTGGTTTGCATCATTTTTTGTCTCTAATAAACCGTAATAAATAAAATATTGAGAATAGGCAAACTTATTTTGCATCTCCTTGGTTATGGAAGATCTGTCGTAGTCAATAAAAGCAACATTTAAGGTCTTAATTTCGTAGTCGGCGGTAAATGGAAACAACATAAACTGCACAAGAGGGGCCACTATTAATATTTGCATAAGTAATTTATTTCTAAATACTTGCAAAAACTCTTTTTTGATGAGAATAAATATGGTTCGCATTCGATATTTAAGTTTGCGAAAGTAGATATTTATTTATATCTACCGAGTAATACCTTCTTCCCAATAATTATCAGCACTAATTAAAAAAAGCAAACTTGCCATCTTCAAACGAATCCACCTTGATGGGCAGGTCTTTATTTAGAGAACCTGTAAGTAGAATTTTCGACAGTTCGTTGAGGATTTTCTTCTGAATAACCCGTTTTAGAGGTCGGGCGCCATATACGGGATCGTAGCCCATTTCGGCAAGCAAGTCTAAGGAGTATTTGGTAAACTCTACCTGTACGCCCTGTTCGCCCAACATTCGGTTTAAATCATTAATTTGTAGTTTGATAATATCTTTAATCTCCCGTTTTGATAGCGGCTGGAACATCACAATTTCATCTATTCGGTTCAGAAATTCCGGACGAAGTGTTTTCTTCAACATATCGGTAACTTCTGTTTTGGTGTGCTCAAACAGTTCTTCATAGCTGTATTTGCTTTGTTCTGCATAATTATCCTGAATGATATGCGAGCCGATGTTGGAGGTCATAATAATAATCGTGTTTTTGAAATCTGCCACCCTACCTTTGTTGTCGGTAAGTCTTCCGTCGTCTAATACTTGCAGCAGGATATTCAAGATATCGGAGTGCGCTTTCTCAATTTCGTCGAACAGAATAACGGAGTACTGTTTTCTGCGTACTTTATCGGTAAGTTGTCCCCCTTCGTCGTATCCCACATACCCGGGCGGCGAGCCTATAAGCCTTGATACTGAGTGTGCTTCATGAAACTCGCTCATATCAAAACGAATCATCGCATCTTCGGTATTAAACAGATACTCTGCTAATGCTTTTGCTAATTCAGTTTTTCCCACTCCGGTTGTTCCCAAAAAGATAAAAGAACCTATAGGGCGTTTACTATCCTGCAAACCGGCGCGACTTCGGCGGATGGCGTCCGCTACGGCTGTAATTGCTTCATCCTGACCTACTACACGCTTGTGCAGTTCTGCCTCAAGGTGCATCAACTTCATCTTCTCACTTTGCATCATTTTACAAACGGGGATACCTGTCCAGCGTGCTACCACTTCTGCAATATCGTCCGCATCAACCTCCTCATCTATCATAGCACCATCGGCTTGTAATTGATCTAAATCCTGCTGCAGTTTCTCAATTTGTGCTTCAGTTTCTTTAATAATTCCGTAACGCAGTTCTGCCACGCGCCCGTAATTTCCCTGGCGTTCCTGCTCGGCGGCTTCCAATTTATAGTGTTCAATATCTGCCTTATTCTTTTGAATACTCTCTGCTACCTCTTTTTCTGCACGCCATTTGGCATACAATGTATTTCTATTTTCCTGCAATTCTGAAATAGTCTTATTCAACTGTTCCATCTTTTCGGGTGCATTTTCATTTTTGATAGCTTCTCGTTCAATCTCCAACTGTCGAATTTTTCTATCTAATTCGTCCAACTCTTCAGGCATTGAATTTATTTCCAATTTCAGTTTCGACGCAGCTTCGTCAATCAGATCAATCGCTTTATCGGGTAAAAATCTATCGGTGATATATCTTGTAGAGAATTCAACGGCTGCGATGATGGCATCGTCTAAGATGCGCACCTTATGGTGAGTTTCGTAGCGTTCTTTCAAGCCGCGAAGAATAGAGATAGTTGAGTATTTGTCGGGTTCTTCAATTTTCACAGGTTGGAAGCGACGTTCTAATGCTTTATCCTTTTCAAAATATTTCTGATATTCGTTTAAGGTAGTTGCTCCGATGGAGCGGAGTTCCCCTCTTGCAAGTGCGGGTTTCAGAATATTAGCTGCATCCATTGCGCCTTCGCCGGTAGCACCTGCACCCACTAAAGTGTGTATTTCATCAATAAAGAGAATAATTTCTCCGTTCGATTCAATAACCTCATTAATAACATTTTTCAGACGTTCCTCAAATTCTCCTTTATATTTTGCCCCGGCTATCAATGCGCCCATATCCAACGAGTAGAGTTTTTTGGTTTTTAGATTTTCCGGTATATCTCCACTTATCAAACGGTGAGCCAACCCTTCAGCGATAGCAGTTTTACCCACGCCGGCTTCGCCAATCAAAATTGGATTGTTTTTTGTTCTGCGCGACAATATTTGCAGCACTCTTCTAATCTCTTCATCACGTCCTATAACGGGGTCAAGTTTTCCTTTGCATGCGGCATCGTTCAGATTCACAGCGTATTTGCTCAGTGCGTTGTAAGATTCTTCGCTACTTTCGCCGGTGGCTTTGTTTCCTTTGCGCAACTCTTCAATCGCCGATTTAATCCCTTTTTCGCTAATTCCTGCATCTTTCAAAATTATTGATGCTTCATCATTCGTCATAAAAATTCCATAAAACAAATGTTCCAGCGAAACAAAATCATCGCGTAGTTCATTACTGAAAACAATTGATTTTTGAATGGCAGTGTTGGCAGATGGGGAAATATAAATATCGTTACCGGTTCCTTTCGCCAAATTTAGAATCTGTTTATCTACCACTTGAAGAATCATTTTAGGGTTTGCATCCAATTTTTTTAACAAATAGGGAATCACGTGGGCATCAATTTCAATGATAGCTTTTAGAATATGAAGCGTTTCTAAACGCGTCTGTTTGTGGCTATGTGCTGTTAACTGCGCCTGCGCGATTGCTTCTTGCGATTTGAGTGTAAGGTTATTAAGGTTCATCATTCGTATTTTTTATTGTACAGACGCGGCACGCCACGTCTCTACAGGTTCGGCGCGCCACGTCTTATCAGGCGAAAATCATTATTAAATCCTTCCCGGATACACCTTAACAGCCTCTGCCAAACATTCCATCGCTTCTTTCAAATCATTTACATTTAGCACATAACTTATCCTCACTTCGTTTTTCACAGGGGCGGGGAAAGAGTAAAATCCTGTAACCGGCGCCAACATTACGGTTTTACCTTTATAGTCGAACGATTCTAACAACCACTGGCAAAAGATATCGGCATCATCAATAGGAAGGCTGGCAACAGCGTAGAATGCTCCCTTTGGATTGGGACAATAACAGCCGGGTATTTTGTTAATAGCCTCTACTACACAATTTCTTCTCGCAATATAATCCGTAATCACTTCCTCGAAGTAGGATTGTGAAGTATCACAGGCGGCTTCACCGAGAATTTGCCCATAAGAGGGCGGACTTAATCTTGCCTGTGCAAATTTTAATGCGGTGGACATTACCTCTTTGTTTTTAGAAATGAACGCACCCACGCGCACCCCACAAGCGCTGTAACGTTTGGAAACAGAGTCCATTAATACAACGTGTTGGTCAATATGTTTGAGTTCCATCACAGAGAAATGTTTCTCGCCGTCGTAGCAAAATTCTCTGTACACTTCATCAGCAAAAAGGAAAAGATCGTATTTTTCAGCCAATTTTCCCAATTCTTCAATCTCCCCTTTCGAATATAGGTATCCCGTGGGATTATTGGGGTTGCAAATCATAATGGCTTTGGTTTTTGGCGTAATAATTTTTTCAAACTCTTCAATTTCGGGTAAGGCAAATCCGGTTTTAATAGATGAGATGATAGGTTTCACTTTCACGCCGCAAGAGATAGCAAAACCGTTGTAATTTGCATAAAACGGTTCCGGAATAATCACTTCATCATCGAGGTTTAAGCAGGTATTGAAGGCAAAAAGAATTGCTTCAGAACCGCCGTTGGTAATAATAATTTCATCGGGGGTAATATCAATTCCTACTTTTTTGTAGTATTCTGTCAACTTTTTACGATAACTCAAATTACCGGCAGAGTGGCTGTATTCAATCACTTTTAGGTCGTTGTTTTTAACGGCATCTAAGGCATGTCTTGGAGTTTCCACGTCTGGTTGACCGATATTGAGATGAAACACTTTTACGCCGCGTTGTTTGGCAGCATCGGCATAAGGAACTAATTTACGAATAGGTGAGGGGGGCATATCCATCCCTTTTTTTGAAATTGTAGGCATTTTTTGTAAATATTAAATATTAATTATTAATTTCTTGTTACTTAGGTTGTCTTGTTATTATTTGAGGTGCAAAAGAGGTTTATTTTAATCTATTTAACTACTAAACTATTAAACTTATTAACTATTAAACTATTGAATTTTAAAATATTAAACTTCATCTATTTCATCCCTAAGTCGCTCCATAATGAATTGCCGGCGATCGTCATCATTTTTACCCATATAAAACTCCAGCATATCAACTACTTTCGTTTTTTTATCCAAAACCACAGGGTCGGCGCGCATATTATTTCCGATGAAATTCTTAAATTCGCACGGATTAATTTCTCCTAATCCTTTAAACCGCGTAATTTCCGGCTTTCCGCCTAATTTACTGATAGCGTTTTGCTTTTCTTCTTCCGAGTAACAGTAAATGGTTTCTTGTTTGTTTCTTACTCTGAATAAAGGGGTTTGAAGAATATAAACGTGTCCTGATTTTACCAAATCGGGGAAATATTTTAAGAAAAATGTGAGCAATAACAGTCGAATGTGCATTCCGTCATCGTCGGCGTCTGAAGCGATGATGATGTTGTTGTAGCGTAGTCCGTCGAGGCCATCTTCAATATTCAGTGCGGCTTGAAGTAGGCTAAGTTCTTCATTATCATAAATATCTTTTCTTGATTTTTTGAGAGTGTTAAGAGGTTTTCCCCGTAAACTGAAAACGGCTTGCGTATTGGCATCTCTTGAAGAAGTGATAGAATTGGAGGCGGAATCTCCCTCAGTGATAAAGATTTGCGTTTCAATTCCGCGGGCATCGTTGGTGTTAAAATGGTAACGGCAGTCGCGCAGTTTACTGTTGTGCAAACTCACTTTTTTTTGCACTTCTTTCGATATTTTTTTTATTCCGGCAATCTCTTTTCGCTCTTTTTCCGATTCTATGATTTTTTTTAGAATGGTATCGGCAACTTCGGGGTTCATGTAAAGATATTTATCTAACAGTTTCCCTACCATATCATTCACATAATTGCGGATGGTTTGTCCGCCGGGTTCCATATATTGCGAACCCAATTTAGTTTTTGTTTGCGCTTCAAAAGTGGCATTTTTAACCCTGATAGAAAGCGCTGCCACTATAGAGTTTCTAACATCGTTAGGATCAAAATCTTTCTTAAAAAACTCGCGTATGGTTTTCACAATAGCCTCACGAAAAGCCTGTTGGTGCGTGCCTCCGTAAATAGTATATTGACTATTGACAAACGTATAGTATTCTTCCCTGTAATTTCGGTTGGTATGCACCAAAGCACATTCAAACCCATTGTCTTTTAAATGAATAGGTGGATAGAGCAGGTTGTTGGATACATTGTTGTTAATGAGGTCAAGAAGTCCGTTTTTAGAAACAAATTTTTGTCCGTTGCAATGAATGGTTAGACCTCTATTCAGATAGACATAGTTCCACATCACTTTTTCGATATACTCGTTGTACCAGTGAAAATTAACGAACAACGACTTGTCGGGCACAAAAGTAATTGAGGTACCGTTTGCCTCTTTAGTAGGTTCAATATTATTTTCCACCAATTTAACACCTTCGGAGAACTCGGCACTTTTTTGTTTGCCGTCCACAAAACTATTCACTCTGAAAAAAGCAGATAGTGCGTTAACTGCTTTAACACCCACTCCATTCATGCCGATAGAGGTATCGTAAGCGGCGCTGTCGTCGAATTTACCGCCGGTATTGATTTTAGAGACACAATCCACCATTTTTTTCAGCGGAATGCCTCTGCCATAGTCTCTTACGGTAACTTTATCTTCCTTGATAGAAATTTCGATGCTTTTTCCGTATCCGCGCATATATTCATCTATGCAGTTATCCAACACTTCTTTAAGGAGGACATAGATTCCATCGTCGTGCGAGGAGCCATCTCCTAATTTACCGATATACATTCCGGGGCGTTCACGAATATGAACGTTCCAGTCCAACGATTTAATACTATCTTCCGTATAATTAGACATATAAAGATTTGAATTAGGGAGGTGCAAATATATATTAGATTTTCAAATCTACAATGTTATCTTCACTTCAAATTCTTCATATCCCTCAATAATATCACCTACTTTAATATCATTAAAGTTTTCAATATTCAAACCGCAATCCTGGCCGACAAGTACCTCTTTTACATCGTCTTTAAAACGTTTCAAAGAACCTAATTTTCCGGAGTAGATAACAATACCGTCTCTAATAAGGCGGATTTTAGTATTGCGCTGTAATTTACCGTCAAGTGCCATACAGCCGGCAATATTCCCCACTTTAGTAATTTTAAATACTTCGCGTACTTCAAGGTTGCAAAGTATTTTCTCACGAATTTCCGGAGTGTGCATCCCTTCAATAGCGTCTTTAATTTCGTTTATTGCTGTGTAAATAATAGAATATATGCGGATATCTATTTGTTCCTGTTCGGCTAATTTTCTTGCACCCTGAGAAGGTCTTACCTGGAATGCCACTATGATAGCGTTTGATGCAGAAGCCAATAAAACATCACTTTCTGTTACAGCGCCAACCGATTTATGAATTACATTTACCTGAACTTGCGGGGTAGAGAGTTTCAACAACGAGTCTGACAACGCTTCTACGGAGCCGTCTACATCTCCTTTAACAATGATATTCAATTCCTTAAAATCACCGATGGCAATTCTTCTGCCGATTTCATCCAAAGTAATATGTTTTTGTGTACGAAGTCCCATTTCGCGGGCTAACTGAGCACGTTTAGTAGCTGCTATTCTGGCATCGTGTTCTGAGGTACTTACTTTTAGAAGGTCGCCGGCTTGCGGGGCGCCATTCAGTCCGAGCAACAACAGCGGCGTTGCCGGTCCGGCTTCTTTCAACGGTTGATTACGCTCATTATACAACGCTTTCACTTTGCCGTAATAGTTGCCTGCTAATATGGGGTCTCCAATTTTAATATTTCCGTTTTGAATCAATACTTTAGCCACATATCCTTTTCCCTTGTCTAACGAAGATTCCAAAATTGTGCCGCTGCCATATTTATTTGGATTTGCTTTTAAATCAAGCATTTCAGCTTCAAGAAGCACTTTTTCAAGAAGTATGTTAATACCTGTTCCCAATTTTGAGTTTATTTCCTGACATTGATATTTACCGCCCCATTCCTCTACCAAAATGTTCATATTTGCTAATGCTTCTCTAATTTTTTCGGGAGCAGCGTTTTGTTTGTCAATTTTAGAGATGGCAAACACCATAGGCACCCCGGCGGCTTGAGCGTGGTTGATGGCTTCCACTGTTTGTGGCATCACAGAGTCATCGGCGGCTATTACTATGATACACAAATCTGTAACTTTTGCACCGCGGGCACGCATTGCAGTAAATGCCTCGTGTCCGGGGGTATCTAAGAAGGTAATTTTTTTGCCATCGGGTAAATTCACAAGGTATGCACCAATGTGTTGCGTAATTCCGCCGGCTTCACCGGCAATGACGTTGGTTTTGCGAATATAGTCGAGCAGCGATGTTTTTCCGTGGTCAACGTGCCCCATAACTGTAATAATGGGGTGGCGAGTTTCTAAATCTTCGGGACTGTCATCCTCCTCTATTTTAATGGTTTCATCCGTATCAACGCCCACAAACTCCACCTCAAAGCCAAATTCTTCGGTAAGCAGCGAAATAGTTTCCGCATCCAACCTCTGATTAATAGAGACGAAAAGACCGATGCTCATACAGGTTGATATGATTTGAGTTACGGAAACATTCATCAATATTGCTAAATCGTTAGCCGTAATAAACTCGGTAACTTTCAGTTTCTTTTGATTTTCCAATTCCAGAATTTCACTTTCGAGCATAACTGTTTGAATTTGAGCCCGTTTTTCTCTTCTTCGTTTGGAGGTTTTTGATTTTCCAAGCGGCTCAAGACGTTGCATCGTTTCTCTTATTTGGCGCTGAATATCCTCTTCTGAAATTTCTGCTTTAGCGGCTGCTTGTTTTAGTTTTTCTTCATCAGAAGGTTTTCCTGCTTGGAACTTTATGCGCTTGCGTTTCCGTTTTTTCTCTATAGTTGCTTTTTCAGTTTTTTCTTTCTCATTCTCTTTTTTGGGTTCCAGCTGGTCTTTTTTGATAAGTTCCTTAGGTTTATTAAAGGCTCCCAAATCAATTCTACCTAACACCACCGGGGAATCTACTTTGATATGCTTAGTTTTAATGTGTTCAACCGTAGTCATGGTTTCTGTCTGAGTAGTTGTTACTGCAACATCAAGACCCTTATCCACCTCCTTAACTTCTCTAACTTCTCTAGCTTCTTGAACTTCTTTAACTTCTTTTCCTCTTTTACTATCCTTTCTCTCTTGCCTTGATTTATCCTTACCTTTTTCCGGTTTCTTAACTTCAAAAACCGACAAATCAATCTTACCAAGTGTTTTTATATTTTTTGAAAGGTCTTCAACAACAGTTTCAATATGTTCGGGTTTTGTAGTTTCTTTAATTTCCTTAACTTCCGGATCAATAACAGGAGAGAGTGGTTGGGTAACAACAGGCTCAAGAATAACTTTTTCAGGTTTTTTCTCAACTAATTTTTTGGGTTCTAATTCAATTTTTCCTAACACCTTTGGACCTCGAAGGGACACAGAAACTTTTTCAACAACCGGCTCTTTTTCTGTTTTTTGGGTAGCAGTTACCGGTTTTTTGGGAAGTTCTTCCTGCTGATGTTTTTCCTCTTTTGCTTCCTCTTTTGTTTTTGTATAAACGCCAATATCTAATTTTGTGGACTCCTCTTTTACCATTTTATCACTTTGAAACTCCTTAACAAGAATTTCATACATCTCCTCAGAGAGTTTTGTATTCGGGTTTTCATCAATTACTATCTTATTCTTTTTCAATAAAGACACAATTGAAGATATCGCCACATTAAACTCACCTGCTGCTTTTCCTAAACGCGGGATTTTCTTTTCGTCAGACATATATTTTTTGGTTTAAACTATTCGATATCAAGTTCCTTCTTAACAGACGCAATTACTTCGTCCACGGTTTCTTCTTCAAGGTCAGTGCGTTGTATCAGTTCTTCGCGGCCTAGTTTTAATACGCTGGTGGCAGTGTCGCAACCAATGGCTTTAAATGCGTCGATTACCCACTGGTCAAATTCATCAGTAAATTCGTTCAAATCAACATCTTCTTCTTCTTTAATATCATCTCTAAACACATCTATTTCGTAGCCTGCTAGTTTACTTGCTAATTTGATATTATATCCACCTTTCCCAATGGCTAATGAAACCTGGTCGGGCTTCATGTAAACATTTGCGGTTTTATTTTCTTCATCAATTTCGAGGTAAGATATTTTTGCAGGACTTAAAGATCTGGAGATGAGCAGTTGTATGTTGGTTGTATAATTAATGACGTCAATACTTTCTTTTCTCAGTTCGTGAAAAATGCTGTGAATTCTGCTACCTTTCACACCTACGCAAGCACCTACGGGGTCAATTCTATCGTCGAAAGATTCCACCAAAACCTTTGCCCTTTCGCCCGGGGCACGCACTACATTTCTAATGGTAATAAGTCCGTCGTAAACCTCCGGTATTTCTGTTTCCATAAGTCTTTCTAAAAAGAGTGGAGAGGTTCTTGAAATGATAATCTGCGGAGAAGACCCTTTGATGTCCACGCGTAATACAACAGCGGAGATAGTGTCTCCTTTTTTATATTTATCGGCAGGAATCTGCTCGCTTTTCGGTAGAATCAGTTCAACGCCATCTTCATCCATTACCAGAATCTCTTTTTTCCACACCTGACTAACCTCTCCCGAAACGAGTTCTCCAATTTTGTGTTCATATTTCTTATAGATGAGGTCTTTTTCATATTCCATAACTTTTGTAATCAAGTGTTGGCGCAGTGCTTGTATCTCGCGACGGGCAAAGTCGGAAAAACGAACATTTTCCATTACTTCCTCTCCTATTTCAAAGTCGGGCTCAATTTTAATCGCTTCGGAGAACGCAATTTGAGTAAACGGGTTTTCCACTTTTCCATCTTCAACAATTTCTCTGTAGCGTTGAATTTCCAATTCGCCTCTATCCACGTTCACAATGACTTCAAAACTTGCTTCTGCGCCATATTTCTTGGTGAGGGCTGAGCGGAAAATATCCTCCAGAATCCGCATCAATGATTCTCTTTCAATGTTTTTAAAATCTTTAAACTCGGCTAAGGTTTCCAGTAGGTTTAAACTTTCTTCCATAAGATTATTTATTTATATTGTTAATTTTCAAAAAAAAAGGGGTTTTTATGCCCCACTTTATCATCTTCTAAAAAAAACTCCCACCAATTTAGTGAGAGTAGTGTAGAGTTGACCAACCTGGATTCGAACCAAGACCGACAGAACCAAAATCTGGAGTGCTACCTTTACACCATTGGTCATTTGCTCTTTTGAGGCGGCAAAAATATATTTTTTTTTAAATAAAAATTTTTTGTTGAAAATTAATTACCCATCTGACTTTCAGCGTATTTTCTATCAATTTCAATTTTCTTTTTTCCCGTAGAGGGAAATTCGTACATCGCATTGGTCATTATCCGTTCCATTATGGAGCGTAAACCGCGAGCACCTAATTTCAACGTGATGGTTTTGTCAACAATATAATCAATAGTATCTTCGGTAAATTTCAGGTCAATGCCATCAAAGATAAACAAACGTTCATACTGTTTAATCAGCGCATTTTTGGGCTCCAGTAGGATCCGTCTCAACGCTTCTCTTTCTAAGGAAGATAAATAGGTTATCATTGGAAACCTCCCGCAAAGTTCCGGAATTAATCCGAAAGATTTCAAGTCTTGTGCAGTAATATACTGCATCATATTGTTTTTGTCTAACACTCTGTTTTTCTGATTATATCCGATTCTATTTGTGTTTAAACGCTCTGCAATAATTTTATCCATTTGGTTGAAGGCGCCGCTGGCGATAAACAGAATGTTCTGTGTGTTAACAACGGTAAACTTTTGTTCAGGGTGTTTTCTGCCGCCTTCGGGGGCGACATTTACTGTTGTACCTTCTAAAAGTTTCAGCATAGCCTGCTGCACACCCTCGCCGGATACATCTCGTGTAATGGAAGGATTATCTGCTCCTTTTCTTGCAATTTTATCTATTTCATCAATAAAAACGATGCCGCGTTCGGCTTTTTCTACATCGTAGTCCGCAGCTTGCAATAGCCGCGAGAGGATACTTTCCACATCTTCGCCCACATAGCCGGCTTCTGTGAACACGGTGGCGTCGGCTATGCAAAACGGCACGTCCAACAAACGCGCGATGGTTTTTGCCAGCAATGTTTTACCGGTTCCTGTTTCACCCACCAACAATATGTTCGATTTTTCCAGTTCTACCTCATTATTATCTTGTGCTGTATGTAGCAATCTTTTATAATGGTTGTACACTGCCACCGAAATTACTTTTTTTGCTTCCTCCTGCCCGATGACATATTCATCTAATTTTTCTTTGATTTCAACAGGTTTTAACAGATTGAATTTCAGTTCATTTTTTTTGCGTTTTCCAAATTGGCTGCAGTAATCCTTATGAATATTTCCCAAGGCAATGGTACATTCCTCACAAATTATACCGGCTATTCCGGTTACAAAAAAATCGGTCCTTTTAATAGCTTTACCGCAAAAGGAGCAGAAATCAGTGTTTTTCCTTGGCATAAATCTTTATATCTAAATAGGGTGCAAAAATAAATTTAATAATTTAATATTTAAAAAAGGCTCCCTGTTTAGAGAGCCTCTTCTTTGCTCATTAATCGTTATAAGTAACTCTTAATTTCTAATTTTTATTATTAAGTCATAATTGCTTACTGTTGTTTCACAAACTTCATCACGCTTGCGCCGTTTTCGGAAATTATGCGAACAAAATATACTCCGTTGGTCAACGTAGAGATATCCAATATGGCAGAGTTTCCGTCATTTTGTTCGGCAATTACCTTTTGTCCCAAGAAGTTAACTACTTCTATCTTATTGAAATCGCTTTTTGCTTTAATAGATATAGTGTTTATTGCAGGATTTGGACGGATGGAGAATGTATTTGTATAGTCCTTGATACTCAGTGTGAAAGAAACGTCTCCACATACTTTCTGTACGTCTCCGGTACAAACGGATTCATCAAATACGGGGAGTACGCAGTAACTTCTGGTATATTCACCGGCTGTTAAACCAGAAATATCAACTTTATATGTTGTGGTAGTGGCTTCACCAATTTCATCTTCTCCCTCAAAGATTTTATATTTTTGAACTGTTAATCCTCCGGAGGGAGCAGTCCAGGTTACAGCAACTTCTTTTGCTGCTTCGTCAAACACGGCGTTAACACCAGTAACCGGTTTACAAATAGCATCGTAGCACGCTGCCATCTCTTTGGTTACAGGGGCAGATTCGCCGCCACCTTCACAGGCTACTTTTACGCTCCATGTATAGGCTTTGGTTTTGTCGAATGTAATATCTTCAAAAAAAGTAGTGGTAATAGGATTTGGGGTAAGTTTTTCGGTATCGCGGTACACGTTGTAAGCAATTGGGGTTGGAGCCCCGCCACAATCATTATGGTAAGTAAAGAACTCGCCCCCAATTAATTCAGCATTAGGACAAGTATATATCAAATCATCATTAGAATTATAGATATCGAATGAACATTCAAAGTCAGCAGATCCTTCTGCTTCCCAGAAAAAGTTAAGTGTTCCTGTAGGTAGCACAACAAATTTAGTAACCTCTAATACGTCGTTCCCAACAGTAAGAGCTTCAAGTAAAACTCCACCTTTCATTATTATTATTTGTGACCCCCCCCAGCCATCACCTTCAGCATCACGTAAGACAAATCTAAACATACAGTAATCGCCTACGATATGGGTTTTAGTTACTCCTAATGGAATACAAGATTCTGAAAAAAGAGCTGTAATCGTGTAAGTATGTAAACCATTCGGAACGGAATTATGTGTATATGAAGTAGTAGTAACGGTTGTTAAGGTTGTGCCGTCATACTCAATCTTATATCCGGTGGGTGACCCAGGGGCAGCGCTCCAGGATAAGTTTACGGTATTTCCTGTTGAAGTTATGGAAAGGTTTGAAATTGGTTCACAGGTTGGTAATGAGATTGAAGTTTTAAGGCTAAACATTCCTAACTGCATAGGTGTTCCGGATACTATTCCCAAATTCGTAGTTGCAGCATTTGTTTTATTGATTTTATACAGAAAGCCATCCACTCTTCCCCAATAGAGTTCATTGGTTTCACGGTCAACTGATAATTCCTGAACACTGCCGCTTCCGGTAAGATCAGGTCCTATTTTAGTAAACTGACCGGTTGCCAGATTAACCGTTCCAAACCATAGCGGGCTTGAAACATAACCATCTGAAGTAATAGCATAACAAACGCCATCATTATCAATTGCAGCACTCATCGTAGTGGTAACATTTCCCACGTGGGTAAAGTTACCGGTAGTAAGGTCAATCGTTCCGAAAGAACCTGGGTCCCATTGGAAAGTATATACCAATCCATTGGTAGGATTGTAACACAAACTAACAGCATCACTTGCAACGTTGTTTTTAATATTTGTCCAGGCACCCGTTTCCATATTAATAGTACCTAATCTGTTAGTACCGGCGCCATAGTCAATCGCATAAAGAGTTCCGTTAATATACTCTGAAGCCTGAATGGCTCTATTTCCAATAGTACCAACATTAGTTGTAGTTGTTGGTGTGGATAGAATACCTTTTCTAAGAATTTTTGAAGTTTCGGATGCTGCATAATTAGAGCAATAAAATTCGCTGGTTGGCCCTCTCATCTCTACAACAGGTTCATTGTTAATTGCAGTACTTGTTGCAAATCTGCTCACTCTTTCTAAATTGCTTTGCCCGGGTTGTTTTTCACCCTGAATCTTTTTGGGAACTGTCGTAACAATTGGACATTTTCCCGGTACTCCCCAATTTAGTATTGCCTTTGTACAATCTGACGAGTATCCAACTGTCAGATTTTTAGCAGGGTCGCAGCTCTGTGCGTGCAAGAAACTGAAACTTGCTATAACAGCAAGTAATAAAATAAAATTTTTCATAATAAATAAAATTTGGTTAATAAAATGATTTTTGTTTTAGTATCTACATAATTAGCCCGCGAAAATACTTTTTTTTTTTTAAAATAAACGTATTTGTAAAAAAAGGGCTAAATCTTTTTTTTTAGTGCTAAGAAAAATATTTGGCAGTACGGAAGAGGAGAAAGTCTATATCTCTTGTTCCATAATTTGCAGTGATGAATCTTTGTAATTTAGAGTTCATAT
>JAIRVY010000132.1 GCA_031253655.1 Bacteroidales bacterium
ATGACAACGCGGCGGCTGGTCATTGAGCCTGCCGAAATGCCGCCGCCGCATTTTCCGCCCCTCCCATATAGCAAAATTGTGCTGTCATTCCGAGCGCAGCGAGGAATCCCATTCATAACGCCTCAAACTAATTTTTAACCATTTTAACTGCATTCGGATGGGCTTTCTCAAAAATATTTTTTGAGTCTGTCCCATCACATTACGATACGAATATACACATAATTTCCTTACACTCGGAAACATTTAGTATTTTTTTCTAACAATGAAGCATAAAAAAAACCGTTGTAACAATGGATTAGAGGATAAAGAGGAAAGAGTAGGAAGTTAGGAACTTACAATAATGTAGGGTATATTCACGTATATTTTTATCAATAATTAATTGAGCAAAAACAGTATCCGAATTTACAATAAAGATCTGCAACAAAAAAAGTTTGCCCTTATAGAAAATATTATTGCTTTACAATTTTCTTGCATTGCCCATTAACAATTACAAAATAAATCCCACTTGTTAAAGAGGAAACATCTATCTGATTTCCAAGCCTATGAATCATTAAAGCACCTTGCATGGAGTAAATATTAACATTCGGAATTATGTCGGAACCCTCAATATTAATATTTAAAATATCAGAAACGGGATTTGGATAAATGGTAATGGAAGATGGAGAAAAAGTTACATCATTAATACTCACTTCAATATCTTTTGCCGACCAGTAATAAGTGGAATGAGAGATATTCCATTCTGTTCCGTCTAAATAAGAAACTTTTGCTTCAAGCAACATATTCTTATGAGAGTAATAAAAAGGAAATATTATCTCTGATACTGAATACATTAAGTCGAATTCATTCTCCGATTTTTGACACAATTTCCAACTGTTGCTTTCCCATAAATAAGTATTATCTAAAATAATATTACCATTAGAATCATACTTATAATCTGACTTATTGCTTTCAATCCAATTATTATTTTCATAAGAATAACTCAGCATCAAATCTAAATATCCTGTATTGTTATTATACTCATATTTATTTTTAGACCAGCCTATCCAATTGTTAAGATATTCATCCCACCCATAACTTTCAGACAGAATAACCTTGTTATTAACATTATATTCATAAATATTTTTTGAAACAGGTTCCAAAATGCCCGTTTCCCAATTTGAGGATGAATAGATATTCAAGGTTATATTTCCTTCATTATCATACTCAAAAACATTTTTTTCTTCAAAAAATTTAACCCAATTATCACCTGTCCAAAGCGACTCTGCATAATGGATTCTATTTTCGTGACTATCATATTCAGACTCCCCCGTTGCCGCGAAGACCCACTCGTTACCAAATCTATCAAAAATTATCCACTTAACATTATTAATATTATCATCGTAAGAGTGTTCAATTTTATAATAGGCTACCCAAACGTTGTCCAACCATTCGTGGTCAATGTAAGCAGCTAAAGAACCATTGTCGTTGTAAGTAGATTCGCCTCTGAAACATTTCAACCAGTCATTATTGTCAAAATCCCAGTCATAAAATATATCAACGCTCATCTTTCCTTTATCATCATATTCATACTCTCGTTTATTTTTCATTACCAATTGATTTCCTGACCAAAAAGATGTAATTTCCACGGTGAGGTTATCTTTTTCATCGTATTCTGACTCAATTTTATAAGATATTTCCCAGTTATCTATTTCCCAATTCCAATTGTAGGTAATATAGAGAGTTTCATTCCCATTATTATCGAATTCATAGACTGTTTTATTACTTTCAATCCAAATGAGATTATTTGTATCCCAATAAAAATAGACCATCAAAATATTGTTCCCATATTTATCATACTCATACACAATCTTATGTTCATTCAGTGTTACAACGCTGTCTAAACTCTGTTTAATAACATTTGGAGATTTTTCCGGTTTATTGGCGGCGGTCTGTTTTTTTCTGTCAGGAATAGGATTAGAAATCTTTGCTCTGGGCTGGGCAAATCCTGCAATACTTACAAACAGTGTAATAATAAGAAATAGTTTTTTCATAATAATTGGTGTTTAGGGTTAATTTTTTTTTTTAATAAGGATGCAAAAATATAAAATTTTACTATTCGACTTGTGCAGAGAAACTATTTTTATCCTATTTTCGTACAATGAAAGACCATAGGATTTCAAACGAAAATAAGATTGTGAAAATGATAAAAGATTGTATTGCGCCTCATGTAGCAGTCCCGATTGGTGGGGGGCAATGAACGGAATACGCATCTATGTTTGAAAAATAAGTTTTGGCTCTAAAATAAAAAAATGGAGTGTTTTACTGACACTCCATTTTTTTTACTTTGCAATATGAATATTCTAGATACTATAAGAAGAATTGCATTGGGTTACCGTGTAAGTAAATATAAATAATATTTCCTGCTGGGCAAGGGATACTTTTAGGGTTGTTGTGGTCGAATTTTGAAACATTGGGAGCTGCACCTAATTTTTGCATATCGGCAAGTTTGTTTATGGAATGAATATTTCCATTGTTTGGTGTTCCTGCTAAATTTGTAAATGCTAATACGCCAAATTTACAGGCTTGTTCATTTATTTTATTAATAGTAATATCAATCATACCGGTTGTTTGGTTTAATTTAACAACGGCAGTACCAACTTTATCAACTTTATTATCTACAACCAAAGTAAGCTCAACGCCTTCTTCTAATTGAGTTCTGGTTAATTTAGCGCAAGTAAAGTGGTTAGCGTTAGGTACAATATATTTAATATTAATAGGGTTATTCTTTTTGTCGAATTTGCTGCTAAGCGGTAAATTAACCCATTCTGTATAATCGTCTGATGCTAAAGCGGTAACTGTTCCCCAAGATGGTCCAGTAATAGTTGTAGTTGTTGGAGTAATACCTCCTAAAGGAATAATTTGTGGTTGCCATGACACGATGTCGCTTGGATATTGAGGTCCTACTAAATATGCAAGAGATTTTACTGTTTCAGAGCCAGTGTAACCTGACATTCCAGCTGCATAAGCTGCATCAATTACTACATCAAAGCCTTTATCAGCATACCAACGATATTCTACGCCGGGTTGTGCATACTGCGGGTAAACCGATACAATACCATTCTGAGGCTGTACAGGATTTCCGTCAACATCTACATAATCCAGAATCATCCAAATCACACACTGCGCAATAACTTTTGTAGCATTTTCCGGCGTAATTTCGCCTTGAGGTGAAAACTCTACCCATCCGTTCAAAGAACCATAGTTGTCGTAAATATAGTTAAGGGCAGAAATAATTCTTGCACCTTTTACCGCATCCAATTCGCCACTTTCATAACATTCGGTTAATCCTCCGAAAGCATTTGAAGCATAAGATCCGCAAAAAGATGAATACTCTTTGTCATCGTGATTAACATAAATGTCGTAAACTGAACTGTTTGATGAGCCATCAGACTTATAAGCCTCCCATACTTCACCGTTGTTGAAAGTTGTGCTAATAACAACCAGGTTGTGCGACTTAACTGCCTGTTCATTTAACAAATAACCTCCTTCTACGAAGTCATAATAAATACCTACATCAGAAAGGTTTACAGCCTTATTTGGTTTACTGCTGGCATCATTAGAAGTTTCTTTTTGGCATGCAAAAAAGATTAAAGCAAGAGCAAAAATAGCACTTACTGAAAATAAAACAAATTTTTTCATTTTTTAATAAAATTTTTAATATAAAGCCTCCACTTTCAGGCTATCGGCATTCTCCTTCGTTAATTTTTTGTTTTTGTTATATGTTGTTTTGCGGTTAGAAATCAGTTCACATCTTCGGTTATTACTATGATTCACTCCGCATTATTTTCTTAACTTTTTTGTCACTATCTTTCCCTTTTTTTATATTTTAAAATGATGCGGCAAAAATATATTTAATAATTGATTCTTTTCTAAGTAATTTTACTCAATTTTTACCTAAGTATTCCCAACTAAGTAATTTTACTTTTTCTGCAAATAAGTTATTATGGATTTCATTTCAAGCAACTTAAAACAGTGAGTCATTTGTTTTCAAAATGTTAATAAATGTTAAAATAAATAACTAAATATTTATTTCATTCATAAAACTGATAAAAAACTGCTACTTTTGCCAAACATTTAATAAAAAAAAATGGCAATAATTCAATTACACGATAAGAAGTTTATCAAATATATTTCGTCGAAAGAGATTGACAGAATAATCACTAAAATTGCAAAGCAACTCAATGAAGATTACATGGATGAACCGCCGTTGATTTTAGTTACTTTAAATGGCGCTATTGTTTTTGCCGCAGACTTGCTCAAACAGCTGCAATTCTCATCAGTTTTATCGTGTATTAAATTAAGTTCATACCAGGGAACAACTTCCACTGAAAATATGAAAACATTGATAGGATTGAATGAAGATGTGCAGGGAAAGCGTGTGCTTATCATTGAGGATATTGTGGATACAGGTAAAACCTACCAAACTTTAGCAGAATTGTTAAACCAAAAGGGTGCCAAAGAGATCCGCATTGTTACTCTCACCATGAAACCCGATGCCTATAAATTGAATTTGCCCGTGCACTATGTAGGGATCAATATTCCTGATTTGTTTGTTGTAGGGCGGGGGCTTGATTATAACGGCTTGGGGAGAAATTTGCCGGATATTTATCAGTTGTATGAAATATGATTTTTATTTGATTTGCTTGATTACCAAGATTAGTTACCTTATTATTTAACCATTAAATGAAAAAATTATTATTCTTTGTCTTTTTTCTTCTTTTATTTCGATTTTGCTTTTCACAAGCCATTTTTTTTGAAGGTTTTGAGGAAACTACATTTCCGCCGGCAGGATGGACAATACTTGATGTTTCCGGCGCAAAAACCTGGGAAAGAATAACCTACACTACTCACGGTAATTCATTAGGTTCTGCCATGCACGATTTTGCCGGTGCTTCCCAAGGGCTACAGAAAACAGCGTTGATTACACCGCAAATAGTCATTCCAAATTACGGAAATCCGGAGTTAGACTTTTGGTCTTATGTACAGCTTATTGGATATCAATATAGTGGAATATTAATATCAACAACCGTAAATACCAACTTGGAAGCATTTACCGAAGTAAAGGTTTTATCAGGAGATGAGATTCAAATCGCCAGTTGGAAAAATATTGTCGTTCCATTAGATAATTATCTCGGACAATCTATATATATTGCATTTCTTTACAGCAATACCGACGGACACAGGTGGTTTATTGATGACGTAAAAGTTAATCATTTTGCCGGTTTTGTAGATATTCAACCTTTTGGTATTACGCCTGTTTCCGGCAATTACCCTCTATTTTCAACGAGCGAGCAGATTTCGGTGCGCATAAAAAATAACGGCGGCTCAGCAGCAAGCGGTTTTAGTTTGAAACTATTTGATAATGAAATTCTTAAAGTAACCGAATCTTTTAACGGCTCTATTCCAAGTTTAGGGGAGGCAACTTATATCTTCAACACAACTCTAGATCTTTCTGCAGCAGGAATACATAAAGTGCAAGTGGTAACCAATTTAACCGGTGATCAGATACAGGCAAACGACACCGCTACTTCTATGATTAACAATCTGGGATGCAATGTTCACACTTCATTCCCGTATTTTGAAGGTTTTGAAGACAACGGAAACAACTTGCCTCTCTGCTGGACACAGGAATATGTGGCAGAAAATTATAACTGGAGAGTTTGTAACGCTGCCTGGGCACAAGGCATTCCGGGATTAGAACCGAAAACGGCTTTTGAGGGGAACTATAAAGTATTTTTCTACACTAACGGTAAAGATGGCGCCATTACAAAATTAATAACTCCGCCCCTGAATATTACGTCAATGAACAATCCTGTTTTGAAGTTTCATCACATTCAACAATTTTACACGGGGGACCAGGACAGTTTAAAAATTTATTACAAAACCGGAGCTCACCAACCATGGGTATTCTTAGAAAAATATACGGAAACACTTGAGAACTGGACAGAAAGAATAATTCCGCTCCCCCAACCCTCCACCCAATACTATATTGCATTTGAAGCATACGCCGAATATGGCGCTTCCGTTCAAATAGACGCAATGAATGTATGTGATTATGTTACATCTGATATTGCTGTAAAAGAGATTACTCCAAAAGGAGTTCATTTGAATCTTTCAAACCACGAGGTTGTTAAGGTTACGATAAAAAACAACGGTAGAAATCCCGTTGCCGGATTCGATTTGTCGTTGTATTGTAACGACGGTTTAATATCTAAAGAGGTATATACAAATACCATTCCGGGATTAGGCGAAGCAATCTATACTTTCAATGCTAAAGTTGACCTGTCTGTATCCGGTTATTATACTTTAAAAGTAATTGCCGATTTAGAGGGCGATGAGGTTCCCGAAAACAATGAATTGACCGCTGTTGTGAGAAATTTAGTCTGCGATGCGCTTACTTTTCCCTACGATGAGGGTTTTGAAGAGGAAATATTTCCTCCGCATTGCTGGACAAAAATCGGGGAATGGAAAAGTATGCCGTACAGCGCCCACACAGGCAAATACAGAGCGTGTTATTCATGGTGGGACGGCTCGCTAGGATGGCTCATTTCGCCTAAGTTTTCTATCCCGTCGTATGGCGATTTTATGCTGGAATTTTGGTCGCATGTTTACGATAGGAAATACTTTACTTACTCAGGAGTTTGGGTTTCAACAACCAATACCAACACTTCATCTTTTACCGAAATTCTCAGTTTATCCGGCGACCTTACTCCCGACGAAGTGTGGAAAAGAATCGAAGTTCCTTTGAGTGCTTACGCGGGAAAAAATATTTATGTCGCATTCAAATATACCAACACCGGCGGGGAGTCAGGACATTGCTGGTCGCTTGATGATATTAATGTTTTTAATTTGAACAATTTCATAGATGCGGAAATAGTGGAAATTTCCGCTCCGCCTAGTTTAGGAATGAATTTAACTGCAGCAGAAACGGTAACGGTGAAAATAAAAAATAATGGCGGTGCAAATATCAGCGGATTTCAGTTAAAGTTGGAATATAACGGCGAAGAAATTGCTACCGAGAATTATACCGGATATATTATTAGTTTGGCTGCGGCTAATTATACTTTTAATAAAAAACTGAATCTTTCGGCTGCAGGCAATCATATTATTAAAGTTACGGTGGTTTTGCCGGATGATATGAATCCCAACAACGATTCAAAAACCAAGATTGTTGAAAACAGGGTTTGTCCACCGGTTACAAGTTTCCCGTGGCAGGGCAAGTTTCAAGGAATATTACCGGGAGAGATTTCCAATTGCTGGATAAATATTGACGCCGACGGAGATACAAAAAAGTGGTTTTCGCTAGAAACAAACGGAACTTATTATGCCATATCCAAATCGAATGATACCACTTATGGAATCTCACTAACCCCGGACAACTGGCTGTTAACCCCTCCGTTAGTAATAAATCAAAGCGCTTATCTTACTTGTAAGATTGGCGGCGCAGATTCGGAACAGAACGGTGCTGAGAAATATTCTATATTGATTTCAACCACCGGCATAGCTCCTGCCGAATTTATCGCAGTGCGTACAGAAACACTATATCCTTCCGATTATACCGAATGGCTTACCGGCGAACTTACCGGTTACGGCGTAAAAACTATCAAAATACCGCTATCCACATATATCGGAAAACAAATACATATTGCTTTTCGTCATTGGGACTGTACTAATCAAAAACAGTTAATTCTTTCAAACATTGAAGTAAAAGAAGAATTATCAGTACCAAAAGTAATTGATAACAAATCATTAATAGCATGGATGGTAAATGATAAATTATACGTTAGCGAATTAAAAATAGACGATTGCTTGGAGGTATATTCTGTGATGGGAAAATTGCTTTATAGTAGTAAAGTTACCAATGATACAATGAGTATAAAATTAAATACGCGGGGAATCTATATTATTAAATCGGGAAACAGTGTGAAGAAAGTAGCGTATTAAACAATACAATTCTAAGTTGGAAGAATAATATTGACAGGTTTCCTGAAGTTTTTATGTTTCAACTGAATAAAGATGAATTCAACTTGATATTCCAAAATGGAACATCAAACTGGGGTGGGACACGGAAACTACCGTATGCTTTCTTACTGCATATTACGACAATCAAAATAGAGTAAAGAGATTTATGGGCAAAATGGGTGGTGAATCCAGGGCAAAATCATTAAAATTAAAAGTTTTTATTTTTTTCAACACAGAGACACAAAGAACACGAAGTATCACAGAGAAAATTACTTCAATTTATTTATAAACAATTGATTGTTAATATT
>JAIRVY010000140.1 GCA_031253655.1 Bacteroidales bacterium
ATGACAACGCGGCGGCTGGTCATTGAGCCTGCCGAAATGCCGCCGCCGCATTTTCCGCCCCTCCCATATAGCAAAATTGTGCTGTCATTCCGAGCGCAGCGAGGAATCCCATTCATAACCCCTCAAACTAATTTTTAACCTAAATGCTCGCTTTTGAACATAGAATAACTTTAATAACTTATTGATTATCAAAGATTAAGATTAGTTTTGAGAGATAACTGTGTGGAAATTAGGTGATGAGTTTTGATTAATTAACTGCAAAGCACCTGCGCCGAGCAAAACGAGGCAACACGTCCATAAGATAAGTTTTTCCAACCTGACGTGCACCTAAAAATACAAGTGGCTTTTTATTTTGTCTAATTTCCATTGTATGAGTTGTTTAACTGTAGTTCTATACATTTTTTTGCGGTTTATTTATTGAATATTTAACACTTTTTTGCAACAAATTCGTCCGCAAAAGTACACTTTGTTGCGTAAATTACAATATTGCAGGATTTGAATAATCAGTTTCGCTTGAAGATTTTACAAATTGTCAAGTTTCCACCCGTATTCGGGTATTGTCTTGCTTGTAAAGAAGAACTATATAATCCTCAATAATTCCAAAGGGTTTTCAATGATATAATCTGCCCCTGCATTTTCTAATTCTTCTTTTGTCCTAAATCCCCATAGTGCACCTATCTTTGCGATGTCGGCATTTTTAGCGGTCTCCATATCAACTGCGGTGTCGCCCACAAATAGAATTTCATTGGTAGAGACGCGACACGCCACGACTCTACTATTTATGGTATTTAATATATCGTAAACTATTTGTGGATTTGGTTTCACGGGAATATCTTTTCTGCCTCCAAAAACGGCTGCCCATTTTATGGAGGGAAAAAAACGCTGCATCAAAGCGGGTAGTAAATCATGTGGCTTGTTGGTGGCAACAGCTAACAGAATCCCCCCTTTCTGCATCTCCTCCAATGTTTCAACCATCCCTTCGTAAGGAATGGTTTTATCTTCTTTATGAATTTCATAATGGTGCATAAAGTCTTGAAGAATTGTGTTGAAAACTGTTTCTGAAATATCTTTTGGCAGTACTCGCTCCAACAAAACTACCACGCCATTTCCTACAAAATTCTTGTAAGCCTCCACCTCGTATATGGGAAAACCATGTTTTTGCAGCACAAAGTTGGTACACTCTGCAATATCGTTAATGGTATTTAGCAACGTGCCATCTAAATCAAAGATAACTAATTTTATCATAAAACAAATTAAAACGGAGTTATAAAATCCTTAAAACGAATACCTTGCGTATCTTTTTCAGAAACAATAGGGTTATCAATTTGCCAATCAATATTCAAATCATTATCATTGAATAAAAAAGTTCGTTCCGATTCTTTATGATAGATATTGGAGCATTTATAGGCAAAAATCGTGTTGTCTTCTAAAACTGCGAATCCGTGAGCAAATCCTTCCGGGATATAAAATTGCAGTTTATTCTCTTCGCTTAACAATACTGAAAAATATTGTGCGTAAGTAGGGCTATCTTTTCTTAAATCTACTGCCACATCGAGGGCAGCACCTTTTACAACGCGTACTAATTTTGCCTGTGCGAACGGTGGTACCTGAAAGTGCAGTCCTCTTATTACATTTTTCTTTGAATAGGATTGGTTGTCTTGAAGAAAATCATCATTGATACCTAATTTATTAAGAGTTTCGCTGTTATAACTTTCAAAAAAATACCCGCGTTCATCATTAAATAATTTGGGTTTAAGGAGTTTCAGGCCGGAAATAATTGGAGAATCTAATAAGGTCATGGTGCGAAAAAAAAGAAAATAATATTATACAACCAAGTTTGATACAATATATTAAATTTGGCTGTTTTCTGTTTGCAAAGAAAATAAAATTTTCCATAGTGCTTTCTATGACCGCAAAGAAACATCTATTTTTCTGAAATACAGTGCGTTAATTATTTATATAGCTCATTATTAAAATGACTTTGTAGAGCCGTAGCACGCCTTGTCACTACGAAAAAAATTGTTTTACCCTGTTAAAGAACGATTTTTCGTTTTTTCCGGGTTTTGGTGTAAAATTATCGGATTGTAAAAACTTTTCAATATTTTCCTTCTCTTCTTTGGAAAGGGTTTTTGGGGTCCAAACATTTACATTTACTATTAGATCTCCTTTTCTGTGGAATTGCATTTCGGGAAGTCCTTTTCCTTGCAGACGTAGCACTTGTCCCCCCTGGGTTCCTGCCACCAATTTAATTCGCGCTTTCCCGTCTAAGGTAGGAATATCCACGCTACCGCCTAACGCCGCCTGAGGAAATGAGATATAGTAATTGAGGTACAAATTATTTCCTTCACGTTCAAAGGTTTCGTGGGGCATCTCTTCAATAGCAACAATCAGATCGCCGTTTATTCCACCTCTTTGTGCGGCATTTCCTTTTTCGCGCATCGAAAGTTGCATTCCGTCGTGTACACCCGCCGGAATTGAAATCGTAACAATCTCTTCTCCGTTCATAGTACCTGTTCCGTTGCAGTTTGAGCATGGGTTCTTAATTACAGTACCTTCACCATTGCACTGGTCGCAAATAACGGCTTGTTGCATAATGCCAAACATACTTCGCTGTTGATGAATGACATGTCCGGAACCATTACATTTAGGGCAGGAAACTATATCGGTACTATTTTTGGTTCCTTTTCCGGCACATTGTGCACAGGCTACCTTTTTCTTAATTTTAAGTTTTTTCTCGGTGATAGTGGAAATCTCTTCCAAGGTAAGTTTCACGGTAACGCGTAGATCTGAGCCTTTTCTTACCCGCGGTCGTTGTTGTTTTCTTCCGCCGCCGCCAAATCCGCCTACAAAATCGCTAAATCCACCGCCAAAATTACCCCCGAACAGGTCTCCAAAGCGTTCAAATATTGTATTCACATCAAAATCAACGTGATATCCTCCGCTTGATGCTCCGCTTACCCCGGCATGTCCAAACTGGTCGTATCGCTGGCGTTTTTCCGGAGTACTTAACACATCGTACGCCTCAGCCGCTTCTTTAAACTTTTCTTCTGCTTCTTTATTTCCCGGATTTCTATCGGGGTGAAACTCCATCGCTTTTTTCCGGTAAGCCTTCTTCAATTCTTCTGTTGAAGCATTTTTATCTACGCCCAGAATTTCGTAATAATCTCTTTTCATAATAATTAGTCACAAGTTATATTAATTGGCGACCACAACTTTAGAAAAACGTATTACTTTGTCTTTCAACTTGTAACCTTTTTCTGTAACATCCATTATTTTTCCTTTATCCTCTTTGCTTGCCGCAGGAAAGTGCGTTATTGCTTCGTGCAGGTCTGTATCAAACTGTTCGCCCGTTGCAGAAATTTCTACAATATCAAAACGGTTGAACAGTGCTATTAATTTATTGTAAATGAGTTCAAAACCCTCTTTTAGAACAGTAATATCATTCACATTTTCATTATGTTTTATGGCTCTTTCAAAATCATCAACCACAGGAAGTAAGGCAATGATAACTTTCTCTGATGCAGTAGCAATCAGGTCTATTTTTTCTTTGTTGGTTCTTTTTTTGTAGTTTTCAAACTCTGAATATAAGCGTAGAAACCGGTCGTTTAATTCTGCTTTTTCTTCTACCAAAGATTTTATTTGCTCATTCATTTCCACCTCTTTTTCAATCTTTTTTTTACTCATGATTTATTTTTTTACTGTTTCAGAACTTTCTTATTGCAAAAATGTTGCCAAAAAACAAAATTACTTGATTTTAAAATTCCAGTTAATTGAGGGAATTATCGGAAACAAACTCATTTTGTATGCTTTTGTAGTCATTTCAAATACAGGCGGTTGCACCTCAAGGTTGAAGTTTGTTGTAGTTTCATAAAAGATAAAAAACGGATTTTTTCGATTATAAACATTAAAAACAGAGAAATTGATTCCGGTTTCAAATCGTTTTCGTTTTAAAATATTCCAATTCAGCGATAGGTCCAGTCGGTGGTAGGGTGGCAGTCTATAACCGTTTCTATCCGAATATTCTGTAATAATTTCTCCGCTAAAGAAATAGTAACCCACGGGAACGGTCATAGTATTTCCGCTTGCAAAAACCCACACCAACGATGCAGACAGTCTGTTACGTAATATTTCAAAATTCAGACAAACAGTCACGTCGTGGCGGCGGTCATATTTTGCCCAAAACCACTCTCCGTTGTTTAAATCATTAAATTGTCGTTGAGTAAACGAAAGGGTATAGCCAATAAAACCGGTAAACCATCCGCTGTTTTTTTGCAGAAAAAATTCAGCGCCGGTAGAGTATCCTTTTCCCTGTGTTAGTATTTGATCCGAATTTACCTGCAAGATGTTTAAGTCTAATCCATCTTTGTATTCTACTAAATTTTTCATGTGTTTGTAATACAAATCTATATATGCTTCAAACATATTGCTGTGAAAATTTTTGAACATACCCAACGAGGCCTGATGTCCAACCTGAGGGTTAACAAACGCAGTGCTGGGCATCCAAACATCTGTCGGCAAAGAGATAGATGCCATGGAAACCTGATGCAAATACTGATAATTCATAGTATAAGACGCTTTTATAGAGGTGCTTGGGTCCAGTAAAAAACGTGCTGCAAGGCGAGGCTCAACATTATTAAACTGTTTTGCAATCTGTCCGGGTTTGTATTCTATTGAATCTACTATCTGCATTCTGTCATCCAAAATATAGCGGGTAAATCTTCCGATGTGTGAAAAGTGCGTATAGCGTAATCCGTAGTTTATTTTCAACCATTTTACAATATTCCATTCATCGTTGGCATAGATGGCCAATTCGTTTGCAAAAAAAGGTTTCGATTTGGGAAGCGTGAGTATATTGTTTTGTCCGGCTTCAATTTCAAAATTGGAGGGGAAAAAAGTATGATACACATAATGGGCACCAAATTTCACATAATGGTTTGGATTGGGGAAATAGGTAAGTTCCGAGCGTAAAGAATAATTTCTTATTCCTGAGGATATTGCAAAATTGTAAACACTTTGTTTCATCTCTGTTTTAAACTTATAGTCGCTGAATGTTGCCGAAGTATTGAGGAACAATTTAGGTGAAATAATGTAATTCCATCGAAGTGAGGCTGCACCGTTGCTCCACGAAAAGAGCGAATTGAGATGACCGCTATTTGATTTGAACCCATACACATCACTTCCATAGTATCCTCCTATAAAAATACGGTGTTTTTCATTGATGATATAATTCACTTTGGCATTCAGGTCGAAGAAATAAAATTTTGCATTTTTAAACGGCGATTCTTTTTTCAAAAAAGGTTGTATGAGCCAATCTATGTATGTTCTTCTACCTGAGACAATAAAAGAGGCTTTGTTTTTTTTGATAGGACCTTGAATGGTGAAGCGAGAGAAGATAACTCCGATTCCGCCGTCGAGTTCATATTTTTTCATATTTCCCTCTTTTTGATACACATCCACAATAGAAGCGAGGCGACCGCCGTAGTTTGCGGGCATTCCCGATTTCAAAATCTCAATGTTTTTCACAGCATCAGCATTAAAGATAGAGAAGAATCCGAATAGATGCCCCGGATTATATACCACGGCTTCATCCAATAGAATCAGATTCTGGTCGGCGTTTCCTCCGCGCACATAAAAGCCGCTGTTTCCTTCCGAGCCCGACTGAATACCCGGGAGCAATTGGATAGATTTTAATACATCCACTTCGCCCATAAACGCTGGTAGTGCTTTAATGGTTTCTATTTTCATCTCCATTCTGCCTACATCCACACTCAATACGTTTCTATCTGCGGCTTTTCCGGTAATTACCACCTCATCGGCAAGAATAGAGAGGTATTCAATATCAATATTCCTTTTTTGGTTTGAAGTAATTGTAATGTTTTCAGTGATTTGTTTATATCCCAAAAAAACAACATCCAACAGATAGGTTCCTTTTTCCACTGTAATGGAATAGAACCCTGATGTATTGGTAATTGCACCCTGCTGGGCAGATTTCGTGAGGGTATCTTTTAGGATTACATAGGCGCCGGAGATGGTTTCACCGCTTGCCTCATTGGTAACAATACCGGAGAGGGTTACTTTTTGGGCATATAATTGCGTTACCATCAGCAGAATAAAAAGAAATAGAAGTATATTTTTCATAATGAGGTGCAAAAGTCTATAAAAAATTGAATATGTAGTAAGAGGTACTGTTTTTCGCAAGGTAAAAAACTTTCAAATTTGTCTCTTTTTGTTTAAAATATATATTTTCGCCGGTAATATCTTTTCTCAAGAGAGAAAACTTTTCGCTTATTATGCTTTTCAAAAACGTTTTAGTTTCCCAAATTCTTAAAAACCAACTTGTTTCTTTGGTTAAAGAAAACAGGATCAGTCACGCGCAATTATTTCTTTCACAGGCGGGTATGCATAGTTTCGCCTTGGCAGTGGCTTATGCTCAATATATTTGTTGTCAGGATAGAAAGGTGGATGACTCCTGCGGTGTTTGTCCCTCTTGCGCGAAATTTGAAAAATTAGCACACCCCGATCTCCACTTCGTTTTCCCCAATTGTATTACCAAATCTGTAAAAAAAGACCCCGATTCTAAACTCTTTGCCCAAGAATTTAGAGATTTCGTTTTTTCAAAAAATTACCATATTGATATTGAAGACTGGCTGTCGGAACTTGGCGGCGAGAATAAACAGGCAACGATTAACATCCGCGATTGTTCAAATATCATTCAACAAAATAGCATCCAATCATACGAAGGCGGTTATAAGATATTTATTCTCTGGTGTTTAGACAGACTCTATCACGCAGCTGCCCCTAAGTTGCTGAAAACATTGGAGGAACCGGAAAAAAATACGCTTTTCATTCTGATTACCGAAAATCCGGATAAAATATTACCTACTATTTTGTCGAGAACACAGTTGGTCAAAATTCCACCGTTAGACCATAATACTATTGTACAACAATTAGTTAAAGATTTTGGTTTGACAATGCAGAAAGCAGAAGGTATTGCAGAAATTAGTGAGGGAAGTTATGTTAAGGCTATCAATTTAAGTAAAGAGAGTAACGAGTTGCGCGAAATGTTACACCATTTTGAAACGTTGTTTGCTAGTATGTCGGCGCTAAAAAACTACGCTTCACCCAAACAGATTAATTTCTTTGGCGTACAAGATATTATAGCCTCTGTTGTTAACAAAGGTAGAGAAGCACAAAAAGCCTTTTTGCACTTCATCTCCAGAATGCTTAGAAACATTTTAATGTTAGGTTCTCATAATGAGAATGTGGTAAGAGCCACGGCGGAAGAGAAGACAGTAATGGGCTACTTTACTAAGGCGATAACATTAAAAAACGCCCTATCCATTCTTCAGGAATGTAATCAGGCGTTGTATCATATTGAACGAAACGGAAACTCCACCTTAGTATTTACAGATTTTTACCTAAAAGTTAGCAGATTAATGGTATAGAGACGTGGCTACACACCACTCTACCTATCGTAATTTGTTATTACTTAGGAATCTCCAACAACTCTACTTCAAAAATGAGTGTGGATCCCGGTTTAATGGCTGGGCTCGGACTTCTGTCTCCGTATGCAATATCTGAAGGAATATACAATTTGAATTTCGAACCTACGGGCATCAGTTGAAGACCTTCCGTCCAGCCCTGAATTACCTGATTTAATCCGAAGGTAATCGGTTCTCCGCGCTCTACAGACGAATCAAATACATTTCCATCAATGGTTGTTCCATGATAATGTACCTTCACCTGGTCAGTAGCTTCCGGTTTCGGACCATTTCCCATTACAATCACTTCATATTGCAACCCGGAGGCAGTTTCTAGGACGCCAGCACGTTTTTTATTTTCTGCAAGGAAGTTTTTTCCCTTCACTATTTCTACGTCAAGTATTTGATTTTGTTTTGCTTGCATTTGTTCTTGAATGCTACCGAAACACGCCTGCATCTCTTCCATTGTAAATTTGTTTTCTCCTTTTAAAGCATCCATATAGCCTTTTTGAAAGGTTGTGAAATCTATTTCAATACCGATACTTTCTCCTACGTTAGCTCCCAAGGCATAACTGTTTTTTTCTTTTTGTGTCATAATGGGGGTTTGTTGATTAATTGTCGTTTCTTTAGTAGAAGTGTCCGTCACCTCCATTTTTGTTTTCTTGTTTTGTGCTATTGAGGTAAAAGATACCCCGAACAGAATAATGCCGGCTAAAATAATTACTGAGTTTTTCATAATGTTTTGTTTATTTATTAATAAAAATATGGTAACGTTTTCTTGTCTAAATTATTTGAAATAGGGAAAATTCTTTCCGGGGTAATAAGCCTGTCCTCCCAACAGTTCTTCAATGCGAAGCAGTTGGTTGTATTTTGCGATGCGGTCGGTGCGGCTTGCCGAGCCGGTTTTAATTTGTCCTGTGTTCAAAGCCACAGCCAAGTCGGCTATTGTAGTATCTTCCGTTTCGCCGGAACGGTGTGACATAACTGCCGTATATCCGTTACATTTCGCCATATTTACCGCATCAATAGTTTCGGTTAATGTTCCGATTTGGTTTACTTTTATCAAAATTGAGTTACAAATCCCTTTGTTGATACCTTCAGCCAAACGTTGCACATTGGTAACAAACAGGTCATCTCCCACCAATTGAATCTCGTTTCCTAATTTGTTGGTTATCAGTTTCCATCCGTTCCAGTCATCTTCCGCCATACCATCTTCTATAGAAACGATAGGGTATTTTGTTACCCAGTTTGCCCAATAATCTACCATTTGTTCAGGGGTTAGTTTATCGCCCGTTGATTTATGCAGGTGGTACACATTCTCATCTGTAAGAAAATATTCCGAAGAAGCGGGGTCGAGAGCAATACAGATGTCTATTCCGGGTTTGTATCCCGCTTTTTCAATGGCTTTCAGAATTACTTCAATCGCTTCCTCATTCGATTTCAGGTTGGGGGCAAAACCGCCTTCGTCGCCCACATTGGTGGTATATTTCAGACTTTTAAGCACCGATTTCAGGCTGTGGAAAGTTTCTGCGCCCATACGTAGTGCTTCCGCGAAAGTTGCTGCACCCACCGGCATAATCATAAATTCTTGAAAATCTATACAGTTGTCGGCGTGTGAACCTCCGTTAATAATATTCATCAACGGAATAGGTAGAGTATTTGCGTTAACGCCGCCCACATAGCGATACAATTCCTGGCTGCTTTCCTGTGCTGCTGCTTTTGCTACAGCCAGCGAAACACCCAAAATGGCATTAGCACCCAATTTGGCTTTGTTTGGCGTTCCGTCAAGTTCAATCATTCGTGCATCAATCTCGTTTTGATTGGAAACCATCATTCCCTTCAGTTCGTTAGCCAAGATACCGTTCACATTTTCAACGGCTTTCAGTACGCCTTTGCCCATATATTTTGATTTGTCGCCATCTCGAAGTTCCACTGCTTCGTGCACGCCGGTTGATGCACCGGAAGGAACGGCAGCGCGTCCCATAGCACCGGCAGCGGTATATACATCAACTTCTACGGTAGGATTTCCTCTTGAATCTAAAATTTGGCGCCCAAAAATTCCAATAACTTCACTCATATATTTGATTTTTAACGTTTTACGGTTTGATAATTTGAAGGACAAATATATATTATTAATTTGATATGGGAATAAGTATTGGTATTATGGGCTAAAAATTAATTTGAGGTGCTATGAATGGGATTCCTCGCTACGCTCGGAATCCCTTCCCTACCGGTGGCGGGGGGGGGGGTTGTGGGGGGGTGGTTGGGGTGGAAAATCCCCACCCCCCACCCAACCAGCGGGGGGGTGGTTGAAAAACAAAAAAAAAGA
>JAIRVY010000030.1 GCA_031253655.1 Bacteroidales bacterium
TAATCAACTAATTATCAAAAGTATATAAAATAAAAATAACAAAAATTTATTTTAGTCGTTTACTAGTGAAATATTATATATTAATTTTTCCCTGTACTATTAAATGCTCCTTCCCCTCGCGCAGTATCTGAAAGAGAGTCAACAGGTTTCCATTCCACTTTTTCGTGTTGGGCTACAACCATTTGGGCAATCCTATCGCCATTTATTATCTCAAAATCTTCTTGGGAGAGATTGACGAGAATTACTTTTACTTCGCCTCGGTAGTCGGCATCGATTGTGCCGGGTGTATTCAAAACAGTAATACCGTTTTTGATGGCTAATCCACTTCGCGGTCTTACCTGCGCCTCATATCCGCAAGGAAGTTCTATATATAATCCGGTAGGAATCAAAATCCTTTCCAGCGGTTTAAGGATAATTGGAAACGAAATATTCGCCCGCAAATCCATCCCCGCCGAATCCAAAGTCTCATATTTAGGCAATGGATGCTCTGAAGTATTTACAATTTTACAAACTAACTTTTTCATATTTGAACTTTTTAACGCTTAGTTATCAACTCTCTGTGTGTAAGCAATATATTTATTACCGGGTAATTTTTCTGTAGAAACTCCCTTGTTTTCTCAGCGAAATAAACAGAGCGGTGCTGTCCTCCCGTGCATCCGTAATTGACCATTAAATGTGAAAAATCGCGCTTTAAATAATTATCCACAGATTGAGATACTAATTTTGTAGATAATTCCTTAAATATCTCAATCTCTTTAAATCGCTCCATGTAATCAACAACATTCTTATCTTTTCCGGTGGTGTCTTTGTATTCCGAAAGGCGTCCCGGATTGGGTAATGCGCGGCAATCAAACACAAAACCACCCCCATTGGTACTCATATCTTGTGGAATCCCATTTTTATAGGCGAAACTTGTAATGGTTACCGTCAAAACATTTTCGGGCAAACTGCAGGAGGAAACAAAATCAGAATCAATAATCCGTTTTATTACATCGGTAAGGGTTGGTATTTTAAAAGAAAATGGAAATTTTGAAAAAAGATACTTCAGGTTTATTATCGCAAAAGGAATGCTTTGCAAAAAATGTGATTTTTTTTCATAGTAACCTCTGAACCCGTATGTACCAAGTGATTGTAAGATTCTTATCAATACAAATCCATAATAATAATGCAAAAAGTCTTCTTTATATACGGAAATATGTTTCGACAGTTGTTCCAAATAATAGTGCAGGAGTTCCTCTCTGAGTTGAGGGGGCATATCGGCTTTTGCATCAAACAACAATGAAGCTACATCGTATTGCAATGCACCTTTTCTTCCTCCCTGATAATCGATTAAATAGGGTTTATCGTTATACAGCATAATATTTCGAGATTGGAAATCCCTAAACATAAAATAATCTTTCTCAGCCTCTAATAAAAAATCTGCAAATGCATGAAAATCATCTTCTAACAACTGTTCATCGAAAGAAATATTAACTAATTTTATAAAGTAGTATTTAAAATAGTTCAAATCCCACAGCATCGATTGTTTATCGAAAGCGTTACGTGGATAACAAACAGAAAAATCAACTCCTTTTTTACCGGAAAGTTGCAGTTGAGGAAGTTGCTGCAATACTTTTTTATAATATGCAACAACGTTATCGTCAATAATATCTTTGTTTCTATGGGTTGTTAAGTATGAAAAGAGTGTTTCATCCCCCAAATCATCCAACAAATAAAATTGTTTGGTATCATCTACAGAGATTATTTTTGGAACTTTGATATTTTGAGAAATAAAGTAGTTTGTGAAAGAAAAAAATGCGTTATTTTCTTTCACATCGTGGTTAAAAACTCCAATAATCGTTTCATTTTCGCTAAAAATTCTAAAATACTGTCTGTTTGACCCCGATTGAGGTAGTCTTTCAATCCGGAAGAATTGAACGTTTATTTTTTTGGCAAGAAGCAGGAGGGTTTGTTCAATAGCGTTCATTTTTATCTCGGTGGAATACGTAATTTTTGCCCCACAATAATGGTATTGATATTCTGTAAATTATTGTAATCTGCAATTTTGCGGGCTGTGGTTCCATATTTAGCCGCAATAGAACTCAAACTGTCCCCTTTTTTTACAATATAAATTTCAGGACTATTTGTTGTTTGATTTTGAACGACAATAGGCATTTGTTTTTGCCCCTCTGCGTATAAGTCAACAGATTGTTTTATTACAGTATCTTTAACTTGGAAGTCAGATTTCAGCGGCGGCTTAATATACTCATATCCTACAAATAGTTTCTGTTTAACTTTTACCGTATTACTGCTGAGGTTGTTCATTTTTCGGATTTCAACCACCGATAATCCATATTTATTGGCAATAGTTACTAACGTTTCTCCCTGTTTAACAGTATGATATACTTTTTTGTAGTCAAAGGAGTTAGTAGGGGTTCCGGTAAATAATCCCTCATACACTTTCATTGGGGTAAAAAACTCTTCGTATTTATAATGATACGCAGAGTCTTCCAACTCAATGAATCGCAAAATATCTGCGTTTTTCAATCTCAAGGGATAGGGTTGCGTATAAGCGGGAATGACAAGGCGTTTATACTGAGGATTTAATATTTTCAGTTCTTCCAAATCAATTTCTAACAGTTCTGAAATTTGCTGTAGGTGCACCTCTTTTTTTACCATAATAGTGTCTACCGCAAATGGTATTTTAAGTTCAGCAAAGGGGATGCCGTGTTCGTAGTGGTAATTAACCAAGTAAAGAGCAGCTATATAGTAGGGGAAATAGTTTTGCGTTTCGCGGGGCAGATATGGTTTTACGCTCCAAAAGTCGGTTTTACCGCCACTACGGGCAATTGCTTTTCGCACCCCACCTGCACCGCAGTTGTAGGCAGATATGGCGAGTCCCCAGTCGTTGAAGATATTGTACAGGTCTCGTAAATGTCGTGCCGCAGCATCGGTGGCTTTAAAGGGGTCGCGGCGGTCGTCCACAAAAGTGTTCACTTCCAACTGATATGCTTTTCCGGTGGCATACATAAATTGCCAAATTCCGGTGGCGCCGGCGCGGGAAACCGCCAGCGAATTGAGCGCAGATTCAACGATTGTCAGATAAATTAACTCTTCGGGAACACCGTATCTGTCGAAAATTTCCCGCATCCAGGGGTAGTAGTATTGAGAAAGACCTAAAATTACAGAGGATGTTCGCTTGCGTTTGCAAACATACAGTTCCACTTTACTCTTAATATCACTGTTAAAAACCAACGGAAAAACGGTGTGCAAATTTTTAAAACGGTTAATCAACACAGAGTCATCTAAACAATCCTCTTCGTTGCTGTCGGTGAGTTGCCCGGCATTGATACTTCCCATTTGTTTTTTAATGTACCACAAGTCGAGCAGGGCATCCATCTCTTTCAGCATTTCCTCGTGAAATGTTCCGTCGGCCTTAAATTCAAGTGAATCTACTTGGGGTTGTTCTTGAGCCAATGCGCAGGTTATAAATAACTTAACAAATAGCAGACAAACAATTTTCTTCATAGCGCGAAATAACACAAAAATCTAACTTACGAAAATGTTAATTATTTTTTTACTTTTGCTCTCAAAAAAAATCATACACCCAATTTTTAACTTGAAACACTACCTCCACGTTCTTAAATACGCGCTTCGCCATAAAAGCAATATTTTCCTTATGTTTTTGGCAAATATCTTTTATGCAATTTTCTCGGTTTCATACCTCTCATTATTGGTCCCTTTTTTGTCGGTTTTGTTCCAACAAGTTGAACCTGTGTTGGAAAAGCCAGAGTTTGTGCTCTCTGTTAGTGCTGTAATTGACATCTTTTATTACTATTTGGGACAATTTGTTTCAAATAATGGTCACATTTATGCACTGATTTTTATAGCAATTACAATGATTGTTTTAAATTTTTTCAGCAACCTCTTCCGGTATATGGCACAGTTTTTTTCTGCCCCCATTCGCGCCGGAATGATTGAACAATTGCGCAAAGAATTGTACAACAAAGTAATAAACTTAACACTATCCTATTTTTCGAAAATAAAAAAAGGAGATGTTTTAAACCGCTTTGGCGCAGATGTTCAAGAAATCGAATGGTCTGTGGTACAATCCATTATCATTATTTGTAGAGATCCCTTAATGATTTTGGTGTTTTTGGTGGCATTGTTTAAAATTAGTTTCTCCTTAACTGTCATCTCTTTACTCATTTTTCCGGTAGTTGGGTTGTTAATTTCACGCATCGGTACTTCTATTCAAAAAAACTCCGCAAAACTGCAACAATTATTAGCTTCTGTAAGTGCAATTTTTGATGAAACTATAGGAGGATTACGAATAATTAAAGGTTATAATGCCATTGACCACGCCAATAAGAAATTTCAAGAAGAAACAGCCGAACATTTTAAGATTAATAAAAAAATATTCAGGGTAAATGATATCGGAGCCCCTTTGGTTGAGCTGTTGTCGCTTGCTACTTTGTTGGCTGTCTTATGGATAGGAGTTTATTTTGTGTTACAGAGAAGTGATTTGACCGGAGAAGTTTTTATGTTATTTGTAGTTATTTTTGCCAGAATCATTCCTCCGGCACGTCACTTGGCAAATATGTATTATACCCTCAAAAAAGGTCTTCCATCGCTACAACGTATTCTTCAAGTTATTAATGAAGATGAAACAATAGTAGAAAAGGAGAACGCACTCCCCATATCTTCCTTTTCCAATCAAATAGTATTTAAACAGGTCAGTTTTTCATATCAGTACGTTGAAAATGAAGCAGATTGCAAAATCTTGCAACATATTAATTTTGAAATTAATAAAGGAGAGAAAATTGCTTTTGTTGGTGAGTCTGGTGCCGGAAAATCTACTCTTGTTGACCTTTTACCCAGATTTTACGACCTCTCTTTTGGTGAAATCCTAATAGACGGAACCAATATAGAAACGTATAAAATTAGCCACCTCCGTAATTTGTTTGGTATTGTAAATCAGGATGTTATACTTTTTCATGATACTGTGTATAACAACATAGCCTTTGGTAGAACCACTTCCCGCGAAGAAGTCGAAACCGCTGCAAAAGCCGCTATTGCCCACGAGTTTATTATAAAAATGGAACATGGTTACGATACGATAATCGGAGACAGAGGGATGACCCTATCGGGGGGACAGAGGCAAAGACTCAGTATTGCAAGAGCATTGCTAAAAAAACCGGATATTCTTATTTTAGACGAAGCCACCTCCGCCTTGGATTATGAATCGGAACTGTTAATTCAAGAATCTCTGAAAGAGGTATTTAAAAGTCATACCGTCATTATTATCGCTCATAGAGAAGAAACATTACTAAATGTAGATAAAATTGTTACGCTGAAAAACGGAAGGATTGAAGAAGTGTTGCTAAAGAGTATAAACTCAGGTTCATCAAACAAAAGTTTACCTGAGTTAGTTTAGGGTTCATAGATATCTTTTGGCGCAACCCATAATAAAAAGCAAAAAAAGAATGCGAAAAAGTTTAGACCGATAAAAGTTTCCCAGTTGGCATCGCCAAAATTTGCAACAAGCATTCCCGTGAAAAAAATCGTAATTAAGAAAGCATTGTTTTTCCTTTCTTTAAAGAAAACAAAAAATAAAACGCAAAAAATATATAAAGTTCCAAACAGTCCGAAACGAATCAGGTAGTTAAGATATTGATTATGAGATGAACCTGTTTTCTGAGACGCTAACTTTGAACCGCTTTCCAAAAAAACTTCATCGTAAGCCAGAGAACTGTTTCCTAAACCTATTCCTGTCCACAGATTCTTTTTTATGATGTCAATGGCTAAGGTAACCAATTCTATTCTTTGGGCAAACGACTTACCATTCGGGTCTTTCGATAATCTGTATTGGTCTATTTCCCAAATACTTTCATAAATACGAGGGTAAATACTGAATTTGTTTTTTACATAAATATAGTTGGGAATCTCTTTTTCGATATTTTCAATATCTTTGGGGGTTAGTTGGGCAAAACCTTCTGCATCTTTTCGTAATCCTTTGCTTGTCATATATCTAAATACAACGGAGCAAAATGAAAACCCATTGGTTGTTTTACTTTTGTATGGGATACTACTATGCAGATTCCACAATGGAATCAATTCTTCCTCACAGATAAACAGAAAAATATAATTTCCATTCTCTTTTGACTTATTATCAAAGTTGTGTTTGTAAAGATTTCCGTTGGCAGTAAATCTATCTATTTCATCAACTTTGTACTCAACTGTATTGTAAAACTCTTTAACACAATAATATGTATAGTATGAAGGAAGGGTAAGTAAAAGAAATAAACTGCTGAGATAAGCAATTTTTTTGATTCTCTTATTAGCATTCCAAATAAATCTCAGTAGCGCAGTAATTGACATTGCCCAAAAATACAAATAACCATTAATAGATCTTAATGATAATAGTGCTATGATTAGAAAAACAACGAGAAGCGACAAAAATGTTTTTTGAGTTGTAGAAAGTTTTCCGGTGTATATAAAATAGATAACAAGCCAAATGGTAAAAGCAATTTGAAATGAAAATGGAATGTGGTCAATCCATGTAACACTTCTGAAATCGAAGAAGAGAGCAGCCTCAAGACAAAAAAGTTTGTATATTGAAGCACCTGCAGCAATAGATACTGCTAAAATATAGATACTTAGCAGTCGAAAACTGTTTTTATAAGTGATGGGTGGTGAGGAACCTAACACAAAAGCAAAAATAAACCAATATAAACTTTTGTTAAATTCTTGTATTCCTAAAGAAAAATTATTTGTAAAACAGAGTCCAATCAAATATAATACGGGAATACTCATTATGAGAAATGCACTTCGGTTATGTATCAATCTATCCCATTTTTCTTTATAGTCTCCTGTAAGGAACCAAACAACAAGCAGTGCAACGGCAGTACAACTGATTAGGGCAATGGAGGTGGGCAATGCAATCAAAAAAGCACCCAACGAAAAGAGATACAGATTCTCCTTCCAATTTTTTCTAATCAATTGTATAAAACCATTCGCCATAATAGTATCTCATATTTCTATCTTCTATCTTCCTCTTCCTGCGGTTCAACGTGAATAAACACAATAGAGCGTGGAATTTTTTCTGCGATATCTTTTTCCAAGTGGTCGCAAAAGTGGTGCGCTTCTACGAAAGTTGTTTTCGGATGGATATGAATATTAAAAGTGATAAAAGTATCGGCACCGGAATTACGTACTCTAAGGTTGTGATATTGTTGAATTTCATTATGTTCATTCAAAATAGCTTCAATAAATTTTACCGATTGTTCGGGTGCCCGGTCTAATAAGATATCTATGGATTTTTTTCCTAACTTGTAACACACATACAAAACAACGACTGCAACGACAAGTGCTGCAATAGGGTCGGCGTAGGGAAAATCGAAGATATCCACACAAATTAATCCTACCAATACGGCGGTAGAACTCCAAATATCTGTTGAAAAGTGCAATGCATCAGCCTCTAATGCCTGACTGTTGTATTTTTTTGCCACTCTACTTAGCGCTCGAGAGCGGGAAAAGTCAATTACTATGGAAGTTGCTATCACAAAATAACTCCAAATAGTTACTTCAATATGAAAGTCTCCGGTTACTAATCTGCTAATCCCTTCATAAAAAATCCAAAAACAAACCACCAATAATAGTACTGTTTGAATTAATGCAGAAAGATTTTCAACTTTTCCGTGTCCGAAGTTGTGTTTTTTATCTGCCGGTTTGTCCGACAATCTTACAGAAAAGTAAGTAACAATAGCAGCAAGTAAATCTAAAAGCGAATGTATTGCTTCGGATAGAATTCCCAAGCTGCCGGTTAATATTCCAACCACAAACTTAAATCCGGTGAGGAATACAGCAGCAATTACCGATGACAGCGCAACATTCTTTTTTTCTTTTACCATAAAAATAATGTAGAGACGTGGCGTGCCACGTCTCTACGGATTATTATTAATTAACCTTAAATGTAGTATCCCCTGTTTTCAAGAATTTAACAATTTGGTTAGCTGAAGCCAAGCCTGCGTTGATGTTTGCTTCGGCGGTTTCTGCACCCATTTTCTTTGGAACAGCAAAGACACGTTTACCAAATTTATCATTTAACTCTATTTGATTTCCCGTAGCGAAATCGGTAGCATACTTCAAGTCGGCTCTCTCTTCTAAAATTTTTGCTAATTCTTCTTCATTAATAACCTCCTTACGGGCAGTGTTTATCAAGGTTCCGCCCTTTGGCATTTTGGATAGCAAATTGTAGCCGATAGATTTTTTTGTTTGTTCTGTAGCTGGTATATGAAGCGAAATATAGTTACATTTAGAATAAAGTTCTTCAAGGGTAGTACAAACAATAACGCCATCAGCTTCTATTGCTTCTTTCTTTACAAACGGGTCGAATGCATAAACGGTCATTCCGAACCCTTTGGCTATCTTGGCTACTATTTTTCCAATATTTCCGTAGGCTTGAATTCCCACATTTTTGCCCATCAGTTCGCTTCCTGTTCCGGGGTTGAACTGTCCGCGAGCCATAAATACCATCATACCCACAGCCAATTCGGCTACGGCAGTAGAGTTTTGTCCCGGGGTGTTCATTGCTACGATGTTTTTTGCCGAACAGGCGGGTAAATCCAGATTGTCGTAACCGGCACCGGCACGAACAACAATCTTAAGATTATTAGCATGTTCTACAACTTCTTTGGTTACTTTGTCGGAACGCACAATTAGCGCATCTGCATCGGAAACGGCTTTATACAAGTCGTTTACATCAGTGTAATTTTCTAACAATGCCAATTCAAAACCGACATTTTCAACAATTTGTCTAATACCTTCTACGGCTACTTTGGCGAAAGGTTTTTCGGTTGCAACTAATACTTTCATAAAAAAATAAAATTATTTAAGGGTTAATATGTATTTATTTTTGATAATCAGTTTTATTATTCAGGAATTTACCGAGTAATAAAAAGTGTGGCAAATGTATAGTAAATTTTCATAATTTCACTTTTTTTCGTTATTTTCGCCACCTTAAATAATATAAATATGGAACATAACCTTTTAGTAGAAAAAGTAACTTCGTTGATTGATCAGATTCGTCCTTATTTACAACAGGATGGGGGTGATATTCAGTTTATAGAAATTACCTTGGATAATATTGTGCGCGTACAGCTTCGTGGCGCTTGTGGTAGTTGCCCACACGCTAAAATAACTCTCAAACACATGGTTGAAGCAACCATTATGGAACACTGCCCGGAAATTGCCGGAGTTGAGGATATTAACTTAGTTTAAAGTTTAAAGTTTAAAGTTTAATAATAAAAGCCTCAAACCTTAATATTTAAACCTTAAACTCAAAACTCGAAACTTATGAAATGTGGAATTATCGGTCTAACTAACAGCGGAAAAACAACGCTGTTTAATTGTATTTCAAATACGAAAGCTGCCATTACTGATTTTGCGTACAGTACAAATAAGTCAAATATCGGCGTGTGTAATGTGCCGGACCTCCGTTTAGAACACATCAACACCTTCATTAAAGCCGAACGCTTGGTATATGCCACCATGGATATTGTGGATATTCCCGGATTGGCAAAAGGGGCTTCGCAAGGAGAGGGTATTGGAAACACTTTTCTGGCAGATGTTAGATTGTGCGATGCGCTAATTCACGTGCTGCGCTGCTTCGATAATCCGAATTTGCCCCACGTGGAAGGCTCTATTGACCCCGTAAGAGATATCGAAATTATTGACTTTGAACTGCAAGTTAGGGATTTGGAACAAATTGAACGGAAGCTGGTGAAGGCAGAAAAAGCTGCCAAAGTGGGAGAAAAAACTGCCAAACACGACTTTGAATCGCTTCAAAAATATAAAAACCATATTCAAAATTTTCAGAATGTCAGTACATTGGAAGTTTCTCCGGAAGAGCACGCAGTTGTAGCCGACCTGTTATTACTCACCGAAAAACCGCAACTTTTCGTGTGTAATGTAAATGATGCGGATGCTGTTACCGGAAATAAATATGTAGAACAAGTTGCAAACTATCTGAAAGATAAAAATGCAGAGATGTTGATTATTGCCGGAAAAATTGAATCCGAAATTGCAGAATTAGACGATGAAGAAGAACGTATGATGTTTCTTCAAGATGTTGGGTTATGCGAAGCCGGTGTTCGCAAAGTGATTCGTTCCGCTTATAAATTACTGAATCTCATCTCTTTTTTTACCGTTGGCGGAAAAGAGAACCGCGCCTGGACCATCAAAAAGGGAATGTTAGCCCCGCAAGCTGCAGGTACTATCCACAGCGATTTGGAACGCGGATTTATTCGTGCCGAAGTGATTAAATATGAAGACTTGGTTAAACTTAGCTCGGAAGTTAAATGTAAAGAAGCCGGCAAACTTTCGGTGGAAGGTAAAACATACCAAGTGCAAGATGGTGATATTTTGCACATCAGATTTAATGTTTAACCTTATGATTTAAAATAGGGTTAATTGCTCCCATTCTTCATTCTCAACTGCTACTGAGGTTTCTTCTTGAAAATGAGGTTCTAGGGTATTCTCTACTAAAGGTGCTTCTTGCGAGTCAGTATCCAATGTGTTTTCTGTTTCAATTTCTTCAATTATTTCCTCTGTCAATGGTTCTAATGGAGTAATCTCTACAATGTTTTTATACGGAATCCTTTTTCCGCGGGCCTTGATACTCATTATTTCTACAAAGTCGGCACAGGAGATGACACTCTTTTCAATTTCATCCGGTTTTTTTTCGAAGTAGGTTACTTCAATTTGAGGAAAAGTATCGTAACTGATAAAAACCGGATGGATTAATTTCTCATCTCCCAAAAACTCTACTTTTTTATCGGTAAGTTCAGGAATAAAACGCTTTAGGTAAAATTTTTCCTCTTCTTTGTTCTCATAAACCACTGTTACTTGTTTTCGAGAGTCAAATTTTTTGATAATAGAGAGGTTGGCCTCAATCTGTGTAGAAAGTTCAAATCCGGTTATTCTATAATTTCCCTTTTGGTAAATGGAAATTATTTTATCATCCTCTTTGAATGAGCCCAACAGGTTTCCGCGTTCATCGGTATTTAACTTCATTACAATCGGATCAAAAAATATGTTAATAGCACTCAACGTAGATATCCCTTTAGCAATAATTTCGATTTTACGCACCGGATTTCGTGATAAAATATTGCCCTGTGAAGCACGTCCCTTAATGGCTATTGCGCTAAAATCGAAATCGAACTGAGTTTTTTTAAGTTTTGCCTTGGCTTTGAGCAATACTTTCACTTTTTCTGCTTCTCCATTAGGATTTGAGGTAAAATAAATCACTTTTGTGCCAACACTTCCCTTGGTTAAGTCATACTCTCTATCTCTGGTAACACCTCCTACCGAAAACCTTTTTACCATTGCCCAACCGTTGGAACCATCAGCATAAACCATATTGTAAACCGTTCGGTCGTCGTTTCTTTTAAAAACTTCAACGTGAATAATATCTTTTCCGAAGAATTGTTTGTCGGTTACTTTACTCACCATAAAAGTTCCGTTATCTCTAAAAACCACAATTTCGTCAATATCAGAGCAGTCGCAAACGTACTCAACGTCATCATCTTTTTTGAGGGCAGTTCCCACAAATCCTTCTTTCTTATTGACGTACAGTTTTTGGTTAGCCACAGCTACCGTTGCAGCAACAATATTATCAAAATTTTTTATTTCTGTTTTTCTTTCTCTCCCTTCACCATATTTTTTCTTAAGATTTTCAAAATAACGAATCGCATATTCAATCAAATGGTTTAGATGGTGAAGGGTTTCATCTATCTTTTCTTCAATTTGTGATATTTTTTCATCTGCTTGTTTAATATCGAATTTAGAGATTTTACGAACCGGTTTTTCACACAATTTCAACACATCTTCTTTAGTAATCTCTCTTTTAAACAAATTTCGATACGGGTCAAATGCTTTTTCAATATTTTCAATTTGCTTTTCCCAGGTTGCAGTATCCTTTTCAAGTTCTTTATAGATTCTTTTTTCAAAGAATATTTTTTCCAACGACCATCTGTGCCAGTCTTCTTCTAATTCGGCGAGTTCAATTTCGAGTTCCCGTTTCAAAAGATTAATCGTATTTTCTGTATTTACCCTCAAAATCTCTTTTACGGACATAAATTTCGGTTTTCTGTCGCAAATAACACAGGCATTTGGCGAATAAGACATTTCGCAGTCGGTAAAGGCATACAGTGCATCAATGGTTTGGTCGGGAGAAACGCCGGGTTGAAGATGTAATAATATTTCCACTTTATTCGATGTAATATCATCAATCTTCTTTATTTTTAGTTTTCCTTTTTCAATGGCAGGTGCTATAGAGTTTGTAATTAATGAAGTAGTAGTTGTTCCGTATGGAATATCGTGAATTACCAATATTTTTTTATCCACAATAGAGATTTTTGCTCTATTTCTAATTTTCCCTCCTCTAACGCCATCGTTGTATTTGGTAACATCAATTGTGCCACCTGTTGGAAAATCGGGGTAAATTTCATACTCTCTGTTTTCAAGAATTGCTATAGATGCGTCAATCAGTTCAATAAAATTATGGGGCAAAATCTTTGTAGCCAAACCAACTGCGATCCCTTCCACGCCTTGTGCCAACAGTAAAGGAAATTTTACAGGAAGTGCGATAGGTTCTTTATTTCGACCATCATACGACATTTTCCATTGCGTGGTTTTGTGATTAAACCCCACTTCGAGAGCAAATTTTGTCAATCTTGCTTCAATATATCTTGGGGCTGCTGCTTTGTCTCCGGTAAAGATATTTCCCCAGTTTCCCTGTGTATCTACTACGAGAACTTTTTGCCCCAACTGCACTAAGGCATCTTCAATGGAGGCATTTCCGTGTGGGTGGTATTTCATTGTATTTCCCACAATGTTGGCGGCTTTGTTAAAACGACCGTCCTCTAATTCATCCATAGAGTGCAGAATGCGACGTTGCACAGGTTTTAACCCGTCGTAGATATCGGGAACTGCCCTGTCTAATATCACATAAGAGGCATAGTCTAAAAAGTAGTTTTCAAACATAGATTGTACAAAAATTACTTTGTGCAGGTCGGAAGTTTGTACCATTTCCGACGAAACAGATGATTCTTCTTCCTGTTCTTCAATCATTTCATTGTTAATTTCTTCTTCTTGCATAGTGGAGTAAAAAAAAGTGTTTATTAATTTTTTTTCGAACCGCAAAAATATAAATAATACGGTTTTTATATGAAAAAACTAACTTTAACTTTTTTTAACACTTAAATTCTGAATGTTAAAAAATATTAATTAATTTTGCAAACTATTTCAAGAAACGAAAAATGAATCCATCAAATTACGAAGATTTTGAAAATCAATTCATTCCACTAAGGAAGAAAAAATCACGAATGCGCTACCGTGTGGCAGTGATTGGCGGAGGAACCTGGGCAACGGCAATAATAAAAATATTATCTACAAATTTAGAACATATTCACTGGTGGGTTAGAGAACCCGAAATTGAAGAAGGGATTAATAGATACGGACACAATCCCTTGTATCTGAGTTCGGTTTTTATTAACCCCAAAGAGGTAAAAGTTACACAGGATATTCGTCTGGCAGTGGCAAAAGCCGACTACATAGTGATTGTTACACCCTCTGCTTTCCTTCATAAAACGTTAGAACCTCTAAAAAAGAGTAAACTGAATAGAAAAAAAGTTATTATTGCAGTAAAAGGTATTGTGCCTGAAACAATGCAAGTTGTTACGGAATATCTTCGTTCAGAATTTTCAATTTCATTCAACAATATGGCAGTAATTAGCGGGCCATCACACGCAGAAGAAGTAAGTCAGGAAAAACTATCCTTTCTTACCTCCGCTTCTTCAAATGTGGAACTTGCAGAAACGGTTGCTCGTTTTTTCAAGAATCGCTATGTGCGTACCTCTGTTACTAATGATATTATGGGAATTGAGTTGGCTGTTGTGTTGAAAAATATTTATGCTTTGGGCGCAGGAATATACTCCGGCTTAGGTTATGGCGATAATTTCATTGCCTGTTATGTAGCTAATTGTTTGAAAGAGATGAAACGTTTTGTGAGTAAAATGTATTCAAGTGATGTAAGGCAATTAACTGACTCGGTTTATCTTGGAGATTTATTGGTAACCGCCTATTCTAAATACAGTCGTAACCGAATGTTTGGCAATATGATAGGGCACGGTTTGTCGGTAAAAGTTACCCTGCTTGAAATGAAAATGGTGGCAGAAGGATATTATGCAGCCCGGTGTGTGCACGAAATCAATAAAAAAGAGCAGGCAAACATTCCGATAGTTGAAGCAATCTATAATGTTTTATATGAAAATATTCCTGTTTCAGCCGAGATGAAGCGACTTTCCGAGTATTTTATATAGAAGTGTTACTTTATAGAGTAGTATTAGTCTCCGAAAGCACCCTTTAGCATCTCTTTAATAGCCGGGTCGTCCTCAACACTTTTGGCATCACTAGGAAGTAAAAAATCAACATCTTTCACTTTTTTTGGAGTCATTTTTGTAGCTTGCATTATCATAACGCACTCATCTCCGTAATCTGGTAAATGTTGGATAATCATAAGCGGGAAGCCTTCCAATCCAACGAACTGGTCTCCGTTTATTTTACTAGTTCCAATCTCTTTGGCAACATATAAAGTAAATATCTCTTGCGAATCATCTTCCATATTTGTTATAGTTGCCACAACTTTTTGGCATTTGAGGTCACAAATAGTTTTGAATTCGCTCTCAAAACTATACTTAAAATCATTAAATTTGAATTTCTCTTTGTGTTGTTCCGCGTCCCATTTTTTGTAATATTTACCCATACCGGAAATCTCTATTACAGCTGAAGAAGTTCCTTTATCTCCATCCCAAATTTGTGTAATAGCAACCATTTCATTGGGTTTCATCACGGATTTTGATTTGTTGCCAAGAATAGTAGTGGTTTGGGTCATACTTTCAAAACCTGCAATAAGATTAGGGTCATCGGTCCCTTCTAATTCTGCTTCAAAACGTATTTCTCCGGCAAACTGTTTTTGTGCTTGAAGAGAAAAAATACCTGCTAATAAGATAGTTAAAAATAAAATTGTAAGCTTTTTCATTTTATAAATATTTGATTAAATAATTCGGCAAAAGTAGAAATTTTTATGTTATATAAGAGAAATAGATATTTTTGCCGCACAAATCTCTAATTAAGATTTAATATTTCAAATTTTAACTTTTTTTACTCTTAACTATAAACTCTTAACTTTAAACTTTAACTTTTAACTATAATCTTTAAACAGATGAAAGGAATTATATTAGCCGGAGGTGCCGGCACCCGCTTACATCCTATCACATTGGCTATGAGCAAGCAATTAATGCCTATTTATGATAAGCCGATGATTTACTATCCCATATCTACATTGATGCAAGCAGGGATTAGAGAAATATTAATTATATCTACGCAGGAAGATTTACCGAATTTCAAGCATTTGTTGGGTACCGGCGAGAAAATAGGTTGCAGATTTGAGTATCAGGAACAGTTAATTCCAAACGGTTTAGCACAGGCTTTTGTGTTGGGTGAAGTATTTATTGGAACAGATGCGGTCTCTCTCATTTTGGGAGATAATATTTTTTATGGCTCCGATTTTGAAGAGAATCTAACGGTACAAAATAATCCCGAAGGAGGTATTGTTTTTGCTTATCATGTGTCGGACCCTGAAAGATATGGGGTAGTGGAGTTTGATATTAATATGAAGGCGGTCAGCATTGAAGAAAAACCGGATAATCCTAAATCTAATTATGCAGTTCCCGGATTATATTTTTACGATAATTCAGTGATTGAGGTGGCGAAAAACATCAAGCCCAGCGCCCGCGGTGAATATGAGATTACGGATGTGAATCGCTACTATTTAAAACGTAATCAATTGAAAGTATGCAAAATGAGCCGAGGTACAGCCTGGCTGGATACGGGAACTTTTAAATCTCTTATTGATGCTACCCAGTTTGTGCAGGTGATTGAAGAACGGCAGGGATTAAAAGTAGGCTGCATTGAGGAAGTAGCGTATCGTAAAGGATTCATTACCGCGGAGCAGCTGGAAACTATTGCACAACCACTCTTGAAAAGCGGATATGGGCAATATCTTATTAATTTGTTGAAATAGACTTGTAATTCAAAGTTCAAATTTAAGAAAAAAATATAAATTTGCCGACTGTTTTTTGTCTTTAATAAAAATGTTATGAAAAAAGAAAAACTTTTTGCTGGAAAAACATTAGCCATCTTGTCCGGTGGGGGCGATACCCCAGCGATTAACTCTAGTATTGAAACAGTTAGAAATCGCGCTTCTATGCTGGGTTTTAAAGTGTATGGTGTATTGCGCGGTTGGAAAGGCCTACTCGGCGAGGGTGATATTGTGGATTTGACAGGTATTTCCTATAACGGAATTTACGGAGGAACCGGCTTACTCTCCAGCAGAACCAACCCATTTCCCGGTAAGAAAAATAAAGAAGACCGTTCAGAACAGATATTACGCAATATAGAACGTTATAAAATTGATGTACTTGTGTCTATCGGTGGGGATGATACCAATGGTGCAGCCAAACGAATGTACGAAACATACGGTATCCCTGTAATAGGATTTCCAAAAACGATTGATAATGACCTGAGAACACGCACGATGCATAACTACCAGGGGAAGCAGTACGAAGTTGTCCTTTGCCCGGGCTTTGCCTCCGGTGCGTTACAAATAAAAAAACTTACAGCGAAGTTGCACACCACAAACGAATCACACCAGCGAATTATGGTATTGGAAGTAATGGGACGCGATGCCGGATGGCTTACCGGTACTGCAATGTTTGGAGGCGCACAGATGGCTCTTATTCCGGAAGTGGTTGTTACCAGGGAGCGTAAAGACTTTTTCTTCGAAAAAGTGAAAGAAAACTATATGAAAAACCCGAAACGCAGTCTGATAATCGCTGTGGCTGAAGGTGTAAGATGGTACAACGACGAAAAAGGCGAGATTGATATGGTGTACGCAAGTTCCGAACTTGATGAATATGGACACCCGCGCTTTGGTGGAATAAGTGGCGTTATAGCTTCTGAAATAAATAAAAAATTGGGAATAGAAGCACGCGGACAAATTTCCGGGTATATTCCACGTGCCGGAAAATGTTCGGAATACGACCGCAGGTTAACTTCTACCCTGGCAGATAAAATAGTTGACCTGTTGTTAAGAGAAGAGTATGGAAAGATGCCGGTAATGCGCGACATAGTACCTTACAATGAGTTAGAAGAGTTTCACACCGCCACCATTGAAATGGGAAATATAGGAAACTTCCCCCTCCCTAATCTTTACTATAATCCTAACGAGTTTCAATTCTCTGATCAATACGTTGATTTTCTTACCAATATTATCGGAGAACCCTACAGAATGGAGTTTAACCACATTTTTCCGGTAGTAATACCATAAAAAATGATTATGTTTTCAAATTATAAAGTTTCCTTTCTCCATTCTCTTTTCTTCTTTCTCCTCTTCTGCTTTCTGGTTTCTACCCCAGCCTCTGCCCAACGCTTTATCGGCGGAATAGCAGTCGGAATGAACTTTTCAATGGTAGATGGTGACGAAGTTTTTGAAACATACTCCAAAGTGGGCTTCAACGGCGGCCCATATATAAAATTGATGTTGGATAATAAGCAGCGTTTTTCAATAACTATGGAACTTTTGTATGCACAAAAAGGGGGGCAGAAAAAATATCCTGCTCCAACCGGAGTTAGAATTGCCCTCGGAGATACTGCCCTAATTGACCCATACTATCCTGAAGAAAATATGAAGTACTTCTATAGACTGAGAACCGACTATCTTGAAATTCCTTTATTGGTGCATTTTGAAGACCCGCGTTCAAAGTTTGGAATTGGTTTAGGCTTTGCATGGTCTCGCTTGGTGTATATTACAGAATATGAACACGATTTTCGAAGATTTACATTAGACACCGCTTCGAGTATTAGAGGTGCGAGAAGATTGAATACAACCATTAACTCAGGAAGATATTTTAAGAATGACTGGAGCATTGTTGCTGATGTGAAAATTCCTATCTACAAAGGATTAAAAGCAAATTTTCGGTTCCAGTATTCTTTAGTCCCGTTTGGTATTGCAAGGCAGTTTTTTTATTCTATAAATCCAAAAGATGAACATGAGTTCAGAATTCGCAAGCCTTTTCATAATACCTTAACTTTTAGAATTATCTATTCGTTTAATGAGAAATATACTGAAAATGAGAATTACGATTGGGATGGAAATAGGATTGGTCCTCAGTGGATACGGGATCCGAATGCTATGAGATGGTAGAATCAATTTAGAATTAACAGTTAAGAATTTAGTGAATAGTTCTATTAAATAAATCAACATAATTATATGAAAATCAATTATTTATTTCTGTGTGGCTGCTTTGCATATCTATTTACAGCGTGCACGCCGGACGTTCCGTTACTTGCACCTTACAAAGATGTTACTGTAGTGTATGGAATGCTAAATCAACAATCGGATACTAATTTTGTGAAAATTTATAGAGGTTTTCAATCCAATAAACCCGGGGCAGTTTTTTTAGATGCGCAGAACCCGGACAGTATCTATTATTATGATGATATTGAGGTTTTTTTATTAGAATATAAAGATACTGCAAGAACTTCCCGCCTCCCAATAGAATTTGCAATTACGCACAATTTCTCTAGAGATTCCGGACTCTTTTATTATGATAAAGAGAGAATCATTTACTTTACAACAGAAAAACTTGACAAAGAAATGGTTTATAAAATTCAAATTAAAAACAAAAAAACCGGCAATATTACAGAAGGAAAAACAGAATTAGTTGGAGAATTTGAAACTACAATGAATATTTTCTATTTTGATATGTTGAAAGAAACTGCAGGTATTACTTATTCGCAAGCAAAAAATGGAAAGCACTACTTCTTTAGTATCAATTTTATTTATTTTGAAGTCTCAAAAAGTACTAACGAAGTTGTGAAAATAGGAAAAATAACTCGTAATATTTCTCCTGCTATTGGAGAAGAAATAACATTATCTTCTGCACAAGAACCAATTAAAAGGTTTTCGCCTTCATTCTATGATGATATTGCAGGAAAACTAAAAGTAGACCCGAGTGTAACACGCTATATTGGCTCACCCGGTACAAATGGAGCTTGTATTGAAGTTGAAGGCTGGGCTGCAAATGATACTTTAGTAAAATACTTACTATCGAACAAGCCTACTTCAACTTTTATTCAAATCAATAAACTATACACTAACTTGACATCCACAGATGGACTTGCTTTTGGAGTTTTCGCATCCAGAACAAGATTAACTCCAAGAGTGTTTTCAACATCAGAAGCTTCCCAAGATACACTTTGCTTTGGCCACAAAACCAGAAATTTAGGATTCCGACCCTGGACAGAGTATAAACCTTAATTTTATTTTATGGTGCGTGTCAGATTTGCCCCTAGCCCAACTGGTCCGCTACACATTGGCGGGGTTCGTACTTGCTTATACAATTATTTATTCGCCAAACAAAATGGCGGAAAGCTAATTCTCCGTATCGAAGATACCGACCAAACCCGGTTTGTGCCCGGTGCAGAAGAGTATATTGTGGAAGCATTTAGATGGTTAAATATTACTTTTGATGAAGGAGTACATGCCGGTGGAAATTATGCCCCCTACAAGCAATCGGAAAGAATGTATATTTATAATCAATATGTCGATGAACTTATTGAAAGAGGCTGGGCTTACTACGCTTTCGACAGACCTGAAGAGTTGGAAGGGAGACGCAAAGAGGCAGAAATTGAAAGGAAAACATTTCAATATGATGTGAATACACGGAAAACAATGTGTAACTCACTCACATTGTCAAAGGAACTAACCGAAGAAAAATTGCTGGGAAACTACGTAGTGCGCTTTAAATATCCGGAGAATACAGAAATTCTAATCCAAGACCTCATTCGTGGGGAAGTGAAGATTAATTCGCAACTATTAGATGATAAAATACTTTTTAAATCAGATGGATTTCCTACCTATCATTTAGCCAATGTGGTGGACGACCACTTGATGGAGATTACCCACGTGATTCGTGGGGAGGAATGGTTACCCTCCGCACCCCTGCACGTGATGCTTTATAGGGCTTTTGGATGGAATGCTCCGCAATTTGCACATTTACCCCTGCTTCTTAAACCCGATGGAAACGGAAAACTCAGTAAACGGGATGGCGACCGGCTCGGTTTTCCTGTATTTCCTCTGCAGTGGAAAGATACAAATACAGGAGAAATATCGTCGGGATATCGCGAAGGCGGATATTTGCCGGAAGCTGTGAATAACTTCTTAGCACTGCTAGGCTGGAATCCCGGAACAGAAACAGAAATAATGAATATAGAACAACTTATTGCCGGTTTTTCATTAGGTAAAGTAAGCAAATCGGGCGCAAAATTCGACCTCGATAAAGCGAAGTGGTTCAATCATCATTATATCCAACAAAAATCGAATCGAGAATTAGCTGAAATATTTGAAATACAATTGATTGAAAAAAATATTCTAATAAATATTGAGAAGATAGAAATAGCAGTAGCTCTGGTAAAAGAACGGATTTATTTAACTTTAGACTTTTGGGATCAGGCATCTTTTCTTTTTCAAGCCCCGAACTGCTACAACACCGAGGTAGTAAAAAAACGCTGGAAAGAAAATACCCATATACATTTGAGGCAAATCGTTGAAATAATTTCTGCTGTTTCTCCTTTCGATAAAATAGTAGCCCACGATAATGTTGTCTCTTATATTCAAGAAACCCAACTCAATATGGGGCAACTCATGAACTGCCTGCGGCTTGCTTTAGTCGGCGATTCAAAAGGACCTAATTTGTTTGAAATTATTGACTTCATCGGAGTTGATGAAACGATTACACGAATAGAAAACGCAATCAA
>JAIRVY010000113.1 GCA_031253655.1 Bacteroidales bacterium
TGTGAGAATGTAAACATAACCTCCTTTAGTCATCTTCAATTAATTTTGCGACAAATAAACATTTTTGTAAAACACCAAAATAAAAAATAACGCCTCAAACTAATTTTTAACCGAAAAAACTCAAATTGTTCTTTATTTTGTAATTTTCCTAATATAATTTGCCACTTTTTAGACCACAAAGATACAAAAAATGGCGAGAAAAACAACACTTTTTACACATTATTTTACTAACAATCAAATGTTTATATCTTTTTTAAGGAGCGACTAAATAGTAAGAACTAACGGAAAATCAGTAGAATTATCGGGTACTGGTACTTTCAGAATAGACCAGTCTCAAACAACAGGAAATGGTATTATTACATCAAACTACCATTTCTATAAAACAATCTTCTATGGTGGGCTGTATTTGCTTCAAGTCGGAAAACTGTTGATAATTCGCATCCAAAAAACAAGTAAATTGCTCAATATTAAATTGCTCATTGTAAATAGAAATGTGCATAAATTCACCGTAAGGGTAATAATTACAATTCATCGGACACACTTTCATACAATCTAACAGATTGAAAATATCAGGAGTTTTTAAAGAATAGAGTTTTCCTTTATAATTCTTAATAATATTTTCCGGAGTATTAATGGTAATTATCTTTCCCTCTTTCATTAAGGCAATCCTGTCGCAGCGGGTGGCTTCGTCCATATAAGGTGTAGAAACCAATACTGCAATTCTCTGTTTTTTAATATTGTTCAACAGATTCCAAAATTCTTTTCTCGACACGGGGTCAACGCCGGTGGTGGGTTCATCCAAAAACAGAATTTTGGGTTTGTGAATCAGCGCACAGCAGAGCGCCAATTTCTGTTTCATTCCCCCCGAAAGTCGTCCGGCTAATCTATCTTTGAAGGGTGAAAGTTGCTTCCAAATAGGAGCAACCAAGTGGAGATTTTCCTTGATAGTGCTTCCGTACATTGTAGCAAAGAAGCGCAAGTTTTCATATACCGACAAATCGGGGTATAGTGAAAAAACGCCCGGTAAATAGCCAATCTCTTTTCTAATTTTTTTATAGTCGGCAATCACTTCATAGTTCAACAATTTTGCTTTTCCCAAAGTAGGTAGTTGAAGAGTGGAGAGGATATTGAAAAGTGTCGTTTTTCCTGCGCCATCTGGCCCAATTAGTCCAAAAACCTCCCCTTCATTCACTTCAAAACTTATTTCCGATAAAGCTTCAACTTTACCATAATTTTTTGAAATATCTTCTATGTGAATGACGGTCATTTCCGGCTATTTAAACTTTACATCTCCGGGCATCCCTATTTTAGCAGAGCCATCGTTTTGAAAGGCTACTTTTACTGCATACACCAAATTTACACGTTCGTTTTTAGTTTGAATAAATTTCGGAGTAAATTCTGCTTTGTCGGAAATCCACGAAACCATTCCTTCCATCACTTTCTCCAGATCGTTAGGCATATCAATGTGTATATCAACCATTTGACCTAAAGAAACCGTGGATAACATATCTTCAGTTATATAAACTCTAATAAACATATTGGTATAGTCAGCAATTTTGAACAACGGCTTTCCTTGAAAAGCCAACTCGTTAGGCTCAATATATTTTTTCAGCACAGTACCGGTAATGGGAGATTTTATATAACATTTTGTGAGTGCTATTTGTAACTGCATTTTTTCAAACCGCATCGCTTCTATCTCTTCCATAATAGATTTGTTGACATTGGTAAGGTCTGATTCAGTAGCGGCTATTTGACTGTTTGTTACGGCTATTTCAGCGTTAATATCATCCAGATTTTTGCTTGTGCCGGCATTAGCTGCCACCAAAATCGCCATCCTTTCCTTCTCTTTGTTTAAGGTTTCTAATTTACTATAAAGTACCCTAACTTGCGAGGATATATCGGGTCGTTTTGCCATAGCAGCGGCTATAGATGCCTCCAATTGTTTAATTCTAAGATAGATAGGAACAGTATCAATACAGCCTACCACTTCGCCTTCGTTATAAGTCTTTCCTTCTTCCGCAATAAATGTTAGCATTTTTCCATTACTTTCAGAGGAAACAATGATTTCTGTTGCCTGAAATACCCCAAAAGCATCAGAGGTTCTTTTGTTGTTCTTACAACTAAAACAAAACAGTGCCAGAAATAAAAGTAGGAGTAAATTTTTATTCATTCATATAATTTTTTCGGAGTGCAAAATAATAAGTTTTTTCTAAATAACAAAAATGAAATGAAATTATGCTAATTTTGCGCTTTGTTTTGAACCAATTAATGTTAAAATATTTTTATGAAAGAAACTCAATTTAAGAAATTTCACGAAGAAAAAGGTGGAAAAATGGTTGAATTTGCCGGTTTTTGCCTTCCTGTTCAATTTGAAGGATTAGTTGCTGAACATTTGCACGTAAGGAGCAAAATAGGTGTTTTTGACGTGTCTCATATGGGAGAATTTACCGTAAAAGGAGGGCAGGCATTGACTTTGTTGCAATATATTACTTCTAACGATGTATCTGTATTAACACCCGGAAAAGTTCAATATTCCTGTTTTCCAAATGGAAATGGTGGAATTGTTGACGATTTCCTTGTATATTGTATGGCCGAAAACAACTATCTGCTGGTAGTTAACGCGGCTAACATAGATAAAGATTGGGCTTGGATAACAGAACTAAACAAAGGGTTTGGTGCAGAAATAGAAAATATTTCCGATGAAATTTCGCAGTTGGCAGTGCAGGGACCGCTGGCTTTGAAAGCAATGCAAAAACTTACTGCAACCCCTGTGGAAGACATGGAGTATTACACAGTTAAGGAACTGACCTTTGCCGGAATACCCGGAGTTATCTTCTCTACCACTGGCTACACCGGCGCCGGAGGATGCGAAATTTATATGAAAAACAAAGATGCCGAACATATTTGGAAAGCCGTTTTTGAAGTCGGCGCCGAGTTCGGTATTAAACCTATTGGACTTGCTGCCCGCGATACCCTCCGTTTAGAAATGGGTTTTTGCCTCTACGGACACGAAATCGACGATACCATTACCCCCATCGAAGCCGGATTAAGCTGGATTACTAAATTTGTTGACCATAAGGATTTTATTGATAAAGAACGAATGTTAAAAATGAAAGAAGGGGGATTGATACGTAAGCTAATTGGATTTGAAATGATTGACCGCGGTATTCCGCGACAAGATTATGAAGTGTGTGATGTGGAAGGCACTGTAATTGGATTGGTTCGTTCCGGAACGCAAGGACCTTCAATCAATAAAGCGATCGGTACAGCGTGGATAATGACAGAATTTAGCAAGTTGGGTACGGAAATCTATATTAAAGTGCGAGAAAAACTGTTGAAAGCCTTAGTAGTGAAAATGCCGTTTTACAAAGGATAGTTAACAATGATAAACGCCTATATCCGAAAAATGCGCTTCGTCCCAAGTATTGTTATTTTGGGATTAGATTTGGGAATAGTATTCTTTTCCACAATGTTAGCCGTTTTTTTCAGAGATACTTTTTCCGGAATTACACACCTGTCTTTCCTTTTCTCTCCCATCATACCCATAGCAGTCTTATTAGTAAGAGTCATTTTTTTTCTTCTGTTTAGAATACATAAAATCGTTGTCCGTTACACAAATTCAAAAGATATTTTAAGAATAGTTTTATCTACTTTTTGTGGTACTGTAACTCTGTTTCTATTAAGTTATTTGTTCTGGGCATTTAATTTCAACGAGAAGCGTTTAATCCCCATCTCGATTATTGGAATGGAGTTTTTTATTACGGTTTCATTAATGGTAATATATCGGTTTGCTTTTAAAACCTATTTTTTAGAAAAAATGAATCCCAGAAAATTGAAGAGAAATATTGTAATTATTGGCGCCGGTGCGAGTGGCATTACCACGAAAAGAGTATTGGATAGAGATGTGGACAGTAAATATAACGTGCTCGCTTTTTTTGATGATGATGCCAAAAAACAGGGATTGCAGTTGGAGAATTTACCGGTACGTGCAGCCTCTCAATTGGATGATTTTTTGGAGGAAAGTGATGTGTCTTTTCTTATCATTTCCATTCAAAATCTTCCGCCGTATAAAAAAAACCAAATTACAGAAATTGCTTTGAAACACAATGTAAAAGTATTGGTTGTGCCTCCTGTAACTAATTGGATAAACGGCGAATTAAGTTTTAAACAAATCAAAAAAATTAAAATTGAAGACCTTTTAGAACGTGATGTTATTGATATTAACAAATCTTTGGTTAATAGAGATATTATTGGAAAAACGATATTGATAACCGGCGCAGCAGGCACTATTGGTGGCGAAATTGTGAGACAACTGTTGAAATTCAATTTCAAAAAGTTAATCCTGATTGATAACGCAGAAACTCCACTCTTCTTTTTACAACAAGAAATTTGTAAATCGAAATCATTTAATAATATTGAAATTCACTTGGTTGACATTACAGACAAGGAGAAAACGGCTGCATTAATGATTCTTTATAAACCCGATGTTGTTTACCACGCGGCTGCCTACAAGCACGTGCAACTAATGGAGGAAAATGTACGTGCAGCTATAAAAAATAATGTGGAGGGAACCGTAATTTTGGCAGATTTGGCAGTGAAACACAAAATAAAAAAATTTGTGATGATATCTACGGATAAGGCAGTAAATCCTACCGGCATTATGGGGGCTTCCAAACGAATAGCAGAAATTTATGTGCATGCACTAAATTTTCATCAAAATAATACAAAATTTGTAACTACAAGATTTGGAAATGTCTTAGGTTCAAACGGTTCTGTTATTCCAATTTTTAAAGAACAGATTGAAAACAGAGGACCCATAACCATAACCCATCCCGATGTTACCAGATATTTTATGACTATTCACGAAGCGTGTCAATTAGTGATAACTGCGGGCGCAATGGGAGAAGGGGGAGAAATTTTCATCTTTGATATGGGTGAATCGGTAAAAATTTACGATTTGGCAGTAAAAATGATTAGGCTTACGGGATTAACCTTAGGAAAAGACATCTCCATTCAATTTACAGGATTACGTCCGGGCGAAAAACTGTATGAAGAACTGCTGGCTAATGCAGAAAATACAAAACCAACTCCGCACAAGAAAATAATGATTGCCGATGTGCGAAAATATGAGTATAATGAGGTTGTGAAAGATATCACAAAACTAATTACTATAAAAAACGAAGAGCCTATTGAAATTGTGAAATTAATGAAGAAAATTATCCCCGAATACGTTAGCATGAACTCCAAATATGAAATTTTAGATGCATAATCATGATAGTAGTCCAACAAGGAATTCCGCAGCCCGAGCCGGTTTCTCCCTATCTAAAGGTGAGAAGAAAGAAAAGATTATCTACTGATGAGTATGTTGCAGAAATCCTTGCCGGAAACAGAGTAGTTTTAAGTCAAGCTATTACACTAATTGAGAGTAAAGCATCGAAAGATATTGTTATTGCTAATCAGATTATTGAGAAATGCATGCTTAATTCCGGCAACTCTATCAGGTTAGGAATTACAGGAGTTCCAGGCGCAGGAAAAAGTACTTTTATTGAGGCATTTGGTAAATATTTGACTTCTATTGGAAAGAAATTGGCAGTATTGGCAGTAGATCCGAGCAGCGAACGCTCAAAGGGCAGTATTTTGGGAGACAAAACACGTATGGAAGAACTGGCCGTTGATTCCAATGCGTTTATTCGCCCATCTCCTTCCGGACTTACATTGGGCGGAGTAGCACGCAAAACCCAAGAAACCATTATTCTTTGTGAAGCTGCTGGCTTTGATGTAATTATCATTGAAACGGTAGGGGTTGGACAATCGGAAACAGTAGTAAAATCTATGGTGGATTTCTTTCTTTTATTAATGCTCTCCGGTGCAGGTGATGAATTACAAGGAATAAAACGTGGAATTATGGAAATGGCAGATGCCCTGATAATTACAAAAGCAGATGGGGACAACATTGCCAGAGCCACTGCAGCCAAAGCCCTCTATAAATCTGCCCTACAACTATTTCCGAAAAATGAAAACAACTGGGATGTACCTGTTGATACTTGCTCTGTTTTTTTGAAAGATAGTGTTGAAAATATCTGGAATATCATTTCAGAATTTGAAAAACAAACAAAAGAAAACGGCTTTTTTAATAAACATAGAGCCGAACAATCAATAAAAACTTTTTACGATTGGATAAATGATTTATTGAAGGAGAGTTTTTATTCAAATAAAAAGAATGAAACCAAAATAAACAAATTACTTCCTCAAATTAGAGCAGGAAAAGTTTCTCCTTACCACGCAGGGATTGAGTTGGTGAAAAGGCACCAAACAAAATAATATTTATTGTTTTTTATGAATTTGATATTTGGGTGTTAATTGAGGAACAGGGGCACAAATTCCACTCTGTATTTGATGATATGGGAAATCCATAATTCCATACCGGTATAGAAAGAACAGACTGAAAAAACGGTGAGTGTAAGTTAGTTTTGTGCTGTACACGAGAGGATGGTCGCCGTTGTTCATCCAACCCCAATAGCCACCAATTTGGTTTTCAAAACTTAAGAAGGAGTTAGAAAGAAAGAAATTAAAGCCATACATTGGCGCATCATTTTGAGTGCTGTTTGTAGTTTCCCAGCATAAAAAACCTCCATTTAAAACGAATCTTATATCCTTTAAAAACTTTGTATTTACCGGAACAGATTTTGAGATGGAAGCGTTGAAATAATAGGCGGGTGTGTCGTGAAATCGTTTGTTTTTGAATTTTCCTGATGCTGTTTTCAAAGTTATATCTATCACAATTTGAGGGCATTTCCGGGTTTCACTTAAAATAGATAAACGGGTTTGAACATACAAATCACCTGTAGCTGTACCCATTGATACCGGCGGGTCAATATCTCTGATTTCACAAATTTCCGGTGTTAGCCAGTATTTTTCGTAGAAAACCATCCAGGTATTAAGAGAAATATATTTAGGAAGAAGCGGAATTTCGACATCAAATCGCAATCCCACTGTTTGGTCTCCAAATCCGAAAGAATAATCGGTTGAAAACCCTAATGTTGTGAATTCCGGGATCATTCCATTTGTAACTTCTGGAACGGGTAATGAATGGGGACCAAAAAAAGCAGAGGAGTATTTTACCGGATTTTGTGCAAAAAATGCAATCCCACTAAAAACAATCCACAAACTTAACAACAATACAATTTTCCACATAAAAAATTAAATATTAACCATTAATCTTTAATTCTATACTCATTCCATTGCACTTCTCTTCCTTCCTCATAAACAGTGGTAAGAATTAGGTCGCCTTCCTCGTCGTAAAGGTGCCAAATTCCAACGCGTTCACCTCCGGAGTATTTTCCTGTTTCTCTTATTTTTCCGGTACCGTGATACAAGGTATATTTTCCGTGATATAAATTTTGGTCGAACTCAATTTCTGAAATCGCTTTACCATCTTCAAGCCACTTAATCGTCCATAATTCTGTGCGCATACCGTCATAAAAAGTACCTCTTTCAATAGCATTTCCTTGAATATAGAACCATGTCCCCTCTTCAGTACCTTCTACATATTCTCCTTTTACCGTTATCTCTCCGGTTTCGTTATATTCAATAAATTCTCCGTCTAATTTACCTTCAAGCCAATTTTCTTCTTGAAGAATAGTACCGTTTGCATAATACCAGTGCCACCTTCCCTCTTTTTTCCCATTACTATACTTTCCTTCCACCTCAATTTTTTGGTCTTCGAAATAGAATTTCCAAACGCCATCCTGTTTTGAATCAATGTAATAGCCTTCCGACTTTAGCTCTCCGGTAGAGTAAAATTCTTTCCACAATCCCTGCCGTTTACCATCTTCATCGGTTATCCCTTCATATTTTACAATGCCTTTTGAAAAAACACATCCTTTAATCACTTTTCCTTCTTCATTAAATTCACGGCGAACTCCATCGGGCACTCCTTTGTAGTAGGTGGCTGTAATGGCCGGTCTTCCATTTGGATGATACACGGTTTTTACATCTATTTGGCGTGTTTCGGGTGCATCAACTACTAAATTATCATTATCATATTTCACAACATACTTAAAATTTCCGTTTTCATCATAATATTTAAAGAACCCCTGTTTTTTATCATTTTGGAAAGAACCCTCTTCTTTCATACTTCCGCTATCCCAAAAATATTTCCAGCTACCCTGTCTTAATCCTAACTTATCTATTCGGTTAATAAACTCTCGTTTTCCCAAAATACCTGCATAATATTTTGAAACCACGATTACCAACCCCTCTTTGTTAAATTCTTTCTCCAAACCGTGTGGTTTTCCGTTTTCAACCGGAGTTAATCGTTTCAATTCACCGGTTTTATAAAACGTATTAATGGCATTTACAAGAGTGTCTTGTTTCCATTCTTCCACAACTGTTTCATCTTCAAAAAATTGCTTTCTCAGCCCATGTTTTTTACCCTCTAAATATGTAATTTCTAAACTTTTTTCACTGGTTTTTGAATAAAAAACCCAAACACTGTCTAACAAGAAATTCTTTCTATTTCCTTCAGAAGCGAGAGTTCCATTTTCATAATACGACTTCCAATAGCCGTCCGGTTTTCCGTTTTCCAATGTACCCTCACTCGATATTACTCTATTCGGATAGTAGAAGGTGTTGTAGCCGTTGGGATTGATTTGGGAGAAAAGGAGAGAAGGAGAAAGGATAATGAAGAGCGTTAACAATTTAAGGTCAATAATTTTCATATACGTTTGGTAAATGAGATTGCAAAGATATTTTTTTTCGACAAAAAAATTTACTTTTGCCGCGAAAGTGATAAAATTGCTACACAAAATATGACCTACGACCAACTTTTGACACACCTTCAAAAAAAGCAGTTTGCCCCTATCTATTTCTTAATGGGCGATGAACCCTTTTATATTGACGAAATTTCAAATTATATTGAAGAAAATGCGATGGAGGAGGAACATCGCGATTTCAACCAAATGCTTCTTTATGGTAAAGAGACAGATGTGGACGAGATTGTGGCATTAGTAAAACAGTATCCATTCGGTACCGCAAAACGTGTGATTATAGTGAAAGAAGCAAAAGAGTTGAAAAATATTGAGCGGTTAGTTAAATACGCAGAATCTCCCTCCCAAACTGCTATCTTGGTTGTATGTTACAAATATGCTACGCTAAAAGCAGCCCAAGTGAAATCGGTGGAGAAAAACGGAGTTGTTTTTCTCTCCGAAAAAATGAAAGACTATAAACTGCCGGATTGGATTCAAAAACATGCCGCAAAATACCAGTTTAATATGGAGCCGCTGGTGGCTAATTTGTTGGCAGAAAATATCGGTGGTGATTTGTCTCGTATTGACAATGAATTTAAAAAACTTACTATTTTTCTTCCGCAAAACAGTGAAATCACAGCCGGAATTATTGAAAAACATATTGGAATAAGCAAAGAATATAATGTTTTTGAATTGCAAAATGCTCTCGCTGAGCGAAAAATTGACAAAGCTTATACAATAGTGCATTATTTCTGTCAAAACATAAAACAAACCCCAAATGTTGTAACAATAAATAGTTTGGCATCATTCTATTTTAAATTATTGGCATATAATTTGTCTGACAAATCTGCGGAGGCAAAAGCAAAGGTTTTTGGAAGCAATATTTATGTTCAGAAAATTAACACCGGTTATGCCCAAAACCACTCTGTATTAGAGTTAAAAAAAATCATCAGTATCCTTCGTGAGTACGATGTCAAGATAAAAGGAGTAGATAGCAATTTGCCGGACGAGGAACTGTTGAAGGAGCTGGTGTATAAGCTAACGCACTAATGGATTAGTGATTAGAAAATAATCTTATAGATTTGCGGGCTTATGGGCTTATGTTTTTTTTTACGCCCCTCTTCGGTGAAAGAGTTCGGAAAGCGCTTTCACATAGTCTTTGTCGGTAAATAAATGTGCCATATCAACCCCCGATTTCTTGAAAGTTTCTAAATTTCGTTTCTGTTGATTGTGCCACCATTGGGCATATTCTTTTTGAACTCTGATGTTTGAACTGTCTGCTACTATTTTATTGCCTGTCTCAGGGTCATAAATTTGCACCAGCCCCAAATTGGGTAGCAAAGAATCTCCTTTGTCGGAAATTTGCAATGCCACAATATCGTGCTTGTTAGCAGCAATTCTCAATGCCTGGTCGAAATCGCAGTTCACAAAATCGGAAAGAACAAATGCCGTGCACTTCTTTTTTATAGCGTTAGTAAGGTATCGCAACGCCTCCGATAGGTTAGTTTTTACCTGTTGCGGTTTGTAATTCACTAATTCTCTGATAATTCTCAAGATATGGGAACGACCTTTTTTGGGCGGGATAAATTTTTCTACTTGATTGCTAAAGAAAATCACCCCTACTTTATCGTTATTGTTAATGGCAGAAAACGACAACACCGCTGAAATTTCAGTGATTAAATCCGATTTGAATTGTTGTTTTGTACCAAATTGGGTAGAACCGCTCACATCTATGAGCAGCATTACGGTAAGCTCGCGTTCCTCTTCATAAATCTTAATGTAAGGGTGGTTGAAGCGGGCGGTAACATTCCAGTCAATATTTCTGATATCGTCTCCATATTGATATTCACGCACTTCGCTAAATGCCATCCCACGACCTTTAAAAGCGCTATGATACTGCCCCGAAAACACCTGCTGCGACAATGCCTTCGTGCGAATTTCAATTTTTCTAACTTTCTTTAACAGTTCTGCTGAATCCATTACGGTACTTCAATCGTATTCAGTATTTCATTAATAATATCGGTTGATGTGATATTTTCAGCTTCTGCTTCGTAGGTAAGTCCAATACGATGGCGCAATACATCGTGGGCAACGGCTCTGATATCCTCCGGAATAACATAGCCGCGCCTTTTGATGAAAGCAAACGCTTGTGCGGTCAATGCCAAATTGATAGTGGCACGTGGTGATGCACCATAGTTTATCATCGTTTTGAATTTTTCTAATTTATATTCACCCGGATAACGTGTGGCAAACACAAAGTCGGTGATATAGTTTTCAATCTTTTCATCTATATACACCTCCTTCACTACTTTTCTGGCATTAATAATATCCTGGGGTTTCAACACCGTATTCGTAGTCGGAATATTCTCATCTATCTGTTGTCGAAGAATCAATTTTTCTTCCTCTTTATTGGGATATTGTATCACTATTTTCATCAAAAATCTGTCCACTTGTGCTTCGGGAAGTGGATAGGTACCTTCCTGTTCAATAGGGTTTTGTGTTGCCATTACCAAGAATGGTTCGTCTAATTTGTAAGTTTGTTCGCCGATGGTAACCTGCCGTTCCTGCATGGCTTCCAATAGCGCGCTTTGCACTTTAGCAGGGGCACGGTTAATCTCATCTGCCAAGATGAAGTTAGCAAAAAGAGGACCTTTTTTTACGATAAACTCCTCTTTTTTCTGGCTGTAAATCATTGTTCCCAGCAAGTCGGCAGGGAGCAGGTCTGGTGTGAACTGAATACGGTTGAATTTGGCATCAATGGTATTTGCAAGTGACTTGATGGCGAGGGTTTTAGCCAAACCGGGAACACCTTCCAATAAGATATGCCCGTTTGCCAACAAGCCGATGAGCAGCCTTTCTATCATGTGTTTTTGTCCTACAATTACCTTATTCATCTCTAAAGTAATGAGATCCACAAAAGAGCTTTCACGCTGAATGCGTTCATTTAATTCTCGAATATCAATTTGAGTGTTCATACAAATTAAATTATTAAAAATGCGACAAGAAAACGGGTTTCTTCGTTAAATATTGTACAAAAAAACGCATTTTTTTAGTTATAGAACTCCTTTTATTTTATTTTCCAACTCTGCTGCAAGTTCGGGATTATCGGCAAGAGTTTGTTTTACGGCATCGCGACCCTGCCCTAACTTTGTATCTTCATAAGAGAACCATGAGCCGGCTTTTTTGATGATTCCTTTATCCACGCCGATATCAATAATTTCGCCTGCTTTAGAGATTCCTTCGCCAAAGAGGATGTCAAATTCAGCGGAGCGGAACGGGGGTGCCACTTTATTTTTCACTACTTTCACTTTCACACGATTTCCAGAAGCCACATCGCCATCTTTAATCTGTGAAGAGCGGCGGATATCAATTCGCACGGAGGCATAGAATTTGAGGGCATTACCACCGGTAGTGGTTTCCGGATTGCCGAACATTACTCCGATTTTTTCACGTAATTGGTTGATAAAAATGCAGCAACATCCCGTTTTACTGATTGTTGCAGTTAATTTTCTGAGGGCTTGCGACATCAATCGGGCTTGGAGACCCATTTTAGAGTCACCCATTTCGCCGTCAATTTCGCTTTTTGGGGTTAGGGCAGCCACAGAGTCTATGACAATAATATCGATTGCTCCGGAACGAATCAGGTTGTCGGCAATTTCCAAAGCCTGTTCACCATTATCGGGTTGAGACACTAAGAGTTCGGCGATATTCACGCCCAACTTTTCGGCGTAAAAGCGGTCGAAGGCGTGCTCTGCATCGATAAATGCGGCTATTCCTCCAGCTTTTTGCGCTTCGGCAATGGCATGAATGGCTAATGTGGTTTTTCCTGAAGATTCCGGTCCATAGATCTCAATAACCCTTCCTTTCGGGAATCCGCCTACGCCAAGGGCTGTATCCAGTCCGATAGAGCCGGTAGAAATCACTTCGATATTGTCGGCTGGTTTTTCGCCCAATTTCATAATGGCGCCTTTTCCGAAGGTTTTTTCCAATTTTTCCAACGTTGCGTTGAGTACTTTGAGTTTTTCGAGGTTCATTTTTTCTTTTTCCATAATACTATTTTACTGTTATACATTACGTTAATACACAAAAATCGGTAGCATATTTACGCAGCAAATATACAACCGAAAAAACGATTTGTCAAGAGGTAAGTGATTTTTTTATCCGATTATCTCTTTATATTGCTCTTCTGTCAAAAGTGTTTCAAATTCAGCAGGTTCGGATACATTAATTTTAATAATCCATCCTTCGCCCATCGGGTCGGAGTTAATTAATTCGGGATTTGCTTCCAGGGCTTCGTTAAATTCGATGATTTCCCCGCTCAGAGGCAAGAGCATATCGGAAACGGTTTTTACAGCTTCAATGGTTCCGAAAACATCATCTTTTTCTAATATTTCACCAACTGTGTTTACATCCAAGAAAACGATGTCGCCTAACTGCTCGGCGGCAAAAGCGGTGATTCCAACAAGGGCATTATTCCCTTCCAATTTAACCCACTCGTGGTCTTTTGTATATTTTACTCTCATAAATAATTATGTTAATAGGGTTTTAAAAAAGTCGGGGTGAGAAGACTCGAACTTCCGACCACTTGCACCCCATGCAAGTACGCTAGCCAACTGCGCCACACCCCGAATGAGGCAGCGAAAATATATTTTTTTTCTATTGTCCACAAACTTCATGAATTTAAGGGTTAAAAATTAGTTTGAGGCGTTATTTTTTATTTTGGTGTTTTACAAAAATGTTTATTTGTCGCAAAATTAATTGAAGATGACTAAAGGAGGTTATGTTTACATTCTCACAAACAA
>JAIRVY010000128.1 GCA_031253655.1 Bacteroidales bacterium
TGTGAGAATGTAAACATAACCTCCTTTAGTCATCTTCAATTAATTTTGCGACAAATAAACATTTTTGTAAAACACCAAAATAAAAAATAACGCCTCAAACTAATTTTTAACCGAAAAAAATGTGCAACAAAACAGTATGATATATTTACACCTTAAATTCAACAATTTTTCTACTCGTCAAATCATTATAAACATCGAAATGCAACCAGTTTATTCCTGTTTCGAGACGAATTGGGTAAGACAATTTATGGGCATTCTTTAAGTTTTTGATAATCTCTTTTCTTGACATTTTATTTTACGTTTTAATGATTAATAGTTAAGTAAATTGTTGATTTACAATATTATGAAAAAAACGTGGAATTAATATTGTGATGATATTATTTTTATTAAACCTTCCACATCAAATCCTACTGATTTATACAAACTTGCTACATCTCCGTGCTCAATAAATGAATCAGGTAAAGCAACATGGACAATTTTAATAGACAATTTATTTTCTGCAATATATTCAGATACTTCGGAAAACAAACCGCCAACTGCCGTTCCATCTTCCACAGTGACAATTGTGTGATGAGTTTTAGAAATATCATCCAACATTTCTTTATCCAACGGTTTTAGAAAACGTATATCCACGTGAGTGGGGGCAATACCCTTTTTATTAAGAATGGCAATTGCTGTTGAGACATTGTTGCCAAGTGGTCCAAGAGATAAAACGGCAATCTCTTTTCCTTTCTTCAGTATTTTTGATTTTCCAATTTCCAATTTTTCCATAGGTGTTTTCCAGTTTGTTAAAACCCCTTTTCCGCGTGGGTATCTTATGGCAAATGGTTTTGTTCTCTCCGAATAAGCGGTAAACAACATATTTCGCAACTCCGATTCATTTCGCGGCGAAGCAATTATAAGACTGGGAATAGTTCTCAAGAACGCCAAATCGAATGCGCCGTGGTGGGTAGGACCGTCTTCTCCCACCAATCCCGCTCGGTCAATACAAAAAATTACAGGAAGTTGCTGCAGGGCAACATCGTGAATAATTTGGTCGTAACCACGCTGTAAGAACGAGGAGTAGATGTTGCAGAACGGAATGTAGCCCTCTGCTGCAAGCCCCGCTGCAAAAGTTACTGCGTGTTGCTCCGCAATCCCAACATCAAATACACGGTTGGGAAACTTATCACGCATAATTGTTAAAGAACAACCGGTAGCCATAGCCGGAGTAATTCCTACTACCTTTTCATTCAGAAGTACTAACTCTAAAATTGTTTCTCCAAATACAGTTTGATATTTTGGGGGTGAGTTTTGTTCATCTGGAACTATTATTTCACCAGTTTCGGGGTCATAGCTGCCAGGGAAATGGTAGGCAATCTGATTCTCTTCCGCCTTTTGTAATCCTTTCCCTTTCACAGTTACGATGTGCAACAATTTTGGACCTTCTAACTCTTTCAAATTTGATAATAGACGAACTAACTTTACGACATTATGTCCATCTGCCGGACCAAAATATCGAAAGCCAAGTTGTTGAAAAAGATTACTTTTGCTTACAATTTGTCCTTTTAGGGCATTTCCCATCCTGCTAAACGCCTGCGTAATTAATTTACTGAAGTTAAAAAATTCCCAAAGCCCCTTTTTTACACGGTTGTAAGATTTTGAACTTGTAATTTTGAGTAGATATTGGCTCATCGCGCCCACATTTTCGTCAATAGCAATACGGTTATCGTTGAGAATCACTAACATATTTGCCTGTTCTCCTCCCGCCTGGTTCATCGCTTCAAAAGCCATACCACCACCCATAGCGCCGTCCCCAATTACTGCAATATGCTGTTGTGACTGATTTCCTGCTAAACGTGCAGCGGTTGCCATCCCTAAAACTGCGGAAATGGAAGTAGATGCATGTCCTGTGCCAAATGCATCATACACACTTTCAGTCATTTTCGGAAATCCGCTGATACCTTTGTATTTTCTATTGGAGGAAAAATTCTCTTTTCTACCGGTAATAATTTTATGTGCGTATGCCTGGTGCCCCACATCCCATACTAGTTTATCGTTGGGTGTATCAAACACATAGTGAAGGGCAACGGTAATTTCAACAGTACCCAGACTTGCGCCAAGATGTCCGGCATTATTTGCCGACTGCGTGATGATAAATTGGCGTAACTCGTTGCTCAACTGCGGCAATTGCGCAATGGAAAGTTTCCTGATATCCTCAGGAAATTTCACTGTATCTAAGAGTGTATATGTTGCAATATCTGCCATGAATAAAAATCTCTAATACTGTTCTTTTTCGTTTGGAAACTCTCTCTGTTTCACATCATTAATATAATGGGTAACTGCACCAATAATCTCTTCTGAGAAATTATGGTAACGGCGCAGGAATCGCGGGGAAAACTGTTGTGAATATCCCATCATATCGTGAAAAACAAGCACTTGTCCATTGGTGTGGGGTCCTGCACCTATGCCAATAGTGGGAATGTTGATACTTTCCGTAACCTGTTTTCCTATCGTGGCAGGAATTTTTTCCAACACCAACGCAAAACAACCTCTTTCTTCCAATACCTTTGCATCAGCCAACAGTTTCTCCACCTCTTTTTGTGTAGTTGCTCTTACTGTGTATGTTCCGAATTTATTGATACTTTGCGGAGTTAATCCAAGATGTCCCATTACAGGGATCCCGGCACTTAATATTCTGTCAATGCTTTCGGAAACTTCCATCCCTCCCTCTAATTTTACTGCATCAGCACCCGATTCTTTCATAATTCTGATGGCTGATGCCAGCGCTTCTATAGAATTTCCCTGATAGGTTCCAAATGGCATATCTACCACAACAAGGGCTCGTTCCACAGCGCGCACCACAGAAGAAGCGTGGTATATCATATCGTTCAAAGTAATGGGTAATGTTGTTTTGTAGCCTGCCATAACATTAGCAGCCGAATCGCCCACCAAAATCACATCTATTTTTGCCTCATCCAACAAACGTGCAGTGGAAAAATCGTATGCAGTAAGCATAGCGATTTTTTCCCCTTCGTTGCGCATTCGTTGCAATATATGTGTAGTTACTTTGCTAACATTACGATACAGATATTGACCTTTCATATTTTGAATTTTTATGAAGCGCAAAAATAGTAAATTTATTCAGCCAAATATATTATTTTTGCTGACTTAATTAATAAGAATGTTTTTATGCTAACCTCCTCAATAAAAAATCTTTCCCCCTATCTCTTACCGGTGATGGAGGAGTTTTATTCTCTTCAGGGTGAAGGAATTCAAGCCGGAAAACCCGCCTACTTTCTGCGTATTGGCGGCTGTGAAATAGGGTGCTATTTCTGTGACGTGAAAGAATCGTGGGACGCTAATAGACACAAACTTACTCCTGTGGATGAAATAGTGCTACGAATTTTGAATAATCCTGCTAGGGCTGTGGTGATAACCGGCGGAGAGCCGATGTTGTATAATTTAGAATTTTTATGCAAAACGTTAAAAAACAATAATATAAAACTATATTTAGAAACTTCCGGGTCTGAGACAATTTCAGGAGAATGGGATTGGATTTGTGTTTCACCAAAAAAAAACCACCCGCCGAAATTGAGTGTTCTACAACAGGCATCAGAATTAAAAGTTGTTATTTGTAACGAAACCGATTTCGATTGGGCGGAAGAAAATGCAAAACTTGTGCGTAGCGATTGTCCCTTACTTCTTCAACCCGAGTGGAGTAATCAGAAAAAAGTGTTACCAAAAATTGTTGATTATATTTTATTAAATCCCAAATGGCGTATCTCTTTGCAGAGCCATAAATTTATCAATATTCCGTAAAATTGAACTTTTTCTTGCACTTTTTTGAATAAATTGTACAAAACTATTGAAAAAGTGTGTCATTTAATTTATCTTTAACATACTGGTTATTAAAAAAATGATGATGTATGACCAAGAAATAAGGCCGTTCTAATCTCTAAAGACCTTTCCAAAAACAATCGTTTTTCCCTCCGGAATATAAAAAAGCATGCGTAAAACCTCGCCATTCCATCTCTTGTCTTTCGTAAATACGAGAGGTTCAATAGTAAGTAAAGAATCCGCTAAAGTATAGTGGAGGGAGAGTTGTTTGGCGTGACGTAAAGCGTTTTGCGGAGTTCTACCCGCTGCATCTTTTTGGTACTCAATACTGAAATTGCTTTCATCAACAGTTTTCCACCCCTCAACAATAGGCAATAAAAGTATTGCATCAGCGGCTTCTTCATTTTCACCATAAAAATAGATGCAATTATGGTTTGAAATAGTAGAACTCTTGACTTTACATTTACCTTTGGTTTTCTTCTTACTGCAACTTTTATACTCTTTACAATTGCTTTTATGCCAATAGCCCCAGTTGTCTATCCTGTTCGTAAGAGATTTGAAAGAACCTTCGGTATAGTAGTCTTCAGGAATATCCACATACAAAGTGTCTCCTTTAAATGCAGGGAGTTCAACATAATCATTTACTGTTCTCCAGTAGAAAAACGAAGTAGAATGATAGACACTCATTCCGATAAAAGCTAACAAAGCTGCAAACCAGAATAAGAAAAGAATGAGCCCGATTCTCAATTTTGTTTTAATACAAAATATCAATTTAATACCTCCGTAAAGAAGTCCAAAGAAGGGAAGGAAGATGAGTATGGCTAATAATCCGAAAAACCAATCAGGACGCCAACTAATATTAACAAAATCAAACAATTCTACTCCGAAGATATTCACAAAGGAAAAACCGGTAACAAAAGCCACCACAAAAGCAATCAGCACGCCCATTGCAATCATTACAGCGATAAATCCAAAGAAAATTCCGAAGATTTTACCCAGAGTTTGTACTACTTCATTGGCAGCGGGCGCATTTTTTCTAATAGAACGCTCTGCGTGGCGCAGTTCCTTTTCCACTTTTTTTTGAATATTTTTCAGGTCAGGTTTTTCCCCTCGCATCTCGTAGCGTTGCCGCATCGTTTGGGCAGAAGGTGTTATGAACCACAATAACACGTAAACCAATGCAATAATTCCCGGGGTTACCCCAAAAAACCTCCATTGTAAAGCTGAAAAACCGATAAATAAAACGGCAAATACAAGACGTACCAATACTACATCTGTATTGAAGTAAGCGGCAAGTCCGCTGCACACCCCTCCAAGTATTTTATTATTCATATCTCTGTACAGTTTTTTGGGCCCGGTTTTCTCTTTATTTTTATTACCGGTTTGTTTCTCCTCCGATTCAATATCTTCAGGATAACCAAGAATAGCGATTACTTCTTTTACTATGGTTTCGGAAATGACCTGATAGGGAGTGGTAATACGCTCTCTAAAAAGTTCTGCGATACGCAGTTCAATGTCGTCCACAATCTCTTTACCCCCGTCATACTTTTCGTAATGCTTTTGTAAACGGTTTAAATAATTTTCAAGCAGGCGAAACGCATTTTCTTCTAAATGAAATGCCACGCCACCGATGCTCATTTTTGTTGTTAGTTTCATAATATTATGTTTAAAATTAATGATTTATACGAAGTTGTTTAATTGTTTTAACGGTATCGTTCCAAGCAACATCCAATTCCAGTAAAAGTTGCCTTCCCCTTTCGGTAAGGGAGTAGTATTTTCTGGGGGGACCCTGCGGCGACTCCTCCCATCTGTATTTCAATAGTCCCTGGTTTTTTTGCCGGGTTAGAAGAGGATACAAAGTGCCTTCTACCACTATCATTTGCGCCTCTTTCAGTTCATTAATGATAGAAGTGGCATAAGCATCATTTTTTGAGAGAATACTCAGGATGCAGTATTCTAAAATTCCTTTTCGCATTTGGACTTTTATATTATCGGTATTTAAAGTTTCGTCGATCATAATGGATTTCATTTTAAAGAATTAGTATCTTGAAAAGTTGGAAATATTTTCTGCGTTAACTTCCATTCCGCGCATTTGCAGTTTTTCGGCAATAGTGTTAGCTTTGGGTACTACAATCCACATAATGAGATATAGCCAAAAAGAGATTCCACCAAAAGCCAGTCCTACAAGGAAAAGAATACGAATAGCTATTACATCCAAATCGAAATATACGCCCAAACCACTACAAACGCCGCCGAATATTGAATTATCGAGGTCTCGGAAGAGTCGTTTGAGCGCTTTTTCGGAAGATTGGAAGTTGTAAGTTTCTTCTGAAGACGATTTTCCTTCGGGGTAACCCAATTGAGAGATTACCTTGTTCACTAACTTCATATCTACCACTTGTTGGTTAGTTTTCAAGTTTTCGTGAAAGATTTCGGCGATTCGTGCTTCAATATCTTCCATAATTTCTGTAATATCTTGTTTGTTTGAGATTGATGCCCGGAAGGAATTCAAATAATTATCCAATCTAATATAGGCGTCTTCTTCCACGACGAAACAGAATCCGCCGATGTTTACTGTTGTTACTTTTTTCATACTATTATTATTTTTTAGGTATTAAATTTTTCGTTTTATTCTGCGGTGCAAAGAAATAAAAAATTATTAATATCTTGCATTACATAATAGTAAAAAATTTTATTTGCTGATAACCAATGTAATAAAATTAAATCCCAAGTCCTAATTATTGAAAAAATATAGAATTCTGCTCTTTTGTACCGGTATTACACCACTACATTTATAATTTTTTTCGGCACAATTATCACTTTTTTTACCGTTTTATCCTCAATCCATTTCTTAGATTCTTCTAATTGTAAAATTTCTGCTTCAATTTCGGTTGAGGTTTTATCTAGCGGAAATTCTTTAAAGAATCTTGTTTTCCCATTGAAAGAAACAGGATAGTAAAAGGAGTTTTCCACTAAATATTCCGGGCTAAAAGTAGGATAATTTGCAGTAACCACCGAGTTTTCGTTGCCCCAAAGATACCACAACTCTTCGCAAATGTGGGGTGCATAAGCAGAAAGTAAAACCGTTAAAGGTTCTAAAATCTTTTTTTTATTACATTTTAAATCTGTGAGTTCGTTAATACAAATCATAAAAGCGCTGACGGCAGTATTGAAGGAAAACCTTTCGTTATCGTTTTCAATTTTTTGAATTGTGCGGTGCAAGATTTTGCGTTCTGCTAAGGTTGGCTCTACATCGGATACGTTCCATTGGTTTTCAGCATCATGAAATAGTCTCCAAAATTTGCGAATAAATCTTGAAACTCCCTCAATACCGTTAGTATCCCAGGGTTTTGCCAACTCAATAGGTCCCAAAAACATCTCATACATTCGCAACGTATCTGCTCCGTATTTGTCAATTAAATCGTCAGGATTTTGAACATTGTATTTCGATTTCGACATTTTTTCCACCTCCCAACCACAAATATATTTACTGTTTTCCAAAATAAATTCTGCAGTGGCGAACTCAGGTTGCCATTGTTTAAAACTTTCAATATCCAAAATGTCATTGTGCACTATGTTAATGTCCACGTGAATAGGCGTTACCTCGTAATTCTCTTTTAATCCGTAAGATACAAACTTATTAGAACCTTTAATGCGATACACAAAATTAGACCTTCCTTGAATCATTCCCTGATTAATTAACTTTTGAAATGGTTCCTCTTTGCATACTAAACCGATGTCAAACAAAAACTTATTCCAAAACCGGGCGTAAATCAAGTGTCCCGTAGCGTGCTCCGAACCTCCTACATACAAATCCACATTTTGCCAGTAAGCATTTGCTTCTTTAGAGAAATATTCTTTGTCATTATGGGGATCCATATATCTCAAATAATAGCCGCTTGAGCCGGCAAAGCCGGGCATCGTACTATATTCCAATTTATCGCCCTCTTTGGTTTGCCAGTATTTGGCACGTGCTAAAGGAGGTTCACCTGTTTCGGTGGGCAGGTATTTATCCACTTCGGGAAGTAATAACGGCAACTCACTTTCCGGCAACATATAGGGAATATTGTTTTTGAAATAGACAGGAAACGGTTCGCCCCAATAGCGCTGACGGCTAAAAATAGTATCTCTTAAACGGTAATTAATGGTTCCATAGCCGATTTCCATCTCTTTAACTTTCTCAATTACTGCTTTGGCGCCCTCCATTACACTCATTCCGCTAATAATACCTGAGTTTATGCATGTTCCCTCCTTGGCTTCGTAAGCTTCGTCTGAAATATCGCCGCCGCTAATTACCTCTCTGATAGGCAAATTGAAGAATTTTGCGAAAGCATAGTCACGGCTGTCGTGGGCGGGAACTGCCATAATGGCGCCGGTTCCGTATCCGGCCAATACATATTCTGCTACAAAAACAGGAATCTCCTCATTAGTAAACGGATTAGTTGCATAAGCGCCTGTAAATACACCCGATACTTTTTTTACATCGCCGGCACGTTCCACTTCAGTACGATTTTTAGCTTTAAACACATACTCCTCTATCTCTTTCTTTTGTTCGGAAGTGGTAATTTTTTCAATCAACTCGTGTTCCGGACACAGTACCATAAAAGTAGCACCGAAAATCGTATCGGGGCGGGTAGTGAAGATACCAAGTGTTAGGTGACAAGTGTCAAGTATCAAGTGGTTATTGGCATTATTATTGTGCTTTCCACTTTCTGTTTTCTGAGTATCAAATATTGCAAACTGCAAAAATACTCCTTCGCTTTTTCCTATCCAGTTTTTTTGAATCTCTTTCAGCGAGTCGCTCCATTCAATGGTATCAAGTTCTTTCAACAAACGCTCGGCGTAGGCAGATATACGTAAAATCCACTGTTTCATCAGTTTGCGTTCAACGGGATGTCCACCGCGCACAGAAAAACCTTTTACTACCTCATCGTTGGCGAGCACCGTGCCGAGTTTTGGACACCAGTTTACCCACGTATCTGCCAAATACGCCAATCTGTAATTCAACATTGTGATTTGTTTCTCTTCTTCTGTTTTGGCGTTCCATTCTTCAGCAGTAAAGGAGATTTCAACTGTTGCGGCCGGACGGATACGCGCAGTACCTTCCAGCGCAAATATCCCTTCCAACTCTGATATTGGTCTTGCTTGTTGCATATCTTGGCAGTAGTAGTGATTAAACAGTTGAATAAAAGTCCATTGTGTCCATTTATAGTAGTTGGGATCGCAAGTGCGGAACTCACGGCTCCAATCGTAAGAGAGGCCAATCTTATCCATCTGTTCGCGGTAACGTTCTATGTTTTGGGCGGTAGTGATGGCGGGGTGTTGTCCGGTTTGGATAGCATATTGTTCGGCGGGCAGTCCGAAGGCATCGTAACCCATTGGGTGTAGTACATTGAAGCCTTTTTGGCGCTTGTATCGCGCATAGATGTCGGAGGCAATATACCCGAGCGGGTGTCCTACGTGGAGTCCGGCTCCCGAAGGATACGGGAACATATCCAGTACATAATATTTTGGCTTTGAATGGTCTATCTCTGTTTTATACACATTTTTTTCGCGCCAGAATTGCTGCCATTTCTTTTCAACTTCCTTAAAATTGTAGTCCATTGCGATGGTTTTATTTGAGGCGGCAAATTTATATGAAAAATATTAGTAGGCAGAAGCCGAAAACGAACACGAATTACGCAGATTAAAACTCTTTCACATCCTTGTTATACTTTACTATTTTATATGTTTTTGTCGGAAATAAAATCTATAAGTATTAACTAGTAAATTATCACAAATTAATGAGTATCAAAGGAACAAAAACCGAGCAGAATCTGTTGAAAAAAGGCATGAAGCTCTCGATTATTGGTTTTAGTTTTATAATTCTAAATAACTACTTCAAACACTGTAAATAGCATTGAATGGCTTCTTCCAACCCCAAATATAAAGCATCGCAAATAAGTGCATGGCCGATGGAAACTTCCAATAATTGAGGAATATTTTTAGCAAAATAAGAAAGATTATGTAGATTCAAGTCGTGGCCGGCGTTTAATCCAAGTCCCTGCTGTTGGGCTTCTTTTGCAGCAAAAACATAATTTTTTATGGCTGCCTCAGAATTTGTGGCGTAATGAGCTACGTAACTTTCGGTATAAAGTTCAATTCTGTCGGTGTCACAAAGTTTGGCATTTCTTACCATCTCAGTATCTGGATTTACAAAAATGGAAGTTCTAATCTTTTCTTTTTTAAAAAGTTGACAAACATCAAACAGAAATTCCTGATATTTTATAGTATCCCAACCGTTGTTGGAGGTGATGGCATCCGGTAGATCAGGTACTAATGTTACTTGTTGAGGTTTTACTTCCAAAACCAACTCAATAAAATCATCGGATGGATAACCTTCAATATTAAATTCGGTGGTAACAATCTTTTTCAAATCCCTAACGTCCTGGTAACGGATGTGGCGCCCATCTGGTCTAGGATGTACTGTAATTCCCTGTGTACCAAATTTTTCACAATCTTTTGCTACCTGAATGAGATTGGGAAGATTTCCGCCGCGGGCATTGCGCAAAGTAGCTATTTTGTTTATGTTAACACTTAATTTTGTCATTATGATAAAGCATTTATAATCTATAACGTTTTTTTGTCTGAATAAATATATTCTTAATGGTTTTTATCCTGCAAATTCTGGGTTAATACTATTGGCTGCGATAGAGAGTTTAATTGTACTACCACCTCAAACTCCTCCATCTCCTCCTCGTCAATAGTGGCAAAATATTGCAAATTTGCCGGCACCGACCGGCAGTTTGCTGCCAAATCCAATAAATCGGGCTCTCTTTCAATGGCAACTACTTCTGTTTTCTTATGAACCAACGAAAGCAACAGCGGTAACTCGCCATATCCGCAACCAATTATCAAAATACGGTTTTTCCCTGCCAAACTATTAATAAGTTCTCTGTAATTGCCATTCTTTTTCAAATTTCTGCGTACAGTCCGTTCAATTAACGGTCCTTTGTAAATATAGTTGTGAATCACTAAATCTGAAAAATAATCAGGCGTTTCAATTGCCGTGGCAATTTTTTCATATTCTTTGAGATAGAATTTTCTAATTAATTTGGCTCGCTCCTGATAGCTCTCTCCAAAAGTGCAGTCGTTAAAAGAGACTCTGTTCATTACTTGGATGTGCAATTTACCTTTTCGTAACATAAACTCCGATTTGGGTAAAAAATGTCCTACTCCGTGAATTAGCACGGGAATTATATCCAATTTCAGTTTCTCTGCCAAGTAGAAAGCACCCTGATGAAAACGTTTAATTGAGCAATCTTCCGAGCGCGTTCCTTCCGGAAAAACCATAATAGAGTACCCTTTTTCAACAGCCGTCTGCAATTTGTCAAGTGCGTTTTCAATGCCATTGGAAACAGGGTAAAAATCGGCGTATTTTACCAAACGTCCAAAAACCGGTGAATTCCACACCCAAGCGTTAGTTAGAAGGATGAGTTTGGGTGTGAGACTGAGTACAAACATCAAATCCAAATGCGATTGATGGTTGCATATCATTACCGCAGGTTTATTAAAAATAGTTTTATCGGATATGTTATACGTTGTTTTAACACGAGGAATACAGGATACCTCAAATCGTGCGGCGCGACATAACAGTTTGTGAAACAACAATTTTTTCTTATCGGTTGTTTTCCCAATCGAAAACAGGAAAAGCCCTACCACCGTAATAAACATACTCCCGAGAAAAAATACCGAAGTTAGAAAAACGGACGAGAAGAAATTGACCAAAGTTACGGGAATCAACCGGCGTTTTCCTTTTTTCATCGTAAGCATTCTGAAAATAACCGGAGGCAACAAAAACGCCATCAGTACTACCGAAAACATACCCACCATAATTATTTCTGCCAGCGACCGCAACGCCGGATGTTTGGCAAAAATTAGCGCACCAATCCCGATAAACATTATCAGCGCGGACAAGATAATACTGTTTTTATAAGTAATCAGTATTTTTCGTTTGTAACTATGTTCATACATCAAACCCTCCGTGATAAAAATCGTATAATCATCCCCCATCCCAAAAATGAAGGAGGCAAGAATGATATTGATAATATTAAAATGGATATCACAAATATTCATAATCCCCAAAATCCAAAACCAGCCGATGGTAAGGGGCAAAAATGCCAGAATACTTAACTCTATACGCCCCAGCGTAATGGTAAGAAACAGGAATACAATAATGCCGCAAATGAGGAGTATAAAATCGAAATCATTTGACAAAGAGGTAATTAAATTTCGATTGAGGGTGCCTGTATCAAATGAAAAAGAGTTGGAATGGATGGCGTTAAGTTCTGCTTCCAATTTATCCAAATCTTCAACTTTAGTTTGCAGAACAGTCATTACCAAATACTTTTCCGGTTTATTTACGATATAGTTTTCCGCAAACGTAGAGCTCAGCGGGCTGAAAAAATCAAGTTCCTCTATTTGATAATCTGCATTTACAATTTGGGCAAATGGGTCAAAAGTGCCTGAAATAAAGCCATTTTCAACGCCAAATTTATCAATGGTTGCTAAAATATCTTTGTGTGTTTCGCAAAATAGTTTCCAGCGCACAAGACGTTCCTGTTGCTTCTGTTTGGAGGGCAAATAGTTGCCCAGTCCTTTCACATTTGTAAGAATTTCAACCGATTGCAAACTGTCTAACGTCATTTTAGAAGAATCGAAAGTAGCAAGTGCCTCATCCATACTATCTCCTTCTGATACATAATAAATTGTTTTTTGCCCCTGGTCAAGCAAAGAGAACATCTTTTTCACATCTTCCTTTTGCGAATGAGTCATATAGTTGATATTCTGCATATTCGTATCAAACTTGGTATCGAAACTGAATGCGAAAAACACCACAGTAAGCACGATAAAAAATAACGCCAACCACCTTTTCCTCTTGGGTTTTCTGGAGAGCAATTTTCCAAAAACAAGAACCTGTTCCATTTCGATATTGCTTGCATTTGAGTTCTTTCTTAACAGATGTGGTAGAAAGATGAGCACAAAACAGATAACACCCACTAACAGCAACGAAGCAAAAAGTCCGAGGTCGTGCATCGCATCGCTGCTGATGAAAATGAGACTCAAAAATGCGCCCACGGTAGTAATATTTCCAATCGTAAGTGGGATGACAATATTTTTAATCACTGTGGGGATTCGGGATTCGTGCCGGTGGTGTAAAATAAAATGGAGGGGATAGTTTACCGCTATTCCGATAATTATGGAACTGATACCCACCGCAATAAGAGATACGTCATCTTTCAAAACCGAAAGCAACCCTAATGCAAACAACCACCCGAAAGCCAACGACCCAAACATTACCAAAATGTTTCTCGTACTTCTCATTGCATAAATTAAAATACTTAAAATGAGAATAATCGCAATTAATGAGGAAAACAGGGTATCTTTTTTTATTCTGTTAGCATTGGTAACAGCAATATCAATAGACCCGAAGTAGTGAATAAGAATTAGTTGCTCAAATGTTGATTGTGTGTTGGCAATAGCATCATCTATTAACCTCAGTAGCGATGCATTTCCTTTCGATTCGCTCATCGAAAACATTGATTCAATAAAAAGAATTCCTTCGGTTTTGTTGTTTGTAAAAATATGGTCGTTGTGCAATTGAAAGCGGTCGCTCAGTTGAAAATTTTGCAATCCGGAGATAAGCAGGGCAGCAAAGTGCAGTGGGTCGGACATAATGTTTTGTTTCATCACCATCCCAATGGGTGTCATCAGCATACGTTTGTTGTTACGCATTTGCAAACGAATATTCTCCTCTGTAAGCAGCGTGTCAAGGCGTTCATAATCTTCCTCTGAAAGAAAATAGGGCATATTTTGTACTAAAAACCCGTACAACGCCAATATTTGTTCCTGATTCACAATGTATTCAATCTTTTTGAGGTAGTGTTGATTCGAATCGGTTTGTTGCAAATATTCCGCAAAGTGGCTCATCGCCTCAATAATTAAATCTTGATTGGGCGAGGAGGTAGTATCTGCCATCTTTACGCTTATTACCAGCTTATTTACAGAATTGATGTGCTGCATAGCGTAGTTAATACGTTGAGTATCTTTTCCTTTTGGTAAAAATGAAGAGATGTCTTCTTTAAAATTGATACGGGATGCCGCAAAACCCAAAATAAGGATGAGTATTGTTAACAGCGCTAATAACAAAAACTTGCGTTTGGAAAAGAGATTGTAAATTGCGAGGACAAGATTTATCATTACTTTTGTTTATTAGAGAAAACAAAAATATAGTTTTTCTGTATATTGCAACAAACAAAAATATAGTTTATTATGAAATTTTCCGTTTTTTATTAATGACAAATCCACCGCAACATTTTTCTTGGGTACCCGTACACCACTGCTAAAAACGTAAACAAAGTATTTAATAAACTGATGCGCAAGAAATCTCTGCCCGGGCGAAAATGGGTTACTCTCTTTTCTTCAGGCGGGTAAAAAACATTCACTGGGATGGAAATGATTTTGATTCCTCGCCAAGCACAACGCACAAGCATCTCTAATTCTGCCTCGTAACGTGAAGTAAACGGACGAAGTTTTTTCATTCTTGCCAAAGGGTATAACCGAAAACCAGTTTGGGTATCGGGCAGTTTTGTGCCTGTATGCACTGCAAACCAGAAGTTTGAAAACCTGTTGGCAAAAGTATTTTTCCGCGGCATATTCTCTTGGGTGAGATTTCTATTACCGATAATCAAGCTATTGGGGTGTTTTTTAACTGCTGTCAAAAAGTCTAAAATATCATCGGCACAATGTTGCCCATCGGAATCAATAGTTATTGCATAGAAATATCCCATTTCGCAAGCATAATCAAAGCCGCATTTTAAAGCATACCCCTTGCCTCTATTCAAAGAGTATGAGATAATCTTGATTTTATCTTTGTATAAAGACAGAATATCGCCGGTATTATCCGTAGCACCGTCATTTACAACAATTACATCGTCAACATGTTGTAATACAGAATCAATTACCGATGCTAACGAGTTCTCGTTGTTGTAGGTAGAAATAATTACACAGTACTCTGCATTGTTCATTATCATTAAGTTGAACCTACTTTTTTACAAATGTGTATATGGTTGTAAGACAGTACTGGTCATTCCCTCCTGATTGAGAAACTAATCTATAGCCTTTTTCGGCGATCTCGTTCAAAGTGCTGTTTATCTTTACCAAATTCTTAACAAAAGGGTCTTTTTTTGCAGCAAGTTTTTCAAGTTCAATGGTTTCATGTTTCCCATTTTCATCCACAATAACTATAAAACTTCCTAAAAAAGCGCCTTGTGCCTCAATGACTCTCATAGTTAAGATTTTTTCATTTTCTGTATTTGTCTGGGGATTCGCAATGAAGCCTGTTAATAATGCTGCGAAAGCAATTATTCCAACGATGGCCATAACTTTTGTAAAAATATTCATGATAAATAAAATATAAAAATTAATTTGTTAAAATTTTGTTATTCGTATCTATTTTTGTAAAAGTATATATTAAACTATATTTAAGGTTAATAAATTCAATTTTTTCATTTGAAAAACGCCGGAATTCTTTTTTGTTCTTGTAGTTAATGGTTAGAATATTGTTTGTAAAAGATTTTATGGCCTTGGAGCCGAAAGAAAAATTGGGATTATCAATTTCCATAATAAACTGAATATCAGATGCAAATGTGTTTTTTATATACCATTTATCTATAAAAGATAAAACGTTCAGCAATTTACATTTTTTGGCAGTAGTTTCAAAATCTAATACTTTAATTCCAAACTCGTTGATAATGCTACCTTTCCATTTCCCTTCTATTTTTTTTACCATAAAAATACCGGTAATATTGGCAGTTGGTGTTGATATAGTGATTCGAAAGTCGTTTCTTTGGGTGTCATCTCTTAATTCTTGTGTCCAAAAAAGAGGTGTTTGTTTTTCTTTGCTTACCAACGGTTTAGATAAAGTACAGGAAGCAAAAAAGAGTAGAAATATACTATTTATTACTAAATATCTCATCGTTTAGTTCTTTATTTATTTGTTGGTTTTTCATTTCAATAACTGTTTTATCTCCATTTGTCTCTGTAATTTCAACAGAATTAACGGCATAATTTATTTTACTAAAGCAAATACTCATCTCTTTAAACATTTGTTTGAGTTCTTTTTGCTTCGGCACAATGGTCACCCTGTTTTCATTTGTGCCAACAAAAAACTTGGCAGAGAATCTTGAAGAGTCTAAAATTCCGGAGCCATTAATACCTGAAATAATAATTTTACAGATTTCACGGAAGGCATTGTTAGAATTAACGTCAATAATATTTTTAATATCACCGGCGATGGTCATCAGTTGACTGCCATTCATAACAAACTCGTATTGGAAGGGTTTTGTATATTCCCAGCGCAGTTTATCTTTTTGTTTAAAAAACATTTTTCCTTCTGCAATCATTTCGTCTGCTAAGATTGAAATTGTTTTCTTTTGCAGAAAGTCGCAGCGTAGTGTTTTCAGATGAGTTGAAACCTCAGAAATTTTTTGCATCATTTCTTTTTGTTGCGTTTCGGTGGCTGGTTTAAAGCCTGCGGGTATTTGTGCATTTACTGCTAACAACGAGAGGCAGAAAGAGAGGGATACTAATTTTATTATAAAATGGTTCATATTATTTGTTTATTACTTTGCAACAAAGAACGCTCCGGCGATAATTAGAGCAACGCCAATCCAACGGGTAACCGGTACGCTTTCTCCAAAGATGAAAATTGCCGCCAACATCCCAAAGATAAAAGAGAATGAGGTAAGCGGATGGGCAATTGAAAAGGGAAAAAACTTCAAAATATACCCCCATAAAAAAGTCGCGGTAATTAAACAGATTCCGCTGGCAAACAGCCACCAGTTGGTCAAAATATCCATAAAATATTCCCACGTCCATTGCAGTTTATGAATTTTTTCAACGGCTAATTTAAAGCAAACCTGGCCGCCGGCTAATAATAAACATTGAAATAGGGCTAATAAGACCACTCTGTACATTGGACAATGATTTTATGTTAGAGCTGTGATTTATATGATTATTTTGATTTTTCTTGGATTATTTTGACAATAGGATGAAAGTGTGATTTTTGTTTTCAAAATGATTATAGCACAAAATTCTGTTTATACTTTTATCAGCAGTTCGTAATTTGTGATTTGTAATTCGTAAGTGTTTCGGGATTTCTCCTCTTTTTAAACAGGTTGCTGCAGCATAAACGCCTAATGCTGATGCAGAATAACTTTCTCCGAAAATGTTTTTGTATTGCAACAGTGGAATATTAGGGAACCATTTTGCACAATTTTCATAGTAAACATCGTCATTTTCTTTCACACCATTCGTCCCTATCATTATGTAATCGGGATTTAAGATTTGAGATTTGAGATTTGAGACTTGAGATGTCTCGCATCTTACATCTTCCATTTTTTTGCGCACATCGCCATACAATTTCTCAACCGCCTCAATTTTGCACCATGTATTTTCTGTTTTATTTTCGGATAACATCATAGCCACTGCTGTTTCGCCGGCAAAGGTTTGATTTGATTTTCCAACGTAGCCGGCTTTAACCAAGAGTGTAAAATATGCGGGGAGCATTTCGTCGTGGGCACCTACCAAAACCGTAGAGAAGCGGCGCACCTCCTCCCTGCCCTGTAATTGCAAAAACGCATCCTGAAGGGCGCATTCAAACGAAATTCCTTTGTGAGAGTAGGTGTTGTTGTACGATTTACATTGGGTATCTATAGCAATAAGCGAACCGATAGTGTTGTGGGTGGATTGCATAAAGTGGGTAGGATTGAGGAACTCTTCACCCTCCCGTACAAGTTTGTCTAAAAATATTTCGGTACTTTCTATACAGCCCAACCCAGTACCTGTAACGATGGCATCAGGTTGAGTTACACCACTTTCTGCCATAACCTGTCGGGATACCAACAACGCTCGTTTAAGAATTTTCCCATACCGGCGTGCTTCGTTGGGGGTAAAAAATTGCTTATAATCGGGTTCTACTGACCTGACATACTGTTCGGTGTAAAAAACGGGATTATCAAACCAATCTTCCGTCAAGGGAGGTTGTGCGGAAATCTGTTTTATAGAGTTGATATAGACAGGTTGGCTCATTATTTTGTTCTGTTCGCGGTAATAAATTCCGCCATAATGGTAATCGACTTGAAAACATCTTTGCCCTGATTGGGGTCGTTCAGTTTAATTCCATACTCTTTTTCCATTAGAACTATTAGTTCAAGCGCATCAATTGAGTCTAAACCTAACCCTTCGCCAAACAAAGGAGCGTTTTCATCAATATCTTCAGGTTTTACATCTTCGAGATTTAATACTGCAATAATCTCATTTTTCAATTTCAAAATCAGTTCGTCCATTTGATACAATATTTAATAATTATTAATAATCAATATATAATTTATTTATCTGTTCTTCTGTTAGTTCCATCACATCATTATCATTTTCAATCCACATCATAAATACCTCTTTTTTTTCTTCACTATATTCAATCCACGCTGCTAAGACTGAGGTTATTGTAGTATCGTGAAAAGTTTTCCTCACAGTATCAATAACTTGACGTGCATCAAAAATTTTGCAAATATAGAAAAAAGACTCACCGAAAAATTTATTTCTGATGGCAATTTCTCCATTAACAATATTGGGTAGGGTATAAACGAAGAGCGAAGGGGAAGGAAAATAGTTATCTTTGTTTTGTATGGATTCCTGATACAGTGTGTCAATATCTAATGAAGATACGCTGTTGAAACAGATTATTGCCACATCTTCGCGGGGGGAAAATCTGTTTTCCGTACCTTTCAAAATTAACTCGGAGGCTAACAATCCTAACTTTGATAATCCGTCCATTTTAAAAAATTTTGGATAATCAATTTTTAGCGAACGATAGAGTTCGGTTATTTCGGATGAGTTATTGAAAGAGTGACGGATAATATTGTTAATTTTCATTATATTCTTGGAATACCCATTTTTTTGCATATTTCATCATAAGCATCAGACCATCCATAGCCTTACCTTGTGTTATTGCCTCAGGAATTTGCACACACTGCTCCGTTGGCCAACCGTCTTCAAGCTGTGTAATAGCTATTGTATATCCCATGTCCTTTTATTTTAATAAAAAATAATGGCACAAAAATATAAATATTTCACAACGAAACTGGATGTGGTCTATCAAAATCTATTTCCAACCCATATCCTGATGGTTTCAATTCTACATTACCTGCTGGATATTATTCTAATGGCATTTCCAGTAATTTACTTAATAGATATTTAGATCTCTTATTTCCTGAGTTTAACACTTAATATCGATTTCTTTTCATAACACTAAATATATCAACATTTTACAAATTTAGCGACACAAAATTAGTGTCGCAATAATAAATCTACTTTTTATGCCGTATGTATGTACGCAGAAAACCAAATAGATCCGGCAGCACAAGTGTCGAAATCAGGAAAAAGTTCTTTCAGATGAATTTTTATTCTTTACAAAGCAATAATGCTACATTAACTCCTCCAAACCCAGACATTATTTTGATAAAGTAGTTTTTGTCGGTTTTTCTATTTTCATTACAAACATCCAATGTAAACTCTTCATCATCTATTTCTATTTTTTCACTTTCTTCAAATCCTAATGTTTTCAAAATCAATCCTTCGTTCAGTGCATATATTGAGATAATGGTTTCTACAATACCCGCTGCACCCAACGTATGTCCGAAACAGGATTTCAGGGCATTTACCGGAATATCTTGCAGGCCCGCGCGAACAATGGCGTTCATTTCCATTGCATCGTTGTAGGGGGTTGCTGTGCCGTGGGCGTTGATGAATGCGATTTGAGATTTGAGAGTTGGGAGTTGGGAGTTTAGGATGGCGTTTATGGCTCTAAAACTTCCTTCGCCGGTTCGGGAGGGTGCCGAGATGTGGGTGGCATCGTTCCGTACCGCTCCAGATACAAATCGAAAATAATTTTTTGGGGTAGAGACGCGGCTCACCATGTCTCTACATTTCGCCATTATCAACGTGGCTGCTGCCTCTCCCAGATTCAACCCGCAGCGGTTTTTATCAAACGGGCGGCACAGTTCGGGTGATAAAGCTTTGAATGACTGAAAACCGGAAATAATGAACTTCGACAGAAAATCTACACCAACAACCACAACATTATCATATTTTCCGAAATCTAATTCACGTTTTGCCACTATTTGTGCTGCTGCACCCGAAATACAAGCATTGGAAACAACAACCGGCGTATTTTTATTCCCGAAAAAACCGGCAATCAACTCAGCAGTATGCCACAAATATAGAGATTTGAGATTGTAGCTCGTCTCATATCTCATATCTAAAATATCCACATTTCCTTTAGTAGAAGATAAAATAAACAGTGTTTTTGGGTTCGATAAATCTATCTGCGCTTCTTTGTTTGCATAAAATACTGATAAAATAGTAGCTTTTTCAAGATTTGTATAATGAGTGTCTGATGAAATTGCAGCAAATGTATCATTTAACCTTTCCTTGTCGATAAGCGAAGCCATAAAGGGCTCCGGCAGCCCGAAAATACCTGCATCATAATGTTTTATCTCGGAGACACCCTGCTTTGCGGCTGTGTAATTCTCTTCAGTGGTAAATCCTAAAGATGAAATTATGTTATCGCCTATTATGTACATATATTATTTATTTGACCACGAGCTGCGCTAATTTTCACAAATTATTTTTCGTGTTATTAGTGCAACTCGAGGTTATTTTTCCTCTTCCACGCCTCAAAAAACGCCGGAGTGGACCACACTAGTTGAAAGGTTTTATCTAAAAAAACTTGCACCGAGTAACCTGTTGCAATCAGCGAGTTATCGGCTATATCGTAAATTTCATAATCGAAAATAATTTTAGCCGTTTTGGTATTTCTAAAACGGATGTTCACACGGGCTTTCTGTTTGTAGGTTAACGGTTTTTTGTAGTTGATGTGAAGCTCAATAAGGGGGGCATAGTATCCGTTTTCATAAATATCCATATATTTCAAACCATATTTTTCCCCAAAAAGTTCGCGAGCATCCTCAAAATAGAGAGTATATGAACCATGCCATACAATATTCATGGAGTCCACTTCGCTGAAACGAATATCAATCTCTTTTGATGTGGTTAACATATTATGTATAGAGCCCTCCATTTATTGAAATCACTTCGCCGGTAATATAACTTGCGTTTTCGGAAGCCAAAAAACCTGCTAAATCGGCAACTTCCTCGGGTTTTCCAAAACGCCCGACAGGAATCATCGTTTTGAGCATCTTTTCATCCAAATCTTTCGTCATATCCGTACTGATAAAACCGGGAGCAATCGCATTTACGGTTACTTTTCTGGAGCCTATTTCCTGGGCTAATGCTTTGGTAGCGCCAATTACCGCCGCCTTTGCCGCCGAATAGTTGGTTTGTCCGGGCATCCCTTTTATCCCCGATAAAGAGACCACGTTAATAATTCTTCCGAAACGCTTGGTAACCATATCTTTCAACAACCTGCGGGTAACGTTAAAAAAACCATTTAAGTTGGTGTTTATGACATCGTTCCAATGCTCATTCTGCATAAAAACCATCATCGTATCCAGACGAATGCCGGCGTTGTTTATTAACACCGCAATATAATCATTAGGATGATTTTCAGACCATTCGTTTAATATTTTATCTACCTCTTCCACATTGCTGACATTAAAGGGCAACAGTTCGGCAGTGCCGTTTTTTTCTTCGATGTGTTGTTTGGTTTCCAAGGCTGCCGCTTTGTTTGAAGCATAATTGATGATTACGGGGAATCCCATTTCAGATAGTTTTATACAGATGGCTCTTCCTATTCCTCTGGAACCGCCCGTTACCAATGCATATTTCATAAATTGCAATAATTTAGTTTTTTATTCATCAAATACTGCTTCATCTGTTCAATCTCTTTATATTTTGGTGTATCGGCGGAAAACAGCGGAAAAAACGCTCTTATTTCGTCGTACAAAACACGGGAATGTTTGGATATTTTAGCTTGAATATTCAAACAATCAATGGCTTGAACTAAGGCTATACAATGAATGGCCATTACTTGAAAAGAGTTGTCAATCACAGCTTTGGTTATTAAAGCCGAGTTGGTTCCCATACTCACTACATCCTGATTGTCGTTATTGTTGGGAATGCTGTGCACACACATCGGGTTGGACAACATTTGACATTCAGCGGTAGTAGAGGTTGCCGTAAACTGTAATGCCTGAATACCGTAGTTTAATCCGGGAACTCCCAAATTCACAAAAGGAGGTAATATTCCATTAATTCTGTCGTGGCATAAATAGTTTAACTGCCTTTCCATCAACATAGTAAGTTTAGTTACTGCGATTTTTACTTTGTCCATTTCCAACGATATATAGTCTCCATGAAAGTTTCCGCCGTGGTAAACATTTTGAGTTTCAGGGTCAATAATCGGGTTGTCGCAAGTGGAATTTAACTCGTTGATCAATACGGTATTGGCATATTTCAGGGTATCTAAAACAGGGCCCAATATTTGCGGAACACAGCGCAGAGAGTAATAGGGTTGTACTTTGTGGTTGAAGGTTTTATCTCCGTTATGTTTCCCGTTATAGAGTTCACTTTCTCGTTTTCGGATTGCCTGACTTCCTTCTGATATTTTCCGCATAATACCGGCGATTTCCTTTTGTCCGTGATGATGTTTGGAGTTATTTAGCGTTTCGGACATAAAATCGTCGTAAGAGGCGGCAATTTCGTTCATCAGAACAGACGCGGCTATAGACCAGTTTAACAATCGTTTGGCATAAATCAGATTTACCAAACCGATACCGGTCATTACGGAAGTTCCGTTAGTAATAGCCAAACCTTCGCGGATGCTAATTTCGAAGGGTCTCAGTTTTTCTTCATCTAATGCTTCTTTTGTTTTTCGCCATTCTCCTTTGTAATGCACTTCTCCTTCTCCAATCATGACTAACGCAATGTGGGCAAGTTGCACCAAGTCGCCACTGGCACCCACGCTGCCGTGTTCGGGAATATGAGGATAAATATCTCTGTTTATGAAATCTACAAACAGTTGCACCAAATCCGGATGCACGCCTGAGTTTGCCTGCACGAAAGTTCCCAAGCGTGCCAGCAAAGCCGCTTTCACATAGAGGTTGGGCAACGCATCTCCGGCTCCCGCTGAGTGACTACGAATTAAGTTATACTGAAGTTCTGTAAGCGACTTATTATCAATCCGGTATTGTGCCATTGGGCCAAAACCCGTATTGATACCATAAATAATCTTATCGGAAGCAAAGTTTTTTAGAAAGTTGAAGCAGGATTTAATCTGAGTTTCAATGGTTTGAGGTAAATGAATGGTTTCATTTTCAAACAAAATGCGCTCAACTTCTTCTATATGAATTGTTTTATCAATCGTAATCATTAGAGGGGTATCAACTTCTTTTCACAATAAATAATATTTTTTCTAGCATTTTTTACAAAAAAGCGTGCAAAATAACACAAAATTCTCTGAAATTTGTGTTAAAGGGAAAAAATAGGTTAAAAATTAGTTTGAGGCGTTATGGATGGGAGTCCTCGCTGCGGTGGGAATGGGCGCACAATTTGGCTATATGGGAGGGGCGGAAAATGCGGCGGCATTTCGACAGGCTCAATGACCAGCCGCCGCGTTGTCATTCCGAGCGCAGCGAGGAATCCCTTCCCTACCGGTGGCGTCGTTGTCATTCCGAGCGCAGCGAGGAATCCCTTCCCTACCGATGGCGTCGTTGTCATTCCGAGCGTAGCGAGGAATCCCATTCATAACGCCTCAAACTAATTTTTAACTAAAAAATATGGAAAATCATTACTATTTTCTGTCCTCTTCTTTGTTGAATAAACTAATACTACCGATTTGTTTGAATTGAATAATTAACATAGCGGTTCTTTCAGAAATGATAGATTATTTTTTCGAATATCAGCGTGTTAGTTATTTGAAGTATCAATTAATAATCATATTGAGGGTAATTAGTACTTTATATGCGTCAGAAAAATGAGTTTAATCTTATGGTAATAGTATTAAACGAGAGTACTGTGTTAACACAAAAGATAATGGTACAGCGATAGGGTGGTGTACACGAATTGTACGAATTTGCGTGAATTGTCTTCTCTGATATTCAAAAGAATAAAGAAGAAGAAAAACCTATTACTCTTTTATTATCTTTGAACCGCCAGTAAGGGTAACGTCCGAAACATCTTCCGCTTTTTTATATTTAAGAATGGAAGAACCGGAAAGAGTCCCTTTTATTTTATGAAGCACATTTACTTCGCCTTCTGAAGAACCCGAAAGGTCAATATCAAGATTTTCTGATTCTAATTCAAAAGTGAAAAAAGTACTTCCTCCCGAGCCATTAAAATCGGTTTCTTCAGCATAGCCGCTACCGGTAAATATGGACGAACCGGATACATCTACCTTACACTTATCTACTTCAATATTGCTATATGTTACATTTGAGCCTCCTGAGAGTGTAGCATCAATCCGTTTTCCTATGAAAGTGCATTTTTTCATTATAGAAGAACCGCTCAAATTAATCACTTCTTTATCTCCTTCACAGTAAAAACCACATAATAGCGAAGCACCAGATAAATTAATATCGGCTGAAGTAGTAAAATTCTCATAAGTATAAATAATGGCGGCACCACTTCCATCAATAGTTTTCAGCTCTGCCGCATTAATAGTTGCAGTTAGTTTAATGTTACGCTTGCTAGACCTGTTGTAGAGTTTTAAGTGCAATATCCCATTTGGGCGCAACTCTGCCTTTATTTTATTATCGGGAGCATTGTACTGAATGAAAGCACTGTTATCATTATCATTTTGCGTAACAGTTACCTCCCACGGTCCTTCGATGATTATACCTTTGATAGTACCGGTAATAGGAATATCTCTTTCTATGAGTTCATACTTGCCGTAATCTGTTGTTGAACAAGAGATAAAGAGAATGGCAATGGCAGCTGCGAAGGTTGGTAGAAAATTGTTTTTTTGGGCCTGATTTTTCATTGTTTTTAATTTTTTTATTTAAGAAATGATTTTTTTGATTTTTTAAACAATGAGATTCCTCACTTCGCTAGCGTTTCGCTCAGAATCTCAAAATAAAAGAAAAAATAATAGATACATTTTGTATTTTTAGAATTTTATTCCGCCAACAACTCCTATCCACAGGTCAATCGTATTTCGATTCCCTAAATGTGATGTGCTATATTCTTTATGATATATACTATAAGGCGCTTTTACTCTATAGTCATCGCTACCATAATCTTGGATGAGTAGATTTAAACTTGGACCTGCATAGATTTTAAAATGTTTGGCAAAACGATAATTAAGTACCGGAATAAATTGAGTAAGTGATTTCCATTGGGAACTTTTCAAAGAATTAGCGTACAGCTGTGCATGGGTAAGTTCCAAGTTTAAACTCAGATTTTCTGCCAACTTGAAGCTGCTACCCAATCCTGAACCTACAGACCAAAATTTTTCGGTAAAATTATATCCTGCTGAAATTATGGAATACAATCTCTGTACGCCGGAGCGGAAGGTTAAGGCGGTATGAACAAATTCGCCGGCTTCTATACCAGCTTCCAAAACGCCCCCTTTTTTCACGATATTAATCAATCCCAGCGAAATGCCGTCTGCTGTGTCGCGCACATTTATCATTCCCATCTGGAATTTCCCTTTTTTTGTAATATTCAGTATTCCTGCAATTTGGCAGGCAGATTTCTCGGCTATATTCACAATGCCGGCGGTCTGAAAGGCAGTATTGCACGCCACATTGGCAATTCCCGCCGCTTGAAAAGGAGAATTACAACCTATATTGGAGATACCGGCAAACTGCGCTCCCGACTTATCGTTGGCAATATTAAAGATGCCACTAAACTGAACGCCTGCTTTCTGCGCTATATTGAAAGTGCCTCCAGCCTGCAGGTAAGCAGTTTTTCCGATGTTAAAAAGACCGGAAAACTGCATCCAGGCAGATTTTGCGATATTATTAAGTCCGCTTGCCTGAACCCACACCATATCCCCAATATTAAAAACTCCTCCGAACTGTGCAGATTTTCCTTTTTTTGTAAAATTGAAAAGTCCCGCAAATTGTACATTTTTGCTTTGAATATCAGAACATTGTGAGCCGGTAGAATTGAAAAGCCCTGCAAACTGCACACCCTTTGCACCTGAAGTGTTAATATTGAACAACCCGCCCAAATCCAGAGCCATCGTTGCCCCGGTTACGCCACCTAAAATATTAAGAGATACGTAATAGTTGTTGCAATCAGATTTTACCCAGCCCGTTCCCAACGGATAAAAAAACGTTAATTGAATGGGTTTTACAACCAACGGGGCGGAAATATCATCAACAAGAATTGAATCTTTTTCTTCTATTGAGGTAATGAAGTTTGAAATTTGGAGATTTCCTTCTTCTGCTGGGGTAATGAGATTTTCTTTCCCTTGTAGCGCGTAACTTGTAGCTTGTAGCGTGCCATCTGCCAAAACCGGCGTGGTTACCATAGCTGCAGCGATTAATAATTCTGTCATTAATGTTTTCATTTCATCATTTTTGGTTAAATTTACACTTTCAAGACAACTATCCGGTAAGTTTCCATTATTTGACGAAGATTTTTCTTCGTCATTCCGGACGGTGTAAGTATCCCCATTCAAATCTCTGTATTCTGTTTTTCTGATTTTCTGCTCTTCGGCTACAAACACAATATGTTCTCCTATCTTTTTATAAGAAATATAGGGAGGTAGTATGATTGTAAGAATCTCTCTTACTGTGTTATTCTGCGCATTAACCGACACCATTATTTTGGGGTCAATAAGTTGTGAATTGTAAGAAAATCTTACATTTGTTTGTTTAGTAATAGAGGATAATACGCTCTCTATCGGCTCTTTATGGGCTACTAGTGAGGTTACTTTTTTTGTAAGCGGGTCGGTTTGGGCAAATGTAATATTTGCAATGAAAAAAAACATAAAAATGAAGGAAATTCCTCGCTGCGCTCGAGATAACTTCCCATGCTGTGCTCGGAATAACGCTTTATAGCTATTTCTTTTAAAATTCAATAACATAAGCACCCGTTTTTTTCAATAATTGTGCGCCGAAAGTAGCCGCAATGATATCCATAACATTCTCAATAGAATCATCTGCATCAAAACTTGCATTTAGAAAAAGACTGTTGTTTCCATTTGTTTTGACAACAATATCCACTCCGTAACTGATTTTTAACATTTCAATGACTTCACCCAATGGTGTATTGAAAAAAACCATATCCTGTTTTTTTGTATCTATTTGTGGTGCAATATTTTGTGTTCCTATATACATCCTAAATTGTTTTGTTTTAACATTATACACAGCGCTTTCATTTTGCTTAATATAAACTCCTTCATTTGTATTTGTATAAAACCAAACCTCCCCTTCGGTTACTTCAACGGTTACGGATTTATCCGGTTGGGTGGCATCCACAGTAAAAATTGTTCCGATATCTTTAATAAACGTCTCGCCCGCCTGCACTATAATTTCGGCTACTGAGATTTTAGAGTCAACATTAAACAAAGCTTTACCTACAAGGATTATTCTGTTTTCATTTTTTGAAGTATATATGATTTCTGAATTTGCAAACAGTGTAACATTAGTGTTTTCGAAGATTTCATATTCTACGGGGGTCTTAGAAGATGATATTTTTTTTGTTTGAGAAGAGTTGGGCATAAAATAGAACAATGCAAAACATGAAATCAACAGAACAACAATCGCCGCCGCTGCTCTCCATATATATGAAATTCTGAGGTGAGTTTGCGGTTTTTCACTTTTGTTAATATGGTTTTTGAATTTCGAGAATGCATTATCCGTATTAAAAACCGGTATCTCTATAGTTTGCCCGATGTTTTGGTACAACAAACTCATTCGTTGAAACTCTTTTTCATTTTCATCAGATTGTGCCAACCAACCATCTAAGATTTGGTTCTCTTTTTCGGAAATTTCGCCGCAAAAATAGCGGACTAAGATTATATCAATTTCTTCATTCATAATTATTTAAAATAACAATATCAAAATTACAGGAAGCAGATAATCCTTTAGTTTCAGGCGTAAAATTTTCAAGGCTTTCACAATTTGAGTTTCAACGGTGTTGGGCGATATTTGCAGTTCTTGGGCAATCTCTACGTAAGAAAGTTGCTGCATTCTACTTAACAGAAATACTTGCCGGCATCTTTCAGGGAGGGCAGCAATAGCAAGGTCAATCTGTCGAGATAACTCTTTATGTGTCAACGCATACTCCACATTATTGCCGTATAAAACGCTGTCGAATACCATCTTTTTGTGATGTTCAGATTGCATTTGTGTTTTTTTCACTTTATTCAAACAACTGTTGTGCACCATTCTATACATATACGATTTTATTGACGTATGAATTTCCATTTTATCCCGCAGATTCCAGAATTTGCAAAAAACATCCTGCACAATATCTTCGGTTTCTTCATAATTTTGAAGAATACTGAAAGCATACCGGCATAGCGGCTCGTAGAGTTGCCTAAAGAGCGTCTCGTATGCTTTTGCATTTCCCGTTTTTAGCTCAAAACTGTCAATTTCTTTTCCCAATTCTAAACATTTCTATTACCCTGCAAAAATAGACATTTTTTATCTACGACAACTAAAAGGGGAAAAACCATTATTCATTAAAATTTTTATTTTTAGTTAAATTATCTTACTGCCAACAATGCAACTCCAAAATCCTAAGATATTTATTCTATTTTTGCACTCTAAAAACAACCCAATGCCTTCCTTTAAAAACAAAATTGCGATTGCCTACGATTTCGACGGAACTTTGGCGCCCGGAAATATGCAAGAATACGATTTTATTCCTGATCTTGAAATGGATAGCCACGAGTTTTGGAAAAAATCGAACGAAATAGCCAAACAACATGATATGGACGAAGTGCTCGCCTATATGTATTTGATGCTGGAGAAAGCCAAAGAAAAAAATATCCCGATAAAAAAAGAGGATTTTTTTAAATATGGAGCACAAATCTCTTTTTATCAAGGTGTTGAACAATATTTTGAAAGAATTAACAAATATGCAGAAGAAAAAGGTTTTGAAACAGAACATTATATCATCTCATCAGGGTTACGCGAATTTGTAGAAGGAACTTCTATTGCCCGTCATTTTAAGGATATTTTTGCTTCAGGATTTATGTACAACGAAATCAATGTGGCTTGCTGGCCCGCGCTGGGCGTTAATTATACCAACAAAACCCAGTTTTTATTCCGTATTAACAAGGGAATTCATAATTCTTATGATAATACTTTGATTAACAAGATTGTACCCGAAAATGAAAAACCGATACCTTTCTCTAATATGATCTATTTAGGAGATGGTGAAACAGATATTCCGGCTATGAAGATGGTAAAAATGCAAGGCGGATACACGATAGCCGTCTATAATGAACATATTAACAGTGGAAGTCATCTCCCTGCTCGAAGAAACCCCAAGGAACTCTGCGAAGAAATTGTTCGCCAACAACGCGCCGACTTTTTAGCGCCGGCAAACTACACCGAAAATTCTCCTTTGGATGTTTTGATTAAAAGATGTATTGATAAAATTGCAGCGGAACAGGAGTTAATTCTTCTTCAACTGTGATTTATTTTGCATACAGATAAAACAGATTAATATTATAATCACAGATTATGAACATTAAAATTACGAAAAAAATACGATATGTGTTGATAATTAGCATTTTACTGTTTGCAATAATAGTTATTTGCACTTTTGTGGCGAGAGAAAAACTCTTTTTTACCCCAAATACAACAGATACTACTCTGATCATTCCTAAAAATGCATCCTTTGAGGAAGTGGTTTATTTACTTAAAGAAGATAAAATTATTAATAACATTCAGACCTTTAAACTCGCCGCCAAAATTTTGAAATATGAAAAAAATGTAATGCGTGGCAGGTATGAAATCAAAGCGGATGAAACCAATTACCAACTCATTAAAAAACTGAGAAAGGGGCAGCACTATCCCGTTACCTTTACCTTTAATAACGTGCGTACTTTGTCGGAATTTATACAAAAAACAGATAAAAAGTTTCTATTTCCGTATCAAGAGTTACAAAAATTGTTAGAAGACGAACAGTTTTTGACTGAATTGGGATTTACCAAAGAAACCGTACCTGCATTGTTTATTCCCAATACCTATCAAATCTATTATGACATTGATGCGGACGAATTTGTGGAGAAATTTCTCACTTTTTACAAAAATTACTGGAATGAAAAGCGTATGCAGCAGGCGAGGTCTCTTTCGCTCTCTCCTGTTGAAGTTGCTACTTTAGCCTCTATTGTGGAAGAGGAGAACTACCGAGAGTTTGAAAAGCCGATTATTGCAGGTGTGTACATCAACCGTTTACGATTAGGTATGCGATTGCAGGCCGACCCAACGGTGAAATTTGCGGTTGGTGATGTTACTTTAAAGCGTATTTTGTACAAACATTTGGAAACCGATTCCCCGTATAATACTTATTTACACACCGGATTACCACCGGGGCCGATTCGGTTTCCCGACTCTTCCACAATTGATTCCGTATTACAATATACTAGACATAATTATCTGTATATGTGTGCAAAAGAAGATTTTTCGGGGGAGCATAATTTTGCTACGACTTTGACGGAGCACGAAAGAAATGCCACGAAATACCGGAATGCGTTAAACAAGTTGTTGATTAAAAACTAAAAAAGTGTTTCTTTGCCGTCTCAATGGCTCCGTAGTTCAGCTGAATAGAACGTCAGATTCCGGTTCTGAAGGTCGTGGGTTTGAATCCCGCCGGGGTCGCAAAACGAATTAAAGCGCAGAGTATCAACAATTTTTACTCAAAAATTGTTGGGTTTTGTATTTAAATCGGGACAAAAACGAGACAAACATAGTTTTTTAGATATCTCACAAATCTAAAAAAAAAATGTCAGTACAATCACCTCGCTTAGCAGTATCAACTGCTTATTCTGCCGCAAATTACCTTCCGGCAACGTTAAAAACCAATAAATCCGGATGGATTATTGAGTATTATGTGGAAAATCCACAAACGCAAATCTTAGCCCGCAAAAAAATCAAACTGCAAAGGCTGCTTATGCGTTATCCATCTAAGATGGAAGCCAAAAGGCACATCAATAATATTATTGTTGCGCTTAACATGAAATTGTCCACCGGATGGAATCCTTACTTTATGGGAGAAGATGCACGGATGTACACACCTTTGAAAGAAGTAACAATAAAATATTTAGAGGAAATAAAAAGGAATATACGTCCAGAGACTTGCCGTTTATATACTTCTTTTCTCAATATTTTCTGCGAATGGATTGAAAAGGTTTCCCCGAATGTTTATTCATCAATGGTTACTCATGCGCTTGTTGCAAAATTCATGGATTATGTTTATAATGAACGTAAAGGACGTAAAGGAGAATGTGTGTCTAACAAAACCTACAATAACTATATTAAAAATGGGAGTGCTTTCTTCTCGTGGATGATTGACAAATGTTATTGTAAAGAAAATCATTTTATGAAAATAAAATCTAAAAAGAAAGAGAATAAAAAGCGCATTCTAATTCCTGAGGAAGCGCGTGAAAGAATCACGAAATATTTATTATCTAACAATCCTAATTACTTACTTATGCTCAAACTTATCTATAATAGTCTGTTACGACCTAAAGAAATACGCGGATTGCTCATTTCAGATATTTCCATCGCAAAGGGGCAAATAACAGTACGGAAAGATGTGTCTAAAAATGGGAAAGAGCGTATTATCCCAATGACACCGGATATAATTGAAGGTTTCAATAAACTTAATCTTCAAAATTTTGCTTCAAACTATTATGTTTTTGGAGAAAACATACAACCAAACGAAAAGAAATTATCAGAATCGTATATGTTTAAGTATTGGGCAAAAATGCGGATAAAACTTGGACTTCCTGAAGAAATGCAACAATATTCATTAAGAGACAGCGGTATTTTTGAGATGCTTAAAAAAGGAATTGACCCGCTGTCTGTACAACAATTGGCAGACCACCATTCACTTGAAATGACTACAATTTACGCTAAACATTTAGACCCTAATTTGCAGAAAATCATTGTTGATAATGCTCCCACGTTTGCGAACCCTAAACTATAATTCTATCTTCTCTTTTGCAAACAAAATTTCAGCAATCACATTGCGGCTGCCTTCGGTAAATTGAAAGTTCATCTTGATAGGCATGAGTTTTACCGAATCAATGATTACAAAACGGATTTGGTTTTGGATAGGTACGTCCTGCGGTTTGAGCAATTGCAGCATTTCCATAAAAATGGTAACGGGCAACAAAAATGTGTGGCATATCTTTTCATGTGAGGCAAGGAAGCGAAGCCAAGGTGCGGTGTAAGTCTCGCCAATGGAGTTCTCGCCGGTGGCTGTAAGGTTTATCCCTTGTTCTGTGTTTCCTTGACTATCCAAGCAAACCGGCGTGGCATGTTCGTAATAGTAATTGCCGAAGGATAGTTTTTTGCGCCCGATGTAGTTTATAAGTACCATTTCAAAATCTTTGCTGCCGGTGTCGAAGAGCGGACTGCAACCTTCCATTTCAATGTTAAGAATAAAGTTTTTATTCGTAATTTTTTCATCTGCAATTTTCATGTTTGGGACTTTCCAAAGGGATATTTCTTCACTTTCCCCTTCTCCGATTTCTAAAATTTGATTATTCCCGGAATAAGCCTCCCATTTGAAAACCCAATTTTGTGAAGCATCGCCCACTTTAACGGCAATGTGGTAGCGGTTTTCATTTTCCACAAAACAAATTTTGCCAAAGTTTATAAAAGCGTCAGGCAGTAGTGAGACGGCTTTCACCGGCGGCAAAATTTTAGTTTCGTCGATATCTTCAGTGCTGATAGCATCGAATTTGTAACGGTATTTTTTTGGCTCGTACTTTTCTATGTAACTCTTTTTTGTAAGCAGATATTGCGACAAGTCAATGGCTTGGGCACAGGCAAGTATATCTTTGAAAAAAGAGAACTCAATCTGACCTTTGGCAGAGTCCACAAACATACT
>JAIRVY010000168.1 GCA_031253655.1 Bacteroidales bacterium
ATTGAGCCTGTCGAAATGCCGCCGCCGCATTTTCCGCCCCTCCCATATAGCAAAATTGTGCTGTCATTCCGAGCGTAGCGAGGAATCCCATTCATAACGCCTCAAACTAATTTTTAACCGTTTAATCTTAGTGAAATAAAAGAAACCTCTTTTCGTTTACATAACGAACTTCAAAAACTCAAGCAATGAAAGCCAAAGCCCTAATTCTACTGTTAACATTCTTATTAACATCTTTTTACACATTTTCTACGGCGTTGTTAATTCCCATGGATTTTGAGCAGAAGAATCATTTAAAAGCCTACGGGATTGCTTATTTTGCCATTACTAAAGATATTGATGTGGGTTGGCTGCTCAATTATCGCGGGGGTAGTTTTATGCTACCCTACCATTCGGTAGTGGAAGATGAATGTGTAATTCGCGGGGTTTCCTATCAGGTAATTGCAGATGTACAAGCCGTCGCTATTTTGAACGAAATTGCCGCCACCGAAAGTAATATGGATGAGGTAAAACTGACAAAAGTGCCGAAAGTTGCCGTTTATTCACCCAAAAACAAATTGCCCTGGGACGATGCGGTAACTTTGGTATTAACATACGCCGAAATTCCTTACGATATAATATATGATGAAGAAGTAATGAATGATGTACTTCCCAAGTACGACTGGTTGCACATGCACCATGAAGATTTTACAGGACAGTATGGAAAGTTTTGGGCATCTTACAGAAATGCCGCTTGGTATAAGGAAGATGTACGCACTCAGGAGGCGATGGCAGCAAAATTAGGGTTTCAAAAAGTGTCACAGATGAAATTGGCGGTAGCAAAAAAAATTAGAGATTTTGTAATGGGAGGCGGATACCTCTTTTCAATGTGTTCTGCACCGGACAGTTTTGATGTGGCGCTTGCCGCAGACGGAGTGGATATTTGCGATTCACCCTTCGACGGAGACCCGATGGACCCCCAGGCCCAACAAAAACTGAATTTTGATAACTGCCTCGCTTTCACCGACTTTACACTCGTTACAAATCCCTACATTTATGAAATTTCCAATATCGATGTGGACCCCAATATGCATGTAAGTAACAAAAAAAACGACTATTTTACATTATTCGAATTTTCAGCAAAGTGGGATCCTGTGCCCACAATGCTTACGCAAAACCACCAGAATGTGATTTCCGGATTTATGGGGCAAACCACTGCTTTTCACAAGAACAGAATCAAACCGCACATTGTGATTCTTGGGGAGACTAAAATTTTTGACGAAGCACGCTATATCCACGGAACATACGGAAAAGGGACATTTACTTATTACGGTGGACACGACCCTGAAGATTACCAGCACTATGTGGGCGATCCACCCACAGACTTGAATCTGTTTCCAAACTCAGCAGGATACCGACTAATTCTTAATAACGTACTGTTCCCCGCTGCCAAAAAACAGAAACAAAAAACCTAAAAATCAAATATTAATTATTAATTGTTTGCTTTCAGTAAGTTTTGTGCGCAGTATGGAATAATTTTCTCAATTTTAATACTGTTCTTTTTCGCCACTTCTATCAATAATTCCTGAAAAAAGAAGGCTATAGACCCGCAAAAAAACCACGGATGAAGAAAAGTTTTATAAAATTCAATTTGTTTATCGAAAAAATTCTGAAAAGAGTCCTCAATTAATACTCTAATTTGCTGATTATCTATATGTTTTAACAGAAATGGAGGAGTCAGGGAAAAAAAAGTCTGTGGCTTTGTGTGTTGATAAATTGTTTCAAACACAAGGAGTTTTGAAACGGAGAAAGTTTTTTCAAAATCTTGCAAAATTTCAAGTTCCAAATTATCTTTAAGATATTCTGTAACAAACAATTTACCAAGATGGGTTCCGCTTCCTTCATCTCCCAGCAGCCAGCCTAATGAGGGGGCTTTTTGGGTAATGGTTTCTCCGTTGTAGAAACAGGAGGCAGCACCGGTACCCAATATCCCAACAAATCCTACGTTATTTTTGCACAATGCATGGCACGCCGCATACAAATCTGAATAAACTTCAATAATAGCGTTTTGAAATAGAGAAGATAAGACTTCTTTTACTTTTTCCGCATTGTTTTTATTGAAACATCCTGACCCGTAATACAGAATATTCTCAACTTTCTCCACAACAACCTTATTCTCCAGTATCAATTTATTAAAAACTGCAAATATTTCTCTCTGAGTAGCATAAGTGGCGTTAATACCGGTCGTTTGATACGAAAAAAAAGTACATCTATCGTCGTATCCGATACATGTACTTTTAGTAGCGCCGCTTTCAATAAGAATATTCATAAACTATTTTGCAACCACAAATTTTCCCTGCGCAAAAATAGTATTTTCATTCATTAATTTATAGAGATAATTCCCGGATGTGAGGGTTGAAATATTCAATTGAGACTGCGTTCCCGAAATGTTGTGTTCCAAAATCTTTCTTCCATTCAAATCGTACACCCAAATAACTCCGATAAACTCTTCGTTTAGTTCAATATTAAGAACCTCGGCAGTTGCAGGATTTGGAAACGCATTTGCTTTAAGGGTAGAGAGTAGATTTTGTTTAATTCCCAAGTCGTAATTCAAAGAAATATTATCTATCCATAATGTTGCTCCCCTTTGTCCTTTACATTCCATCATATCTTCGAAATTAACAGCAGCACTTGCTATAAAAAGTACTTGAATTTCATCAAAATATTGATTTCTAAACTGTTCTGGGACAGGAATTGAAAAATGGGTCCAAGTACTGGCAGGTTTACTAATAATCAGTCTTTCATCCACAATAAGAGGGTCGCCGACAAAGTTTGAAAAGCCAATTTGAATCATTGCCGAGTCATTTTTGAAAGGATTATACTTGTAATATCCTTCTAAAGCATGAGGAGTATCATTTCCCCAAAAACGTGTAGTAATAACCTTATCTTTAGGGTCGAGGAATTCTGCTACATAATCTTCAGAAATAGTTCCCACCAAACCGGGTAGAAATACGAATCCGTCTCCAACACCCACTTGGCCTGATTTCAACATGATACAATAATCTCCATGCTGGGCACCTTTTTCTTTAAAGGCAGTAAGGTCGGCTCTTGGATTATTTGGCAATGCATACAGCGAATTGAGCGTGTAAAAATAATCTGTTTGAAATTCTAAATAAGGGTCGCCGAGGCCTATTTTATCTTTCCAACCCTCTCCTTCAAAACTACTGTCGGGAAGTTGTACTTTCTGGGCGTTAAGAGCGAAAGTAGAAAAGCAGAAAAGCAGAATAAAATTTAAAGATTTAAAGCTGTAACGCGTAACGTGTAACTTGAAGTGATTGTAATTTGCAATTTTTTTCATAATGATTTTTTTTTAATGATTAGGCGATTTGAAAATGAGACGATTTGATGATTTAATATTGTATAAACTTTAATATTTAACTATTAGTTGCAGGGTAAAAGTTCTTGGGGGTTCGGGATAGAGCGGACGGAGGGAATATAAGCGGTTGGATACGTTTTTTACAATAAAACTCAGGGATATTTTTGAAAAATGATAAGTAGCGCGTAAATCGAGGGTTAAAGAACCTTTATTATTCTCTTGAAAATAATTGTAAAAATGGTAAAATGGCAAGTCTCCATTTTTTGCAATTTCTTCTTGAGATGCTTCGCCTAAATTTTCGTTATATTTATCATTTTCAAACAAAAATTTATCTACATTTCTCATAGCGCTATAGTAGAAGAGTGTTCCTCCGACTGCAAATTTTTTATTAAGTATAAACTCCAGATCACATTTAAACATATGTTCAATTCTGTATTTCAACACATTTCGCATTGTATCGGAACTTGTATTCTTAAAAGAATAGGGGGTTTCCGGAGAATATGGGTAAGGTTTATAAATATAATACACTAAATCGGGATTTTTAGTAGTTGGGTTGCTCCATGTATAAGAAACTGAGAGTGTGAAACTCAAGTTCTTCGTAATCTTTCCTTCTCCCATAAGCGAAAAATCAACGCCGTTCACTTTAGCCGGACCGATGTTTAGGAATCTTAATCCGTATCTTTTAGCCAAAATTGGATTTCCGCTCCATGCACCTAACGAAAATTCAATAAAATCTGAATAATCTTGATGAAAATAACAGATATCGAACACTCCTCTAAAATCGAAGAACTGGAAGGGTTGCATTACACCAACTTCTGCATTCCAGTTGGTTTCGGGTTTAAGTTTCGGATTTGGGAAGAAACCGTAGTTTCCCACTGTTAAAGAGATAAATTTTTCTCCGATAGTTGGAAAACGATAACCCTGCCCGAATGAACCCCGCAAAGATGTTTTGGTTTTTGTAAACTGATAATTCAAACCCACTCTAAAAACAGGTTTGTTTGCCTTTTCTGATTCAATCTTCTCTCCCCACAAATCAAAGAAGTCCCATCTGCCTCCAAATATAACAGTAAGATTTCTTTTGTTAAGAAACTTTTGCTCTATCTGGGCATACATAGCAAAATTGTTAGAAAATGCAGAAGACGGTTCTTTTTTACCCTCTGTTTCATGAGGGTCTCCTGCACCATTAAACACAGGACCGTATGACGTAATATATTGATTACTTGTGCCGGCAACGATAGACATTCCAATTTTATGGAATATTTTATTGTACTGATATTCATCAAAAACCATCATAGTTTGTGCATCCACCAATCCTTTAATATCCTTGCTGTCGATATTTAAAATCCGATTTTTTAAGAAATGTACGCCGCCTTTATCCGACATATATTTCACACTGGGGTCAATGTAGAAAATAAAATCTTTCAAATGCGTTAATGCGCCTTCACATGTTTTGAATATATTGGTATCAGCGTCAAACCACATTTGAGGTTGGGCATGCTCGGTGTACATAAAATTACCGTTAAAACTTACCGAAAGACCTTTTACTTTTTCAAATCTGTATCGAGAGGCAAAATTTAAGCGGTACCTTTGTTCAAATTTCCCTTTTGCATTGGAATTATGGTCTCTAGAATATGAAACTCTTTCTTCAGGTCCTATATAACTTTGGTCATTATATATTTCGCCTCCAACTACCAAATCGAAATTCTTTTTTACGATTCTTGAATGAAGAAACGAGAGTCCGTATTCTACAGGATTTGTATGTAACCAGCTTTTTTGATATGGATTTTTTGGGTTGTCATACATTTTAGCAAATGTAGTAACTGTAGTTTGTGGTTTTGAGCGGGGGTACGCCGTATGCACATTGATAGCGCCTGTAAGTGCTGCAGAACCGAACAAGACGGAAGCAGAGCCTTTTAGAACGTCCACTTGTTCAACACTTTCCATTGGAATAAAGCTCCACATGGGGCGTCCAGCATCGGGGCGCAGCAAAGGCATATCGTCCAGCATAATCATCGCGCGGCTTCCCATACCCTGGCTATATCCGCTACCTCCGCGAATTTGTGGCTCATTGTCCACTACCACAATTCCTCCGGCACTGTTTACCAAGTTGTTTACAGAAACAAAATTTTTGTTTTCAGACAGTTTTGGTTGTAAAACTACGATAGAGGTAGTAGATAGTTCGGGATTGGTTTCATATTTGGATGTGCTTACCGTTGTCTCATTCAAACGGAAATTGACCGGTTGCAACAAAATATCTATTTTTACTTCTTTGGTTCTTGACGAAAAGATAATCATTCTTTTTACGGGCTCGTACATCGGTTGAAAGAATTCAATCTCGCAGCTATCTTTAGTCAATTGAATTGAAAAACTGCCGTTTGCCTCCGGTATAAAAATACTGTTTGTGCACATCACTCTAATTTGGGCATAATTAACGGGCTTATTATCCGATGCATCTTTTATCGTACCTTTTAGGGTGTATTGGGCGAAGGAGGAGAAAGGAGAAAGGAGAAAGGAGAAAAGGAGAATTGTAGAGATGCGGCGTGCCACGTCTCTGGTGCAGAAAAGAAGAAAGAAGAATTTTTCTATCATAAATTGTTAATTCGGGGGCAAAAATATTCTTTTATTTATACCCACAGTGCCAAAAACCCAAAAAAAACAAACAAACTATTACTAACTATTTGTTTTTGTGTTAAATAAAAATGTTAATATGTGTTAAAAGGCACTAAAATAGCTTCAGAAAATAAGGTAAAGAAATCACTACTGACCGACAAAAAAATAAAGGGCACTATTTGAAAAAATAGTACCCAAATTTTGTATTTTTGTTTTTCCACAAACACTAAATACAAATGGGCAAAGATAGTACAAAACATT
>JAIRVY010000016.1 GCA_031253655.1 Bacteroidales bacterium
CTACATAATTCGTTAGTTACTCCAATATAAAGAGTTGTTTTATTTTTGTTTGTGAGAATGTAAACATAACCTCCTTTAGTCATCTTCAATTAATTTTGCGACAAATAAACATTTTTGTAAAATGTCAAAATAAAAAATAACGCCTCAAACTAATTTTTAACCGAAAAATTAGGATTTATGACTCCAATTGAATATTTTTACTTATTTCGCCGAAACAAAAAGTTGCATTTGTGACTTGAATTTACCTTTTGTTTAATATTTGATGGGTTAAAACTTTAATCAAATTTGTACTACAGCGCTCAGTATATAATTATTTTTTGTGAAATGCTCCGTATTCCTTGTTCACATTTCAATAAGTAAACACCTTTTCCATATTTTGTTGCGGGAAAAGTTACTTCACAGATAATATCTTTTTCAACAGAAAAAGATTTTTCTGCAAGTAATTGTCCCGTAATGGAATAGAGCAAAAAATTAGTTGCCCCCGAAATAATCGGGTTAAAGGAAATATCTATAGTTTGTTTTAAATTATTGTAATAAACAGTAATTCTCTGTTTATCATACTTGTAATCTATTGTGGAAAGTTCTTTTGAAGTATGAATAAATACTCTGTCGCCGTAAAGTTTCACATCAAATGCTTGCACAATAAGTTCTCCGTCTTCATTACGTAGTTTAAAATATCCTTTGGGGTCTTGTATTCCGTCCCACCATGCATCCGATACTTCAAAGCAATAAGTTTCATTTTTTTCAAGCATAATGGATTCATTGTAAATGGCAACTAAATTGGGTTTATATGGACCAAACTCTTCCACAATCTTTCCGCTTGTATTTCTTATTAAAAAACGGTTTTCATCGGCATGTTTGTCGGTTTTAATCTCTATAAATATTTTTTGGGTAGTTTCAGCAGGCGCATTAAAACTGCCTGAAATCGTATTTCCGCCAATATATTCATCATTTAATGCAATCAATTTTATAGAATACTGGTTGGATGGATTTATTGCATATTGTAAATCTCTTAACCAAAAGGTTTTTGTTTGAAAAGCGGGAATAGTGCAGTCTATTGTTATTTGTTGAATAATACCGTTTATGTTTACTTCAAACATTGCAGAATAAATAGTTTTATCGGATTGATTTTTCAGCTGCATTTCAAAAAAATCGAATCCATATCGTGCTCCTATTTCCTGTTTTGGTTTTAACAAAGAAGCCATGAGAGGTTTTTCATAGTTTACATAAGAAGGTTTTATGCCCGTTACATTCAATACTTCCTTTTTGCTGGCGCAAACGAATGCAATAATTTCAATATCTTCCGGTATTATTATAACATTGTTAATATGAACTGGCAGGTCGTATTCATAATCAAATACAAAAGAGTTGCCTTGTGCAGGGCTTTTAATCTCTTCTCCCCATACATTTTCATTCATTGGGGTTACAAAACAACGCAACATTCGGTTATGAACATAATCAGAGCCGCCACCCATACCATTTTGAGGTCCAACAATATTATTTTGGATGACTGCAATATTCAGCCGGTGAGAATTTTCTTCAACATTCATTGTGTAATAACCTTCTGCTTTCACCGAGAGTTTACGATTATTTCCATTATATGTGGCTGTTAATAAAATATTTACGGGGGCATCTTCTGCGTGAATAGCTTTTGCACTTTTTATCCAACTTCCTCTGTAAATAATAATATCATCGCCAAAAGAATGCCTGTTTATGGTACCTGAAGGATACCCAAAATTGTTAACACCAAACTCATTATCAATAATTTCTCCTTCAGGAATTCGAAAATCCGGCTCTCCAACATTCGGAATAGCAAAAAAACCCGAATGTATGGCGATGACATAAGCATTTTCATTTGCATTAAGCAAATTTCCTGCTATTTCGTGTCCTTGTGGACAATTTCCGCAATGGATTCCGGTAAATTCTTCTAATAGAATGCCTTTTGGTTGAATCGTTGTTGAAACATTCTGTGTAAAAGCTATTTGGCTAATCGCTATAGCAAAGCAAGAAAAAAATATTTTTTTTATCATAGTATGTGGGGAAAAAATTATGAATTTTGAATTTTGAATTATGAATTATGCGTTAGTACAATCAAATTTCCGCCCATTGTTTTTACCTCTTTTCGCAAATCATTTAAAACAGTTTGTTCTTCCTCTTTATTAAAAACGCCGTCCATTAACGCTAACGGGTGAAGCATCAGTTCTGTTTCTTCGTTTTTTACCAAATCAAAAAAAGGATAAGGCACGGCAAGGGAAGCTCGAAATCCTGCTTCGTTGTGCCAACCTAATGAGTAGTCGTCTGTAATTCCGGCTTTTATTAATGCCCGAAACGTATCAGGAAAACGAAATCGTAAAAAATGTTGCCGCGATTTTGTAATTTTTTGTTGCAAAATCTCTTCCAATCGCTTTTTCTCTATTTCAATTAACGAAGTTTTTCTTGATGAATAATAAGAGGGGTGAATTCCAATCTCTGAAAACGTTGCCAATTTGTTTGTCAATTCTTTAAACGCTTTTGTTTTATACGAAATATTTTTATCATATTTTGTAAAATTTGAGGAAAGAATAAAGTAAATGGGTGTAGTTTTTTCGGGCTCAAAATTATCAAAGGGGTCAACAACCTCCTTTCCGAGTGCAGTTTTTAAGTAATTGTTAGCGTGTTTGAAACGAAAGCGCAGGATTGCTTTGGCTACGGCACCACACCAACGCCACCACGGTTTTCCTTTATATTGGAATGCGATATCTACATCGTGGGTAGACAACTCTTTAAATTTTGGAAGTGAATATACAAACTGCGGGTAGTGTAACTTAATAACTTGTGCCAACATAGAAGCCAGCTTGTGGACCATTAATTTTCGATGCCACCCTGATTTAAAAGCAACGCTATCCTGATATTGAAATCGCCCATGCTTGTCGGGTATATTATCATCATAATATTCCTCGTAACGGCTAATTAAAAAGAAAGCTACAGCAAAAATATCTACAGAAAAATTGCCGGTTTTTGTAGGAAAAAAGAGTGAAAGATCTTCCCATTTTTCAGGAATAATATTTTGTTTTACAATATTTTCGTCAAAGAGCAACGGAGTGGCTTCCATCCAAACGGGCGTATCCACTTTATATGAAGAATATGCCATTTTCGGCTCTGTGGCGGCTTCAAACTCATTGATGCTTGTAGTAAAATGAACAGAACAATTTAAAATACGTTCAAATATTACACGGAAAGTGTAGGAAGTGCGGGGTGAAAGTATAGGGACATAGATTAGCATAGCGGCTGCAAAATTAATCTTTTTTTAACACAAATTTGGCAAACAGTTAACAAATAAAACATTATTTTGCGGCAAATTTTTGAAAATGCTTGAACACTATTCCAAAATTCTTGAAAACACCGTAAATGAAATAGCCAAGTTGCCGGGTATTGGCAGAAGAACTGCTCTGCGACTTGCTTTGCATTTGGTTAATACTGAAAAAACAGAGGTAGCGTTGTTAATCAACGCACTTTCGGAACTCAAATCTTCGCTGAAAATTTGCCAATACTGTTTTGCCATTTCTGATAACGAGATTTGTGATATTTGTGCCAATCCGAAGCGAAATGCCAATATCATTTGTGTGGTTCAGGATATTCGGGATATGATTGCCATTGAGAATACGAGTCAGTTTACGGGTGTTTATCATGTGTTGGGAGGAGTAATCTCTCCTGTAGATGGCATCGGGCCTTCGCAATTGAACCTGCAAGAACTTTTCCGGCGTGTTGAAGTAAATCCAGTGGAAGAACTTATTTTGGCACTCTCCTCTACCCCTGAAGGTGATACTACCAATTACTATATTTATAAGCATTGCGTGGACAAAACGGCTAAAATAACGCTGTTGGCGCGGGGTGTGGGGATTGGCGAAGAGTTGGAATATATTAACGAGGTTACGCTGGGACGCTCTCTCGTTACCCGAATCAGTTTTGAAACACAATACGGGAATTTGTTATAACATTCCGATTTTAATCTGAATCTCCTCTATCGCCAAAAAATTCTTCGGCGAAATGATATCCATCCACCCCGATTCAATGGGGTAAACACGGTTTTCCTGCACGGCTTTCAATAAATAGTAAGGATAGGTTCTTACAAAGTGAGGCAGTTCCTCTTTTCGCACAAAAATAATATCGGGGTTTTGTTCAAACAGATACTCTCTGCTTATGTTCCAATGTTTCAGTGTGTCGCCGATATTTCTTCCGCCCGCCAGCGTAATAATTTCATTAATGTGCGAATTTCCGGGTGCCGTAAAATCCCCCGCCGCTCCAAAACCAACAACATAGTAAACGGTAGGTAGGGATTGAAAGTTTTCAATCCCTACTACATTACCGAATTCAGCCAGAAACCTTCCATAATACTCCACCAAAGAATCTGCACAATCTGTATTATCCACAATTTTTCCCAGGATACTCAACGCATCCAACATCCCCTCCAATCTGTTCTCCTCTTTAATGGCAATCACTGTAATTCCTGCTTTTTCTAATTTATCCACCTCTTTTTTAGGAATTATTGAACCGATGAGAACAACATCGGGTCGCAAGAAGACAATTTTTTCGATGTTAATATTTTGCAGCCCCCCAATTTTCTCAATGTAATGCGTTTCTTCGGGATAGTTGCAGTAATCGGAGATACCGATGAGTTTACTTTCTGCGTGAAGCAAGAACAACATTTCTGTAATTCCCGGCGAAAGAGAGATAATTTTTTCGGGTGGTTTGTCTAATATTATTTCTCGGCTATAAGAATCGGTCATGCGAAAAAAAGCACCTGCCCGTTCCATTGGAGACAGGCAGGTACCACACAGAGAAATAAAATAAAAATATACTAAAAACCCTTTCGGGCGGTTAGTCGTATTACTTAACGCAGCGAAAATACATTTTATTATACTCATTCAATTTTTCTAATACATTATTTTTAACATGAATATAATCATCAACACCGGATTCATTCAGTAAATCAAGTATTTCTGTCGGATTTCCGGCAATTATTACAGGGATGCTTTTATTAATATCTTTGATTTGTGTAACAATTTCTACTCCAATAGTAGCGTATTCTTCATCGGAACTGCATAAAACAATAAAGTCGGGAGTAGCATCAAGGGCAGTTTTTACACCTTCTTTCGCATTGGCGAATCCAGCATTGTCTAAAATTTCATATCCTATGCATCCGAAAAAGTTTGTAATAAATCCGGCTCGTGCCTGACGCATCGCTAAATTACCCACTTTAAGCAAGAAAACTTTCGGGCGATGATGTTTCTTTGTAAATTCTTCGGTTTCCAAGCGCAACGCTTCAAAAGCAGCAGCTCCACGATACGATTTTAACCCTTCCGAATCACAGGTTTTGTTTACTTCAATCTTATCCAGCATACTCTCGTTTGTATTTGGATATTGGTTGGTACCCAGTAACACATATTTCCGCGTAGCGATATCCATATCTCTTTTGCGAGCACTCTCCTCAATGGCTGTTTTTATTTTTTGTATAGATTTGATGAAGCCTCCTTCTATTTCGGTCTGTCTGAATAATTGCCAGGAATGTTCAATGACGAAATTGGTAAGGTTTTCGATGTAATAGGAACCTGCGGCGGGGTCAATTACTTTGTCGAAATAGGATTCCTCCTTTAAAATAATTTGCGTATTCCTACTTATACGACTTGAAAACTCATCTTCTTGTTTATAAGCAACATCAAAAGGTTTCAACGCAATAGAATCTGCTCCTCCCAACGCCGCTGACATTGCTTCTGTGGTAGAACGTAACATATTTACATAAGGATCGTATAACGTTTTATTCCACGAAGAAGCCACGGAATTGAGCACAAGTTGGTATGCGCTGTCGCTTTCAGGATGGTACTGTTCAATCAGGGTAGCCCACAACACACGCGCAGCCCGCAGTTTAGCAATCTCCATAAAATAGTTGGAACCCACCGAAAGCGTGAACTGCATTTTGGCGGCAATTTTTTCAGATGGAACTCCTTTTTCTGTAGCAAAGTTCAGGTATTCGTTGGCAATACCTAAGGCGTAGCCCAATTCCTGAACAATGGTAGCCCCTGCGTTGTGCATAGCCAAACCATTCACATTAACAATTTTAAAAAGCGGAAACTCTGATGTAATTTCGAGTAATTCAACTATTTTCTGCAAATCGCTTGCGGCATCTCTGTAAAATTTTCCTTTTTTCAGTGAATAAATAATCGTATCGAAATCAATGGCACCGGCAATTTTAGATTTATCAAAGTGTTGTTCATTAACGTATTGTACAAACCATTTCATCAACTCCAAATAGGAATTAGCGCAACGGAATTGAACTGCATTCTTTTCTAAATCAACATTTTGCAATAAAAATGCTAAATCTTGTTCAGAATTAACATTTTTATTACAAAACGATATCGTATTTGCTCCTTTCAATATTGCATTTACGGCAATACTGTTTGCAATTTTGGGGTCTTTTTCTGTAATCTCCTGCACAATATTCCAGTAGTTATCTTTTGTTTTAAATCCTCTGGTATAAGGAAAATGGTTGGGCAGAGCTTCTAAATAGTCTAAATTTTCGAGGTCTTCAGCGCGATAGTAAGGGCGCACCTGAAATCCTTCATCAGTGCGCCATACCAATTTTTTCTGATAGTCGGCACCTTTTAAATCTTTAAGAATTATTTTCTCCCACTGCTCGGTACTTACCGGCGGAAACTCTTGAAACAGTTTATTTTCGTTAGTCATTGGGGCATTTTAATGTTAGGGCGCAAAAATAACATAAAATCTTTCATCGGCAAATAGTTTTTTCATATTTTCGCCCGCTCAATAAAACTGAGGAGAGATGGCCGAGTGGTCGAAGGCGCACGCCTGGAAAGTGTGTAAACGCCGAAAGCGTTTCAAGGGTTCGAATCCCTTTCTCTCCGCCACGTTTGATAACCACGTTTTTGCTCATAATCTTGGAGTAATTAATTTAAAAAAATAGGTGATTATGAAAATACCTTTCATTTTGTTGTCCATTGCTGAAAATAGTAACGATATTATTCAACATAATTTTCATTATGTATTAAAAGACAAGTTTATTGAAGGAGGAACTCTTTGGATGACTCCTATTCTTTTGTGTATGGTCTTTGGCTTGGCTTTCGTTATTGAGAGGATTTTTTATCTGAATTTGGCAAGTGTTAACTCGCAAAAATTATTGAGCAAAATTGAAGACGCGATACAATGTGACGGTATTGAAAAGGCAAAACAGATTTGCAGAGACACGAAAGGACCTTTGGGAGGTATTTTCTATCAAGGACTTGACCGCGCAGAGGAGGGATTAGAGTCTGTGGAAAAAGCAGTGATTGCTTACGGAGGTGTACAAATGGGGAAATTGGAATCCAACCTAAGTTGGATAGGGCTTTGCATATCATTAGCGCCTATGCTGGGATTTCTGGGTACCGTAGTGGGTATGGTTATGGCGTTCGACAGTATTGAAAGAGCGGGCGACATCTCCCCAACTATTGTAGCAGGTGGCATGAAAGTAGCTCTTTTAACTACTGTTTTCGGTTTAATAACTGCGATTATTCTGCAGGTATTTTACAACTACCTCCTGGCAAAAATAGATGCAATTGTGGGCGATATGGAAGATGCCACCATTACTTTTATGGATTTAATGATAGAATACAAAAAACGATGAAAGAGCGTTTTTTTCATACTACAGGATTAGACATTTCACTCTATTTAACATACTTACTATTAGTGGTATCTGTAGCGGCTATGTTGTTTTTTTTGGGTTGGAGAGTTAAGGCTAACTTCAGAAAAAGCAAAGGATTACTCATTGGGATAAGTGTGTTGATTTTTTGTGTTTTAGTGGGATATCTCACCGCTTCTTCCGAACTCTCTTCCATTGCTGTTCGGCTTCGAGAAACTCCAACTTCTGTGAAATGGATTGGCGCAGGATTGTTCTCATTCTATTGCGTTTTTTTCGGAACATTCGCCGCAATTGTTTTTACCTTACTATATACCGCGTTTAAGAATAAGAGATAATATGGCAAAACGTCCGCTTCCGGGAATCAACACTGCCGCAATGGCAGATATCTCTTTCTTGCTGCTCTCATTTTTTTTGCTGACCTCCTCTTTTGATACGGAACAGGGAATCCCCAGACGTTTGCCCACGCCAAACGACGAAACTCCCAAAACAATGCAAATTAATCAAAGAAATGTTTTTGTGATAAAAATCAATTTTAATGATGAAATTTTTGCCGGAGGGGAAGTTATTGCACTACACCAATTGACCGAGCGTACCAAAGAGTTTTTGGAAAACTCTCATAATGCTGATAATCTTCCCGAAAAAGAATTGAAATATATTAATAAAATAGGAGAATTTCCTGTTTCAAAAGGAATTATTTCACTTCAAAACGACCAAAACACATCTTATAATATGTATGTTCAGGTGCAAAACGAATTGCAACGTGCTGTTAATGAGCTTCGTAACAAAGTTTCTCTTCAATATTTCGGAAAAGTATATGACCGTTTGGATACTACATCACAAAACGCGGTACAAAAAGCAGTTCCGGGAAAAATTTCGGAAGTACAACCCTCTACGTTTGGCAAAGATGAATAAAAAGAAAGGATATCATTTTGGCAAGGTTTAAAAAATCAATAAAAAAATCAATTCCGCAAATTAATACCGGCTCGATGTCTGATATTATTTTTACTTTTCTGTTTTTTTTTATGATTATCACCAACATACGACAAACGGAATCCAAAGTGAAGTTCACGATGCCCAATGCTACCGAAATTCGAAAATTGGAAAAAAAGCAGTTGGTTGCTACCATTTATATTGGTGCTCCCATCAGTGCGAATGAAAATACGCTTCCTCCGGGAAAAATTTCCGTACAATTGAACGACCAGACCGTAAAACAGGAAAATTTCTCAAAAGATGTCCGTGATTTTATTGCCACCGAAAAAGAATCTCGTAATGAAGAAGATAAGCAAAAGTTGACTTTCTCTATCAAAGCAGATAAAGATGTGCAAATGAGATACATCAACCAAATTAAGACGGAACTTCGCAGAAACAACGCCCTTAAAATTAATTACGCTACGGGCAAAAAATCGGAGATTGCTACAATTAATAATGCTTCAAATATCTACTAATTAATCATTTACAAAAAAATAATAATTTTTTAGGTAATAAAGTGATGCGTCTTGTCTCTATATATGTTGATTTTTTTGTAGGTACAAGGATAATATTAATTCAAATGAAAAAGTCAAGGTAATTTTTTCAAGAATTCATATATTTTTGCCGGATGAAGGAAGAAAATACTCATTTAGACCGTGAGCACATCAAAGATTTATCCCCCGCTGCATTCATTGAACTCACTGTAAACGCATTAAAAGAACAATTAACCGGCGAGTGTGTAATGCTCGGGCTTTCCGGCGGAGTGGATTCTACGGTTACCGCCGTATTACTCAACCGAGCTATCGGGCAAAACCTGGTCTGTATTTTTGTGGACCACGGTTTGTTGCGCAAAAATGAGTTTGAAACCGTTTTGAAAGATTACAAAACCTTAGATTTAAATGTCATAGGCGTAGGGGCGGCACAACGTTTCTACGATGCCTTAAAAGATATAACAGATCCGGAAGCCAAACGCAAAATTATCGGCAAAGAGTTTATTGACGTTTTTGAAGAAGAAGCGCATAAATTGCAAAATATTAAGTGGTTGGGACAAGGCACTATTTATCCCGATATTTTGGAATCGTTGACTGCAGATGGAAAAGTCATCAAATCCCACCACAATGTAGGTGGTTTGCCCGAAAAACTAAATCTGAAATTAATAGAACCGCTGAAATATCTGTATAAGGATGAGGTGCGAAAAGTAGGAGCCGCTTTAGGAATCGCAGAATCTTTTCTGCAAAGACATCCTTTTCCTGGACCTGGGTTAGGCGTGCGCATTCTAGGGGAAATTACCGCAGAAAGAGTGCGTATTCTACAAGAAGCTGATGATATTTTTATTTCAGGTTTGATAGAAAATGGTTTGTATGGTCGGGTGTGGCAAGCGGGGGCTATTTTGCTGCCCGTACAATCGGTAGGCGTGAAAAACAATGAACGCACTTATGAAAACGCGATTATACTTCGTGCAGTACATTCTGTTAATGCAATGACCGCCGATTGGGTGCAACTCCCTTACAACTTTTTAGCAAAAATTTCCAACGACATAATCTATAATGTAACCGGCGTGAACCGCGTAGCCTACGACATTAGCGCCAAACCGCCTGCAACGATAGAATGGGAGTAACTAAACGGGATTTTTAAGAATTTTCACTGTAATTTTCTAGAAAAAATAGATTCCCCCCTTGACAAAGGCACTTTCTAAGTGTATATTTGCGCGACATCTATAATACTATGCGTTATGCTCAATTTTACCCGCGGCGAATGGATTGCCGCTACTGTACTACTGCTACTTATCACCACACAACTTCTGTTTTCGGCTTTGTACGAAGCAAAAACCGCAAAACCTGTGGACTTTACAGAATTGGTAACCCAGTTTGAAGCCCGTGTGCAATGGGTAGAAGATTCGATGGAAAATGCTCGAAGAGAAAGGTATGCAGATAATTATCAACAAAACAGAAAAGAATATTTCCCTTTTGATTCTTCAAAAATCAGAAAAAGCGCCCCGTTCGAAAAACAGGAGAAAAAGCCACAATATACTATCGTAAAATTAGAACTAAATCTTTGTGATTCTGCCGATGTGGTTGTAGTGCCTCAGTTTGGAAATAAACGCGCCCAAAAATTAGTAGAATACCGCGAAAACCTTGGCGGATATTATTCTTTTGAACAGGTAAAAGAAATTTATATCCTTCAAAATATTGATATTGAACTGTTACAAAAATATTTTACGCTAAATGTTTCGTTAATCCGTAAACTAACAATCAACAATGCCTCTTACAAAGAGTTGGTGGCACATCCCTACATCGATTCCTATTTAGCCAAGCTCATTATCAATTATCGTGAAAAAAAAGGAAATTTCACCTCCATAGAGGAAGTGCAAAAGGCAACCAACGCCTATCAGGTGTTGATGGATAAGTTGAGTTATTATATTGAATTTTAGATTATTAGAAATAACTCTACACCTCTTTCTTACTATATTTAACTTTTCTTCCCAGAATGAGCAGCGTTGCCATAATTCCGATAAGTACCAAGGGACCAACAGTATTGAACAGAATATAGAAGTTTTTCTTTGCTTTTACGGCAACCTGATTTAGCATTCCAATTTTAAAGTTTTTAGCACGAATGGAAAGAAGATTATCATCTTCGCTTAAATAATTCACACAATTGAGAAGAAAATCGGTGTTGTCATAGTTTTTTTTGGTATAGAAATCAAAACCGGCGGGATAGGGCTGATTAGTCTTTGAATCGAAATGGTTACGGATAATATCGCCGTCAGAAACAAAAATTTGCCGCGTTTCTTTGCTTTCTGATTTATAATTGAACTCCTTAATGGTATCAAATTCAAGAGGAAGCATCCCTTTATACGCCGAGGTAAATTTCCCCTCTACCAGAACCGCAATAGGATCATACATCCGGTAAAATTCTTCCGGATTGGGTTTTGTTTTAATCACATTCAGTGTAACTATAGAGGGAGTGGGAACTACTTTTGTTTTTTCGGAAGTTGTTGCCAAGATTGTTCTTCTTAAATCCATATCATTTCCAACAAAATCAATTGTACCTGCAAAATCAATTTTCAATTCTTTTATTTTTCTAACAATAGGATGTGTAGAAAAATTGACCACCACAGGCATATACGGGAATGCGAAAAATTGGTACTGCTGTTTGTTAGCTACCACTCCGGTAGGAATGGGAATCGCTCTACAATTCAAATCCTGTATTAAATTCGCATTTAGTCGAACTCCATATTTAAAGAAGAGACTATTGAGCCGGAGTTGGTTTTCCGTGGCAAAAAACTCAGTACTTCCTTGCAAACTGTCCACGGAAGCATTAGTAGCATCAATGAGCCAGAGCACTTTTCCGCCGTTCATAATAAACTGGTCGATTACATATTTGTCCATATCGGAAAAAGGTTGAGTAGGTTGCGCCACAATCAGTACATCGTATTTATTTCCGAAAGTTCCTATTGTTGCGGTCAGCGAGTCAGCAACAAAAATATGCCTTAAACTGTTTAATTTGTTATTTATCGTAACCCTTTCAACCATGTAATATCTTTTTAGTTGCCACTCTATCCACGAGGTTGACACTCTGTCCAATTCTCCGTGTCCTTCCAAAAAAGCCACTTTGGGAGTAAAAATAGTAGTGATATTTCGGATGGCAGAAACCAAATTGTACTCCAATTCCTGAATCGAGAAATCGAGCCAGTCGGCACTATTGGGATCGGAAACAATAAGTGTAACAGGATATTCTTTATTACGATAGCTAAAAAAAGCGCCCGGAACGACCCAGGTAGTGGAATAATCTTCTCTTGAAATCGGTATAGGGTAAAGTCCTTTATTATAAAATTCACCAAAAATTAAATTAATCTCTTCCTGGTTTTTTCCTGCCACGGGGTCAATCATTTCAAATTCAATATTTGAAGAATACCTGCAAAACTCTTCCAGTTTTTCTCTTGTTTTTTGGGCAAATATCTGGTAATCGGCGGGGTTGTTTTTTCCTTGTAAAAAAACTTTGATATAAACTCTCTCGGGCAACTCTTTTAACATTTTGATAGTTGTGGGGGATAGCGAGTTTCTTTTATCTGCCGTTAAATCAATTCTGAGATAAAAAAAAGAAAAGAGAACATTGAGCAAAAAAAGAATGAACAGGCTGGACACTAAAGTAATAATTGCCGTTCTTTTGTATTTGATTTTGTTTTTCATAAGCGTATAATAATAATTACCATTTACGGCTAAGTAATACAATTCGTGTTGCGATTAGGAAAATAAGGATAATACTTACAAAATAGATAATGTCGCGGGTATCAATTACGCCCTTGCTAATTGATGTGTAGTGATATTCAATGCCTAAAGTTTTGATAAAGAAACCCATACTTCCTAAGATTTCGAATCCGTAAATAAATTCAAAACCGAAAAACAGTATAAAACACAATGGAGCTGCCAGCACGAAAGCCACAATTTGGTTTGAAGTAATGCTGGAGGCGAAGACTCCGATAGAAATAAAGGTTGCCCCAAGGAATATGAGCCCCAGGTAAGAGCCCCAGGTACTTCCAAAATCTATGTTTCCCGGTGGAGAGCCTAAATTATAAACCGAAATAACGTAGAGAAAAGTAGGCAACAGGGCTATTACCAGCAAAGTAAGTGAAGCAAGAAATTTGGCGGCAATGATCTGTGCATCTGAAATAGGTTTTGTTAAAAGGAGCTCTAATGTTCCCCTGTGTTTCTCTTCGGCAAAAGTTCTCATCGTAATTGCCGGAACCAAAAACAGAAACAAAAACTTTGAAGTGTTGAAAAGCCCTTGTAAACTTGCCATATTGGAGAATAAAATATTGTTAAGATTAGGGAAAACCCAAATAAACAATCCTGCAATTACTAAAAAAACGCCTATAAAAACATAGCCGATTAATGAACTCAGGTAGGATTTAATTTCTTTAATATAAAGACTATACATATTTTATGTTGATTAATTTTCGGGCTGCAAATATAATCAATTTATATTATTTTTTTTAGTTAGTCTCGTAATGATTTATTACCCGAATAACCTTCCACAAAAATTGAGTTATACGTAACACAATAATCAATTTTATTAATCCGATGAATACCTTCATATTCACAGGTTTTTGAAATAATAATATCTTAAGAATTGTTTTATGGAGGAATGTATCTTCAAAATATTCCTCTTTTTAATAATTTAAGTTGGAGAAAGGTTAAAAATGATTTTAGACAGCCTTTTTGTTCATATACAATAAAAGCCCCTTTTTTTCGTATCTAATATTCATAATTAATGCACTATGAATATTCGCTCCGCTGTTGTTTTGGTAATATTACTATTATCCGTACTAATTTCAACGGCGCAAAATACATTTACAGTGTATGGTACAGTAAGAGATGAACTAAATCAACCTATCGATTATTTGATAGTTAGTTCTCCACAAACAGGAAATGATGCCATTACCAATGAAAATGGTCAGTATCAAATTACACTTCCTGCCCGAAAAGAAGTGCATCTTCATTTTAGGCATATTGCTTATAGAGATACGGTTATAGGTTTATTCGGAAAATCGGGCGAGCAATTGCAGTTGAATGTTTCGCTGATATCAACCAACGAAAAGCTGAAAACAGTCGATGTTTACACCAAATACGAAGACGGCTATACAAGGGTTGACCCGCGGCTAAATTTTTCAATGCCCTCTCCTACCGGCGGTGCGGAAAGTTTTATTAAAACACTCCCCGGTGTTTTCTCTACCAATGAGTTAACCTCACAATACAATGTTCGGGGCGGAAATTTTGACGAAAATTTGATTTTTGTTAACGATATCCAAATCTACCGCCCCTTTTTAGTGCGCAATGGAGGACAGGAAGGGCTCAGTTTTGTTAATTTAGACCTTACTCAAAGCGTAAAATTCTCTGCCGGAGGTTTTTCGGCACAGTTCGGAGATAAAATGTCCTCCGTGTTGGATGTGGAGTACAAAAAACCCAAAGGACCCGGCGGCTCTTTGATGTTTGGATTTTTAGGTGGTTCAGCCCATTTGGAAGGATGTGTTAAAAACAAACAGAAAAACCGCGATATTTTCTCCTATTTGGTGGGCGTGAGATACAAAAACACCGCCCTGATTCTTAATACTATGGATACAAAAGCAGAATACCGCCCCAATTTTTTTGACACACAAATGTTGCTGGGTTGGAATATTTCAGATAAATTTGAAATCAGTTTGCTGGGAAACTTCTCTGTGAACAACTATAAGTATGTTCCGCAAGATAGAGAAACAAGATTTGGCACTACCGATGATATTAAAGCGTTTTTGGTTTTTTTCGAGGGGCAGGAGGTGGACAAATATGAAAGCTATTTAGGGGGATTAACTTTTACCTATCGTCCTAATTTGAATAATAAATACAGATTGATTTTGTCTTCTTATTATGCGAAAGAGAGTGAAACATACGACATACTAAGTGAATATTTTCTCTATGATGTTGAGGCAAATTTTGATAAAAAAGCAGAAGATATTGCTAAGATAGTAGGGCTCAGGGCGTATGGTGGCAGTTTAGAGCATGCCAGAAATTATCTCAAGTTTTTGGTTTCTGCCGCAGATATTCGGGGCGACCATCAACTGCACAAAAAGAGCAATTTTTCTTGGGGAATTAAAGTACAAAACGAACGGATAAACGACAGGCTAAATCAATGGATAATGATGGATTCTTCAGGATACTCTTTACCCCATATTCCAACCATACCGGGTGAGAAAGTAGATTCCGGGCATCCCTCCCGCGACTTTGCAGTTTCTTATTATTTGAATACCACAAATTCGTTGAATACCATTCGTTTAACTGGTTTTATTCAAAATCAGTGGAAAATTGACAGCGAAATTAATCCCCGTTTTGTGTTATTCAACGGCGTGCGTTTTTATTATTGGACGTATAACAAAGATTATGATTTTTCTCCCCGTACTTCATTTCTTTACAAACCCCGCTGGAAAAACGAGTGGTTGTTTTGGCTTAAAACCGGTGTTTATTATCAGGCACCTTTCTACAGAGAGTTTAGAGATAAAGAGGGTACCCTAAACCCCAATATCAAATCTCAGTTCTCTTACCATGTAATTTTAGCGAGCGAATACAACCTACGAATGTGGAACCGCCCGTTTAAACTCACTATGGAAGCCTATTACAAGTACTTAGACAAATTAGTATCGTACTATGTTGACAATCTTCAGATTATTTACAGTGGAAAAAACGATTCTAAAGGATTTGCCACCGGTTTCGATGCCCGCTTTAGCGGCGAATTATTGGAAGGACTAGAATCTTGGATTGGTATCTCATTTATGTCAACCATGGAAAAGATGAACCCTTATACTAATAATAAGGAAGATATAGTTGTTTCTACCTACAAGAGGCGCCCCACAGACCAGCGTTTCGCGTTCAATATTTTCTTTCAGGACCATATTCCGGGATTTCGTCCTTTAAGGGTACATTTAAACTTTGTTTATTCAACCGGACTACCGTTTTGGAACCTGCAATATGAACGAACTAAAAAAAATACGTTTAAAATGTCGGACTATTTTAGGGTGGATATTGGTTTTTCTTATATTTTCTTTGACCAAAACAGAGACATATCAAAAAACAGGAGCAAATTTGCGAAAGCCATTAAAAATGCAGGTGTCTATTTCGAAGTATTTAACTTGCTGGGTATCAACAATGTTTCCTCGTATTTTTGGATAAAAGATATTAGTAACAACAGTTGGGGGGTTCCCAACACTTTAACAAAAAGAATGATTAATTTGAAGTTTGCTATAGAGTTTTAGATTTGCATAAAAAAGAGACAGCATTGACTTTTAGAAAATCCCCATATACATATAATTATGAGCACACCTGTTATTTCGGAACTTACAAAAACAACCACTCAAGTGCGGAGGGATATTATCCGCATGGTGTATAATGCAAAATCTGGGCACCCCGGCGGCTCACTAGGGTGTGCCGACATTCTTACAGCCCTGTACTTTAACATCTTAAACTGTACTCCGGAAAATTACAAAGAAAACGGAGCAAACGAGGATATCTTCTTCCTTTCCAACGGACATATCTCGCCGGCTTTGTACAGCGTTATGGCACGTAGAGGATATTTTCCGGTTCAGGAGTTGGCTTCGTTTCGATTTTTGGGCTCGCGCCTGCAAGGTCATCCCTCTCCAAATTACGGTATTCCCGGAATTAGAGTCGCCTCCGGGTCTCTGGGGCAAGGAATATCTGTGGCTAACGGTGCTGCATGGGCAAAAAAAGCAAACAACGACCCCAACCTGATATATGTGCTCTGCGGCGATGGCGAACTACAGGAAGGGCAAAACTGGGAAGCAATTATGTTCGCAGCTGCAAATAAAATGGATAACCTTATTCTAGTGGTGGATTATAACCAAAAACAGATTGACGGAACCCTTGAAAATGTGTGTGATTTGGGTAGTTTGTCCGAAAAATTAAAAGCCTTTGGTTGGAATGTGGTTGAAATGCAGGGAAATGATATGGACAATATTCTAAAACAGATGGATGTTGCAAAAAGACTCGCCTTTCTATCGAAGCCTATTGCTGTACTTATGCATACAGAAATGGGAATGGGAGTGGATTTTATGATGGGAACCCATAAATGGCATGGCTCACCGCCTAACGAAGAACAGGCAACGGCTGCGCTAAAACAACTTGAAGAAACTATTGGCGATTATTAATAAAGAGGTTACGTTGTGAAAATAATTTACAAATACCTCTTTAAAAAATTTCTGGGTCCTTTTGCCCTCACTTTTTTATTTGCCCTGTTCATTCTGCTGATGCAGTTTTTATGGAAGTATGTGGATGACTTAGTGGGTAAAGGGTTGGAAGTATCTACTCTCTTAGAACTCCTTTTTTATGCCTCAGCCCAAATGGTTGCGTTGGCTGCTCCGTTGGCAGTATTGCTTTCTTCATTGATGACCTTTGGCTCGCTGGGCGAAAACTATGAACTTATTGCTATGAAAACCGCAGGTATTTCTGTGAGAAAACTTATCATGTCGCTATCGTTTTTTGTAATCCTAATCTCTTGTGGCTCTTTTTGGTTCTCGGATAATGTTGCCCCAAACGCATACTTTAAATGGAGAAAATTGCTCCGAAATATTATGGACCAAAAACCCACATTAAGTATTGAAGAAGGCGTTTTTTACCAAGGATTTGATAATTATATTATTAGAGTTGGAAAAAAGCATCGAAACAATGTGGATATTTATGATGTACTTATTTTCGACCACTCCAAATATCAGGGAAATACTACTTTTACCAGCGCAAAAAGAGGAAAAATGGAAATTACTGATGATAAAAGGTTTATGCTCTTTTCTTTATACGACGGATTCTCCTGGGACGAAAGCACAAACTCAAACTCCTCCTCCAAAAACCCACTGACCCGTTTCACATTTTCGGAACAATATAAAAAATTTGACATCTCCTCATTTATTTTTGAAAAAACGGAAGAACCGTTCTATTCACGCTCCAATCAGGCACTTCCTAATAAAGAATTGAAAAAAAGAATGGATTCTGTTAAAGTAAACATTCAAAACAACAATGATAATATTTTGGAGTCTTTTTTATCATCGTGTAAAAATCTTAATAATTATACTTATCAAGATACCTTAGTTGAACAGGAAATTCACTACAGTCTTGTTAGTTATAAGAAAATGAATGCTGGTGAACAATTAGAAATGATTAATAAAGTCATCTCTTTGAAAAATGATATTGACAAAGCTGCTAATTCAAACAAGGAATACAACAGTTACGCCTATTACAACTATGCTTCTTACTTTGTGGAATGGTTAAAAAAATATGTTTTTGCAGTAGCATGTTTACTCTTCTTTTTTATTGGTGCCTCTTTGGGTTCTATTGTACGAAAAGGAGGAATTGGTGTGCCTTTGGTAATTACGGTTACCTTTTTTTCCTCCTATTATATGCTCTCAATTTTTGGAGACAAAATTGCAAAGGGAGGAGTGGTGCCCGTTTGGTTTGGCGTGTGGCTTTCCACATTGATTCTTCTACCTATCTGTGCCTTCTTAATCTATCAAGCCTCCGTTGATTCTGCACTCCTGTCATCAGAAGAAATAAATAAGAAAATACTCAATCTAAAAAAACTATTTGTAAAAAACAAGAATGAAAATCCTGCAACTCACCCATAAGCCACCTGTGCCTTGCATTGATGGCGGATGCCAGGCAATGTATCAAATAACTCAATGCCTGCTCAGTGCCGGCAGTGAGGTTAAGGTTTTTTCTGTAGCTACAGCCAAACATCCCGTAGTTCATACTGATGATTTATTAAAATATAAAGAGAAAACGAAATTTGAATCTATTTTTGTAGATACTAAAGTTAGTTTTGGTAAAATTGTTTCTGCATTTGTTAAAAAAGATTCACTACAAGCCTACCGCTTTTTTTCATCAGAAATGAATGAAAAATTAATAACAATACTTGCTCAAGGAACGTTTGATGTAGTGATAGTAGAATCAGTGTTTATGGGTCATTATTTGGAAACTATTCGAAAATATTCCCTGGCTACAATTCTTTTGAGGGTACATAATATTGAATTTTTGATTTGGGAGAGATTAGCAAAGCAGACAAAAAATCCATATAAAAAGGTTGCATTCCGCTATCTATCCTCTTCTCTTAAGCGGTTTGAAAACTCATTGTTTTCAAAAATAGACGGATATCTACCTATTACTGAGGTGGATAATCAATACTTCAAAGTTCGGTATCCCAATCTCAGCAGCAAAGTTATCTCTTTTTCTATTAAATTATCCGACTATAATTATAAAGAACCTAATTTTCAGGAAAATAATCTCACTTTTTTTCATTTGGGAAGTATGAATTGGCAGCCCAATATTGAAGGAATGAGTTGGTTTTTAGATAATGTTTGGAAGCAAGCGGCAGAAAAGTATCCGCATCTCACTTTTGTAATAGCCGGAAAGGGAAATAAGGAGTGGTTTGCCCACAAAAGTTATAAAAATGTACATATTTTCGACTTTGTAGAAGATGCGCAGCAGTTTATGAATGAGCATAATATTATGATTGTTCCTTTGTTATCGGGAAGTGGTATGCGAATTAAGATAATTGAAGGAATGGCATTAGGAAAACCAATTATAACCACCACAATAGGTGCAGAGGGGATTGAAGTTACCCATCGGGATAACATTTTCATTGCAGATACGCCCGAAGAGATGATGCAAACCATCGGTTTTTGTGTGAATCATACTGAAAAGTGTGTAGAAATTGGAAAAAACGCCCGAAAATTAGTAGAGGAAAAATATACGCAAGAGCGAGTTGTGGGAGAATTGATGGAGTTTGTAAATAGCAATCTTCAGCAATAATAATTTTATATTTTCGCACACCCATTTGCAAACCTTGAACTTACCCCAAAGGGTATTGCTTAGTTGTTTGCAAATGAGTATATTAATATGTTAGAATATTAGCACAATATAAATATGAAAAAGCACAATCCCCGACAGCAATTTGAAGAAACTAAAAATGCCATCGGCTATGTAACAAGAAAAGAAGCTACCCAACAAGACTACGACAGAATCGGTTTTATGTCCGGATTGGAGGTACACCAGCAACTGCTGACAAAGAAGAAGCTGTTTTGCCGTTGCCCCGCCGGCATCTATCAAAAACCTGATGAATTTGATGCGGAATTGATTCGGCACATGCGTCCAACACTGTCAGAGTTAGGTGAGTACGACGGCACAGCCCTCATGGAGTTTCGAACAAAGAAAAATATTATCTATAGAATTTCTCATTCTACAGCTTGTACCTACGACGTGGACGACACGCCGCCGTTTCCCATTGATAGAGAAGCATTAGAGATTGCTATGGAAATTGCATTAACATCGAGAATGAATATCGTGGGCGAAGTGCACATTACCCGCAAACAATATTTAGACGGCTCAATCCCCACAGGATTTCAACGTACCGGCATTGTGGGAATTGGCGGCGAAATACCACTGAAAAACAAAAAAATAAGACTTATCCAACTTAGCGTGGAGGAGGATTCCTGCCGAGAAGTATCTGATATTGGACACTGGCGCACTTACCGCACCGACCGCCTGGGGATGCCTCTCATTGAAACGGTTACGTACCCCGATATGAAAAACCCCGATGAGGTGAAAGAAGCCTGCGACTATATCCGTTTTTTGAATCGCAGTACAGGAAAAGTGCGCACCGGTATGGGGGCAGGTCGCGAAGATGTGAATGTGAGTTGCGCCGGAGGAACCCGAGTGGAAATAAAAGGGGTATCTCGAACCAAATGGATTCCGGAACTTACACATATTGAAGCATTTCGCCAATGGGCGCTATTGGCGATTCGCGAAGAATTGAAAAAACGTATCCAAAAAGAAGATTGGAAAATGCTATCTATGGAACTCAATCCGAAAGACTTTAATTTCTACTATGTTCCTCTGCAACAAGCTATTGAAAGAAAAGAAAAACTGTATGCCGTTAATTTGCCCAAATTCGGCGGATTGCTCTCCCATTTTACACAACCCAATAAACCCTTTTACGACGAATTTACCAACCGCCTAAAAGTGATTGCCTGTGTTGAAAAACCCAATTTGGCAACCAGCGAAGATATTGATGATGTGATTAGTGTCAATGTTTTTGAAAAAATTCAGGAACTCTTTAATGCCGGAGAGAAGGATGCGCAAATTATCTTCTGGACACCTGAAATAGACGTAGAAACCGCTCTGATTGTGATTGAAGAGCGCGCCTTAATGGCTTTTGATGGCGTGCCCAATGAAACCAGAAAGTCGTTTGAAAATGGTACCACCATTTTTGAAAGAGTTTTGCCGGGCGCCGACAGAATGTACCCCGATACGGACTCTGCCCCAATTCCACTTTCCAACAATTATATTGAAAACCTGCGGAAAAAAATTCCCGAACCATTGTTTGAACGGTATGAACAACTTGTGAAATGGGACGTTCCCAAAGATTGCTATCACTACATCTTTACTCATAATTATTTCCCGCTCATTAAAAAAATGGTAGATGAATTAAAACTGAATCCGAAATTTATTTGCACTTTCTTCGGTCATAAACTGAAACATCTTCACGGGCAGTATAAAATAATAAAGTTTGATGTACAGCGCATTTATGACCTGTTTGATTTTCTGAAACAGAAAAAAATTGAGGTTGCCATTACTTCTAATATGTTAAAACAGATGTTTTTACATCCTAAAATGGATTTTGAATCCATACTTGCTATTCTGAATTACAAAAAAGTGGAATCACAAGAATTGGTAAGCCGTATTCCTTTTTTGAGCGAAAAGTTTATCCCTCATCGTAAAGACACTAATCAAACGGATAAAGTGAACGCTTTAATGGGACAACTTCGGGCAATAAGCGAAGGAAATATCAACCTTGCAGATCTGGCTAAAAGAATATAATTTTGAATTCAAAAAAAATACTATTTTTGCCGTTTCAATTTTTGAAACGTAAAAATATAACATTAAAATAATTAAGATATGGCAGCAATAGGCTCAATTAGAAAACATGGAATTTTGTTAATGGGTATTATCGGTATCGCACTCCTTGCTTTTGTGATGGGAGACGTCTCTAAACTCTCCACACTCTTCTCCGATAAATATACAATGGTGAAAATTAACGGAAATAAATTCGATAATGAATACCGCACCCGATTAGAACAAAATACAGCATTGTGGAAAATCTTTTACGATAAATCAACCTTGGAAGAATCTGAAACCTACCAGATTCACGAAATGACCTGGTCGCAACTTTTAGACCAGACTATTATCGAAGCACAGTTGAAAGATTTGGGATTGCAATTCACAAAAGATATGATTGCTGAGATTGCCGCAGATATGGTAGCCAGTTTACACACACAACAACCCAACCAGTTGTTGTCCCGTTTGGTTTCTTTTCTTGCCAAACAGGCTTCAACAGATATGGTTATAGATTTTATTTCCAATATTGAAGACCATAAGAACGACAACCGTTACCGCGAAATTTACGGTGCTTATAAAGCCATTGAACGCTTCGCCACTATCGATCAGCAAAGAGCACGCTATTTGACGTTGGCGCAAAATACCGTAAGTTTCTCAGATGAAGCGGCTAAATTCTTCGCTTCAAATAATACCACTTTGTTAACACAAGCGGTTACTTTTTACCCTACTGCAACTCAATTCAATGAAATAGAGCCTGTTGTTGCCGATAAAGAGATAAAAAACTGGTTTGAAAAAAATAAAATTCGCTATCAAATTAAAGAAAATTCCCGAGATATAGATGTAGCTATCTTTCCTATTCAACCCTCTCCGGAAGATTTATCCGCTATCCACGATACTGTGCTCAACCGGGCAGCACGCCTAAAAGGAGCTCCCTCACTTGAAGAATTTCATATCTCAATGATGATGGGACAATTAGACAGCACCTATTTCAAAAGAAGCGAAATTACCATCGATACTTTGGCAAAATTGATTTTCGACAGACCAGTGGGGAGTTATATAGAACCATTTGAATATGAAAATATTGTATGGTATTATGGGAAATCTTATGGCTCGGCTAAACGCTCCGACTCAGTAAATGTTGCTTTTCTTGTAGTAGATTTTAAAAACGACAGAAACCCCGCCGGTAGCATCAGGACAAAAGATGAAGCTAAAAAACTTGCCGACAGTTTGAAAGTTGAACTTCAAAAAGGTGGAAATGTGTTTACACTGCTTCCTGACTATCTTGGCGGCAGAGAGACTACCGACACCACATATTGGGCTTCAGAACACTCTACCTTTCCGGAGTTATATAATTCGCTGTTAACGGAAAACGTTTATGTTCAGGATGCTCCGGCTGCTTATGTGGTTTACAAAGTGATTGAACGTACAACGCCTGTTGAAAAAAGACTCTTTGTGATTTATCAGGAAGAAATAAAACCCTCAGATGCTACCATTAAACACATTCGAAATCAGGCGATGCACTTGCAGGCAGAATGTAGCAATGCTGAGGATTTGATGACAAGCGCTGCACAGCAGGGAACGCAAGTCGTTCAGGGAAAAGATGTTACTCCAATGATGGCAAATATCTCCAATCTTCAAAACACCCGCGAAATTATCAGCTGGGCATTCAATCCCGATACAAAATTAGACGATGTTTCTGATATTTACAATATTAATAACAACTTTTTTGCTGTTGCTGCGATAAGAAGTATTAAAGTGAAAGGGGATGCAAAATTAGCGGATGTTCGTGAAACCATTGAAGGAGAACTTAAAGCAAAGAAAAAATTGGAGTTGATTCAAATTATGCTTACTCAAGAACTGAATAATGGTATTACATTACAACAACTTGCTGAAAAGAATCAGGTTAGTTTTATGGATAGTGTTACTTTAGTTTTTGGAGGGGAAACTTACCAGAACAGAAACATTGAGAATGTTGCTATTGGGAAAATATTTGCTTTACCCGCCGGAGAACCTACTATTGTTACCGGAAAAAACAATCTGTATGCCATTTCTATTTACGAGAAGAGAGAGCCTACCGAACCCTCTGCCAATTTTGCTATGGAAAAATCTATGCTCAGAAATGCGGTTGCAGGCAGAAGTAGAAATGAAAACACTATTTTGGAAGGCTTGAAAGCTAAGGCTACTTTACTGGATCAAAGATACTTGTATTTCACGAGATAGATTTGAATAAAATAATTATTTTTGCCACATAATTTTCAATTTATGTCGCATCATTACGAACAATCGGGAGTTTCTTTAGAGGCAGGCTATGAGTCGGTTCGCAGAATTAAAAAACATATCGCAAGAACTGTGCGTTTGGGAATGATGGGAAATATTGGCAGTTTCGGTGGAATGTTTGACCTGTCACTACTTAATATGAAGGAACCCATATTGATAAGCGGCACCGACGGAGTGGGTACCAAACTGAAGCTGGCGTTTTTACTTGATAAACACGACACCATCGGGCAAGACGCAGTAGCAATGTGTGTGAATGATGTATTGGCACAAGGGGCACAGCCCCTCTTTTTCTTAGATTATATCGCTGTTGGGAAAAACAACCCCGCACAAATTGAACAGATTGTGAAAGGCATAGCAGACGGCTGCGTACTGGCAAACTGCGCCCTCATTGGCGGAGAAACAGCCGAAATGCCCGATCTGTACCACGAAGGAGAGTACGACATTGCCGGTTTTACGGTAGGTGCCGTGGAAAAATCGAAACTCATTGATGGCTCAAAAGTAAGTGTGGGAGACCAACTCATTGGTTTACAATCCTCTGGCGTACACTCAAACGGCTTTTCGTTGGTGCGTAAAATTATTCTTAAAGACAACAGCATTAATTTGTATCAACATTTTGATGAACTTTACGGAAAATTAGGAGAAACCCTGCTTACCCCAACAAAAATTTATGTAACATCGGTACTTGAAGTGTTGAAATCTATTGACATTCGCGCTATTTGTCATATTACCGGCGGCGGCTTCGATGAAAATATTCCTCGTGTGCTGCAAGAGAACCAAAGCGTTGAAATTGATGAAAATAGCTGGGAAAAACCTCCTATTTTCAACTTCTTAGAAAAAGTCGGAAATATCCCCCATCGTGAAATGTTCAACATCTTTAATATGGGTATTGGAATGATTCTAATTGTGAAACCGGAAGATGCCATCGATACTGTTGAAATACTGAAAAAATGCGGTGAGAATGCGTATATCATTGGACAAATAACTAATAGTGATGAAAAAGATAGCACTGTTTGCATCCGGTAACGGTTCAAATTTTCAAGCGATTGTTGATGAGATTGAAAAAGGTGCATTAGCAGCTGTGATTGCCGTTTTAGTTACTGATAAACCTCATTGCTTTGCCGTAGAAAGAGCCCGAAAACACAATATCCCCGTTTTTTCTTTTGTTCCCAAAAATTACCCGTCTAAAGATGAATATGAACGCGAAATTGCCTTTTATCTTATCGAAAAAAATGTCTCACTCATTGTGTTGGCAGGGTATATGAGATTGGTCGGAGAGGTGTTGTTAACCGCTTTTCCGAATAGAATTATCAACATTCATCCGACTTTGTTGCCTGCATTTCCGGGTAAAAATGGCATTAAGCAAGCGTTTGATTATGGCGTAAAAATATTTGGAGTAACCGTACACTATGTGGATGCCGGAGTGGATACCGGAAAAATTATTGCTCAGGAATCTTTTAAACCGGAAGAAAACGAAACTTTGCAAGAAATAGAAGAAAAAATACATGCCATTGAGTATCAATTGTATGTAAAAGTAATCAGAGAGCATTTTGTTTCTCTTTGTTAGTTTTATGAATGTTGCAGAAAAGTACAAATTTTTGGTTGATTATTTTCAAAAAAACAATCCTGATGCGGCATCGGAATTGCAATACGCTAATCCCTACGAATTGCTTTTGGCGGTGGTGCTGTCGGCGCAATGTACCGACAAACGTGTGAATTTGGTTACCCCCGCTTTGTTCGCACACCTCCCCTCTCCTTTTGAGTTGGCAAAAGCCTCTTATGAAGAGGTTTACAATCTCATCAAGTCGGTTTCCTATCCGAACAATAAGACAAAGTACCTGCTGGGGTTGGGGCAAAAGTTAGTAACAGATTTCAACGGTGTTGTTCCTGCGCATTTGGAGGAACTTACTTCGTTGCCCGGTGTTGGACGAAAAACCGCCAATGTAATCCTTTCGGTTATTTTCGATAAACCGGCAATGGCAGTAGATACTCATGTATTTCGTGTGGCAAACCGATTAGGAATTGTAGAAAGCTCAAACACCCCTATTGGAGTAGAAAAGCAGTTGACAGCGCATTTTCCGGAATCAGTACTCAGCCGCGCCCACCACTGGCTTATTCTTCACGGCCGCTACGTTTGCCTAGCTCGCAAACCCAAATGCGATGTCTGCGGTATCTCAAAAATCTGCAATTGGATAAAAACCAGCATATAGAGACACGGTGCCACTTCTCTAAACTCCGTCTCAACCGCGTTTCGTACATTGTTTCTCTTTTTTACTAATCTTAGTTACCTTGTCTTTTTGTGTTCTTAAGGTAATGGAATTAAAGGAGATGGTAATATCTTCATTCTGAAGTTGAATTACCTCTCCAATGGTTTGAATATCATTAATAAAAACAGAATCTCCCAAACGAATTTCAGTATCAATCGACTCAAATTTCGATACTAAGGGTTCATTTTTTAAGGGAATAACAGGAGTAATGCTTTCTTTTTGTTCTTTTTTTTGAACTTCTTCCTCTATTTTTTCTTTATATTGAGAAACTTCGGTGCGAATTTGTTTAGTCTTCGCTGTCTCTGCATTTGCTTCTTTAATTTCGCGGATGGTTTTTTCTATCGCTTTGTTTGCCCCATCAATAATTGAAATGGCTTGATTTTTTGCTTGTTGTAATATCTCTTTACGTTGTTTTTCAAACTCGGAAAATTTTGAACTGTATTGGGTTATTAACTCTGCCAATTTTTCATCGGTTTGGGTAACCCTCTTCAACATCTTTTCAAGTTCAAGTTTTTCTATTTCAATTTCATCTAGTTTTCTCTCATAATCAATTTGTGCAGTTCCCGATTTAGCGGTGGCTTGTTCAATAATAGTATCCGGTAACCCTATTTGGCGAGCAATTTCGTAGGTAAATGAACTTCCTAGTTTGCCTTGCCGCAACTTAAACAGAGGCTTCATTTGTTTTGTATCAAATAGCATAGCGCCGTTTTCCGCTTCGGGATATGTGTCGCAAAAAAGTTTGAGATTTCCGTAGTGTGTGGTAATAATCCCATACGAATTTTTTTTGTAAAGTTCTTCCAAAATAGATTCTGCCATCGCGCCGCCCAGTGTAGGCTCTGTACCGGACCCAAATTCATCTATCAAAAACAAAGAAGTATCATTCAGATGTTTCAACATTACATTAAGATTTTTCAGATGTGAACTATATGTACTTAGGTCATTTTCAATAGATTGTTCATCTCCTAAGGCAATAAAAAAGGAGGAGAAAATACCCATATCGGAGGTGCTCTCTAAGGGCACTAATAACCCGCATTGCAACATATATTGCAACAAACCTACTGTTTTCAAACACACCGATTTGCCACCGGCATTGGGTCCCGAAATAATTAGTATTCTTTTTTCTTTGTTCAACTGAATATCCAATGGCACCACTTTTCTATTTTCACTTTTTTCTTTTTGAAAAGTTAGAAACAGCACAGGATGGATGGCATTTTTCCACTCCAGTATTTGAGCATCAAAGATATGGGGAAGGGTAGCATTGATATTTATAGCAAAGAGTGCTTTGGCGCGGATAAAATCAATCAAGCCCAGAAAATCAACACCAATTAAAATATTGGGAATATTACCTCTTATTTTGCTGGCTATTTCGGTTAAAATGCGTATAATTTCCCTACGTTCTGCGTTCAGTAAATCTTTTAGTTCATTATTGGCTTCAAAAACCTCTGTGGGCTCAATAAATACGGTTTGTCCGGTGGCAGATTCATCGTGGATGAATCCTTTCAAACGGCGTTTAAACTGCGCGGGTACAGGAATGCAAAGCCTTCCGTTGCGAATGGTCATCTCTGCATCCTCTTTCACCAAACCATCTTGTTTAGCCACATTTAGCAGTTTCGCAATTTTTTTATCCGCTTCACCTGAAATCTTTATTATTTCTCTTTTAATACGGCGTAGTTCTTCCGAAGCGTCGTCCCGAAGTTGCCCTTTGGTATCAATGATTTTGTTAATAGATTCTAACAAACCCTTTTCTAGCAGAATATCTTTACATAGATGCCACAAACGTGGGTATTTATTCTCTTCATTTTTTACGCGAAAAAAGACAACTGTTTGCACAATTGCCTGAAGCATAGCTCGAAGTTGCGCTAGTTCATCTATCTCTAAAAAAGTACCTTCCAAACGAATGCTTTTCAACAGTGGGCGTACATCGTGAAAACCCTGTGCCGAAAAAGCAGTGTCAAACAGTAGCATTTGTTGAAACTGAAAGGTTTCTTCCAGCACAACGATGAGTTCATCATACATAGGAGAAAACCGAATTGAGTCCACGAGTTCTTTACCCATATCACTTACACACAAACACTTAATATGTTCTCTTATCGTGTCAAATCCAATTTTTGTCTCAAAATTATTCGGATAAATCATTTCCAATTATTTGGTTGCAAATAAATAATAATCACTACTGACCGACAAAAAAATAAAGGGCACTATTTGAAAAAATAGTACCCAAATTTTGTATTTTTGTTTTTCCACAAACACTAAATACAAATGGGCAAAGATAGTACAAAACATT
>JAIRVY010000049.1 GCA_031253655.1 Bacteroidales bacterium
CCTCCCACCCCGTCCCCTCGTTTTATGCGGGCGCGCACCGAGGAATCCCTTCCCTACCCGCTGCCGCGTTGTCATTCCGAGCGCAGCGAGGAATCCCATTCATAACGCCTCAAACTAATTTATAACCTATTTTATTAATTGTATCATAAATATTTAATTGGTTTGATAATCCGGATGCGAGGATAGAGAAAATTTTAGCAAACAATCTATATTCTGTTTTTCGTAGTATTCTTGAAAAAAGAATTATTTGTATAATTTCGCCAAAAAAAAAGATGAACCACACCATCCGCTTCGCGTCCACTCCTCCATTTTATTGGAGGGGAATACCCTCCCTCTCTACTGCTTTTCTGCTTTTCTGCTCTTTCGTTCTTCTGCTTTTCTGCTCTTCCTCCTGCGTCCGAAAACCCGAAATCCCCGTGCCTAAACCCAAAGGATATTTTAGACTAACTATACCCGTTGCCGCTTACCAAAAATGGGACAGCGTTTTCCCCTTTACTTTCAATTATTCCAAAAGTGCAAATCTAAGTTTCTATAAAGTAGAGAATGATATATATTGGATTGATATTCAATATCCTTCTCTTTCTGCGATGTTTAAAATGAGTTTTGTTCCGGTAAAAAACAATCTGCACAGTTTGATGTGGAACGAGGAAGAACAGGTGTTGTTTCACGTGGAGAGAAGAATGACAGACGATATTCAGTATTCCTCCATTTCCGACCCTAACGCAAAAATGTACGGCAGACTATACGAACTGGAGGGAAAAAATGTAGCCACCCCGTTCAAGTTTTGGTTTACCGATAGCACACACTATTTTATGAAGGGAGTTCTCTATTTCGAGTTTGCCCCCAACAACGATTCATTAGCCCCGGTGATAGATTTTCTAAAAAAAGATGCGCTGTATATGATTGAAAGTTGGAAGTGGAAATAGTGGATTAACAAAAAATAAAAAAAAACTTACTTTTGCCGCTTATTAATCGGTAAATTTTATGCAAACATTGAACGGAACCGCATTGGCGAAGAAAATTAAGTCGGTTTTAGCCATTGAAATTGAATATTTGGTAAACAAATACAGACGATCCCCAAAACTTTGTATCATTATGGCAGGTGATGACCCGGCAAACAGCTCTTATGTGAAAAGTAAGAAAAAATCTTGCAACGAAATCGGCATCCTGTGCGATCTGAATATCCTTCCTTATGCCACCTCACAACAGGAACTCCTTACTTTAATTGATTCCTTGAATCAGAATACAGAAGTAGATGGTATTTTAGTGCAATTACCTCTGCCCAAACATATTGACCAAAATGTTGTTTTGCAATCTATTGATTACAAAAAGGATGTGGATGGATTACACCCAATGAATACAGGTTTGTTAAATTCCTCCACAGATGCCCTTATACCCTGCACTCCTAAAGGAATTTTGTCGTTGTTAAAAGCAGAGGGTGTTTCTATTACGGGAAAACACTGCGTAATTATTGGAAGGAGTAACTTAGTTGGCAAACCGATGGCACAATTGATGCTTCGCGAAAACGCATCCGTTACGGTTTGCCATTCCAAAACAAGAGATCTGCCTTACTTAACCCGTCAGGGAGAGATTTTGATCATTGCCATCGGGCATCCCAATCTGGTAAATGCCGAGATGTTGAAAGAGGGTGCTGTGGTTATTGATGTGGGAATTAACAGCGTTGAGGGGAAATTAGTGGGCGATATTTACAATAGCATTGATGTAAACAACATAGAGAAGAAAGCCGCTGCCATTTCGCCCGTTCCGGGAGGAGTAGGACCTATGACGATAGCCTCATTGTTGGAAAATGTGGTGGAAATATATAAAAAAAGAATGTGCGATTAACTTCTTATTCCCAACTGAGCAATCTGTCATAGATTACTTTGTTGAAGTTAGATTTGGGGCTCAACCATATTATGTTCGTTGTGGCAGTACAAAGGTTTATCGGAAAAGAGGGGTTTCTCAATGCCGATTTTTCCATTGCAACGATTGCAAAACCGAGTTTTTCGTATTTCATGGTACAATATTTTACAATTCGCAAACCAATTTGAGAAAGTGGTTTTTTGCGATTAATACAATATTGTTAGCCAAAAAGGGGATTTCCGCATTACAGTTAATTTTTCTTTTGTCGTTATTCCTTTACACGCTTTATTGAAGTCCTTTACACCAACTTTTTTAATTACATTAACTGCCAATTGATATAATTCTGCTAACTCAACAACCTCTTCTTGTGTTAGTGTTCTTGGTTGAACAAACGATGGTGTTCGAACTGCAACATAAACATCGTCATCCAATTTTTGATAAAATTTTCTAACATTTTCTGCTGGATCGGTAAAGAAACCAACACTTCCAAATAAATCATTAAATTTTTGTTTTATTTCATTGATTTTGTTTGCCTTTTCCTTTTGTGCTTGTTTCTGCTTTGCCTTTTCAGTATCTTGTTTTGCCTTTTCGGCATCCATTTCCGTACTTGCAACTTCTCCAATTATAAATCAAGGGGCTAACATTTAATGACGGCCCCTTGGCAATGTAGCAGATTTCAATTCTGTATGTTAAATTTGCCAAAAATGTTTGGTACACAACAATTTTTATTATTTTTCATTAGGTTCTTTTTTTTGAAAAAAAAGTCGAAAATTACCAAAAAACATAAAAAGGATTATTGGTAATATCTGAACAAGTAATATTATCCTTAAAAATTCATAATTAAAATAATAAGATGCAGAAAGCAGTATAACAGAAAAGATAATTAAAGCACAAAATGAATATAACAATATTTTTTTACGCTTATTTAACGTAGAATTATATGTCCGATGTGCTACCCTTTGTGCAAAATAAAATGTAAAAGGTGAAACTATGATAAGTACTGGTATTGCGATAGCCCACCATGGAAAGTCTTTTATTTTTATATCACTAATACTGAGAGAAATAATCAAGATAATTGTCGGAATTATTAATATTGCTGTTAGAAGCCATATATGAGATTTTTTCATTTGGAATATAATTTAATAAATTGTTTGATTTAAGTATTTGCACTAAGTCCACTTCCAATAGTCAATGATAGTTAATGATATTATAATTTGCTACATCTTTTCAGAACTCGTTTATATCCAATTGATGCCCAAGCTACTGCTATCCCATATCCTGTAAATGCACTAGCAACACAAGCACCAACACCAGGGCCTGTAAAAGGACAAATATTTAATGCTACTGTAAGTCCTGCATGAGCGCCTGCTAAACTCCAAGCGTAATCTTCCCATGCCCCCCGTTCACAATCTTGAACTGGTCCTTTTGCGCCACCTTGTGGCTGATTTAGATATATAGCAGCTGTTAGAACTTCAATTTGAGTTTCTTCAAGTAATGAGGAAAAAGAGGGGTAAAAATCCTCCACATCATTCACTAATTCTTCTGCATCATTTGATACCTCTAACATATAAGCCATTGGTAATTCAAGCGTGGGAAGAGTAGGGTCAAACGTGAAAGTTTGCATACCATATTGATTTGTATGAAAAATAAAACCATCAATAGTCTTACAAATTGCACAAAAAGATTCAAATAAACACAAAACCTGATAATCATTGCCTGCTTGATATGCTACATCTATCGCTTGTTTCAAATTTTCGAGTTGATCCAATTTTTCTTCTGTAATTTCCCCCTTTGAAAGAGACGCTTCTGTAAGCGCATACATCATACCGCGAGACTTTGCCGATAATTTTCGAACTTTATCAAGTTGGCGAAACTCATAAATATCAATACCTGTTTTTTCAATTAATTCTTTAATATATGAATTATAATCTTTTTTTGTAGCAATTTCTGTTTCAGAATTGTTTGTTTGTTTTTCTTCCTTTTTGCAACTTACACAAAAAATTAATGAGATTGCAATAATTACTAAAATTAAAACTAATTTTTTCATTTTCGATTTGTAGTTTAATGTCAGCTTCCTTTAAGTTGACAAAATTAATAAATTTTTCGTTCATTCTACTCGTTTGGCTTTTCGTATGAAATAGTACCACCCGTTTTTATGAGGTTCTGCTCTCATTGCAGTATGTTTGAGTGTTTTGCAGTTTCACTTTGCACTTTTTTAGGGAACAGTGGCAACTCTGTCTTATATGTTGTAGCCATTAATTGTTGGAAAAAAAATAGCGTGGAATCAACCAGTCCGGTTATCAGGTTTCCACGCCTATGTTTCTAACAAGTCGTTCCACGCCGCTCACACGGCGCTATACTAACTTACTCTTGAAACATAAAGATAACCCATGATTTACGGGCTATTGTGGAAAAATGATAACCGAGAATAGCAGTAAGTCGCTATTTTATAAATGTCTTGTTTTGTGTGTATTAACATTTTTATGTCATAGATATTTTTTTGTTATATAATCAGACCGCAAATCAACATAAAAATTCTCTGCATTATAACAGAAAAGAAAAAAATGAGGAAAAGTATTAGGTACTTACAATAATGTAGGGTATATTCCCGTATTTCTATAAATGTGCACGCTGCCTTCTTGCAGAAATGGTAAATATTTTACCCCAAACCAACAAATTTGCAGTAATAAATATGAAAAAAATAGCAGCAACAGGGCGGGTTTTATTTTTTCATGTTTAAAATGCCGAAAGTGGATACAGAACATAAAAGCGAGCCAAGTAATTGCTGCCCAAGTCTCTTTCGGGTCCCACGACCAGTAGTGCCCCCACACATCTTTTGCCCAAACTGCGCCTATAAGAATACCCGAAGTTAAGAATACTGTGCCCGTATAAACCAAATCATCGTAAAATACCATATATTGCAGCAGTTTTTCGGTGTTGTTTTTCTTTATTAATAAGAATATCGCATAAATAACTGCCACACTTAACAGGGAGTACGCTAAGATGTACATCGAAACGTGAGGAATAAACCAAATGCTTTGCAGTGCGGGCATCAAACTGCGCATCCGTAGCGGCGAAAACCATACATTAGCTATCAAACAGGAAAAGAGAAAAATCCCCATTAAAGAAACAATTGTTATCTTTCTAATTTTCAGTGTTTTGAATCTAAATCTTAAAAAAAGTAAGTAAAATGTTCCGGCAAAAATCAAGAAAAAACCGGTATAAACCACCGGAAGCCAAGGATCTTTGACTATTTTGAAAACACTGTATCTACTCAAGTTTCCAAAGGTTTTGTCGTAACTGTGCTGATAAATCTTCCAACCCGAAACAGTTAAGGGTTTGTTTACTTTTATCTGTGCCTCTTTTTTCTCTCCATTGGGAGTATAAACCGTAATATCTGATGTAAAACTCTTCGGTTTTCCGGATGGATACTCCTCAATGGTGAACGATTTTAATTCAATAACAAAAGGAAGTTCAACAATGCCGTTTTTTTCGTTGGTTGCTCTCCACTCGGCTTCATCAACGACAACTAGCATTTTCAGTTGTTGCAAATCGTTACGCCCAAGAAAACCTGCAGAAATCACTAAGGTTAATCCGGCATAAATGCCCAAAAACAAACGGAAGCGTTTCCACATAATTTGTTCTGTTCTAAAATTAATCCCCCATCGGAGCCTCTCCCGTGTCTATATCGCGCTGCTGCTCTCTGCGCTGGTTGTAGTTGTTCAACTTATAGGTCAGGGTTAAGTTCATTTGAAAAGCGCTGCGCCAGCGTTCACTGGTAGAATAATATCCTTTATCCTGTTTTGTGTAGTCGTAGGAGGTAACTATCGTCTTGGGATTGTAAATGAGGTCTCTAATATTTATACTGACCGACATCGCCTTGCTTTTAAGGAACGACTTTTTGATACCGAAGTTGAGAGAATACTGTGCATTTCTTCTTCCTTGCCCCACACCGCCTCCGTGAAAGCCCATACTTCCTGTCGTGATGGATTTGGAACGATAACGGAAATTCAACTGCATATCCCAATTTTTTGGTAAGTTAAAAGTTTGGTTAATTCTTAATCCATACGCCCAATCGTCCAACAAGTTGGGGTCAATCAAGTCATTACTGTTAATTTTCACATAATAACAGTCGCCGCTAAAATTAATACGCCAAAACTTCCATAATCTTTGGCTGTAAACTAATTCAAAACCTAAACTTTGACTCTTATTCAAATTTTGCGAGGAGGTTAACGTGTAAGTAAAAGTATCTTTTCCCATATAGTTATTTTCAATAGGTAATATATATATATCATCCTCATTAAGAAGTGTATAAAAAATAAAACCATCTTTAACGTAAGCCTGTCTCATCTCGGTGTAACGGGTAATTAAATTGGAACGCTGGCGATAAAAAAGAGTAGCACTGAATGAAGATTGCTTAATATAGGCAGAGTACCCTAACTCTAAGTTGTTAGCAAGTTCGGGACCCAAATTAGGATTTCCCATTCGTAAATTCTGTTTATCGGAAGCATCCACAAAGGGATTTAAGTTCCAAAAACGCGGGCGAGTTACCCTGCGGGAAAAACTAACCTGCAAAGAATGACTGTCGTTAATATCATATCTAATATGTGCCGTTGGATAAAGCATGTAATTCGGGTCCAAAAAATTTCTGCTTGTTTTTTCAGGCTCTTTGTTTGCGGGGAAAAGTTCTGTCCACGTTTGGGCAAACTCTCCGCGCAATCCCACTTGTACTTTCAACACTTTCCAAAATGAATTTGAATAGATGAAATAGGCTGCGTTAATCAGTTCTTGAAACCGAAAATTGTTTCTTTGTTGTTCATTTTCATCAAATTGAAAGGAAGAAGTGCCTTCATACAAGTTATATTTCTGCCAAATAGAGCGGTACGATAGCTTATATCCGGTTTCAATACGTCCGCCGTTTCCTATCGGGGTAACAAAATCAACCTGCGCCGTGGCAGTTCTATTTTGGGTTACCGTTTCTGTTTTTTGAAAATAATTGAGTAACGTATCCGGTTTAGAGAACAATTGCAAATAGTTATTATTTGATTCACCTGACATATCAGTATAATAAAGGTCGGAAGTTAACTCCATCCCTTTTTTGTTAAACAACTTTTTGTAACTGATATTTCCCGTGAAATTATTTCCAAAACGAGTTCCTGCGCCATTCTGCCGATAAGTGTTAAACGGTTGTTTCTTATTCAAAACCCATCGCAAATTGTCTGTTGTTAAATTATTTGTATCTTTGCTATCGTACCGGTTGTATCCGAAAGAAAAGGAAAATGTATTCTGTTTGTTAATAAAATAATCCATTCCTGCACGTACATTATGACCAAAATATTGGGAATTACTTTCACTATTTTGTTCCAAATAAGTAGAATCGGCGGGCGTTGTTGAATCTCTTTGAACCCACGAAGTACGGGAAAGATTTCCTGCGTTGCGCCACTGACCGCTACGGAAGTTGTAGTTTAAAAACGTTGAAACTTTATTGAAGGTATAATTCAAATTAGCGGACAAATTTCCTCCATCCAAGTAGAATTTATTTCTGAAGATGGAGGTTGCCATACCTCCGCTGAAATAGGCATTAAATCCAGCTTGTTTTTTCTTTTTAAGAATGACGTTAATAATTCCTCCCATACCGTCTGGTTCCAACCTTGCCGAAGGGTTTGTAATAACCTCAATACTTTCGATTTCGGCAGCGGGAATTTGGTCTAAGGAAAGATTTGTGGGCCTACCGTCCACCAAAATAGTAACATTGCTTGTGCCACGCAGAGATACATTTCCCTCAATATCCACATCTACAGAGGGGATTTCGGCTAATGCCTGAACTGCGGTGGCGCCTTCGGTAATAATACTGCCCTCTACATTATATACTTTCTTGTCTAAGTTTTGCTGAAGCATCTCTTTCTGAGTAGAAATCTCAACGGTTTGCAGTTGTTGGGAACGTTTTGTAACGGCAAACTGTCTCAACATATATCGCGGGTTAGTTTGCGACAAGGTGAACTCTGCCGTATAATGTTTCAGATATCCCAGCGCATTTACCTGAAGGATGTAAGTACCCCAAGGAACCTCGATAATAAAAATCCTGCCGTTTTCGTCCGTCATTCCGCCGGTAACAGTGGTTGAATCTATGGCATTCATCACATATACCGTAGTGTAGGGCAGGGGTTGTTTGTTTTCGTCCACAATTAGCCCTATCACTGCGCCCAATGTGCCCATATCGGGCATTTGACCACCTGAGCCGCCGGGAGGGCGATTTCCGCCACCGGGTTGCTGAGCAAGTAAATTTACAATAGACAATGGACAATGGACAAATAGTAGAAAGATGATAATAGAATATAGTCTGTGTTTTGAGGTCATAATATTGAATTAAAAAAACTGTGTATTTGACTGTTTTTTGGGAGGAGTAGTTTAAAGAGGAAAGAGATTTTTGAGTTTAAAAATAGTTTGAAACGTTATTATTAGTTTGAATTATGAACTTTGCAAAAATTGCGTAATCTTTTATTAACTCATTTTTCCTTGGTTAATGATATTATTGATACTAACTTATTGGCGAAATACTGTTTCTTTGCAAACATTTTCTCTTGAAAAGAACATTATGTCTGTATTCCCTTATATTCTCGGTATTGAATCCTCTTGCGATGATACCTCAGCTGCTGTAATTTGCGGCACTAAAATCTTGTCGAATGTAATTGCAGAGCAAAAAATTCACGCGGAGTTTGGAGGTGTAGTACCGGAGTTGGCATCACGGGAGCACCAGCAAAATATTATCCCTGTGGTAGATACCGCACTGAAAAGAGCCAGAATTGACAAAAAACAACTTGCTGCTATTGCCTGCACGAATGGTCCCGGTTTGCTCGGTTCTTTATTAGTAGGTAGTTCTTTTGCCAAAGGATTGGCACTGAGTTTGAATATCCCTATAATTATGGTTGACCACCTGCAAGCACACGTGTTAGCCAATTTCTTGGATACGGAAAACAACTGCAATAAACCGGAGTTTCCCTTTTTATGTCTAACGGTTTCTGGCGGACATACCCTGTTATTAATGGTACACGATTATTTTAAAATGGAAGTTTTGGGAAGAACCATAGATGATGCCGCCGGTGAAACGTTTGATAAGGCTGCCAAAATATTAAGACTGAACTACCCAGGAGGTCCCATTATTGACAAACTTGCCCGGCAAGGAGACCCCAAGAAGTTCAAGTTTTCTGTCGCCAAACTGCCCGACTTGAACTTCAGTTTTAGCGGATTGAAAACATCGTTTCTCTACTTCGTAAGAGACAGGTTGGCGGAAAACCCAAACTTTATCGAAGAAAATATCAACGATTTGGCGGCATCTATCCAATTTCACATCATTGAATCGCTCACCGTAAAAATAGAAAAGGCTTTGAAAACTTATAAATGTACAAATATTGCATTATCCGGCGGGGTTGCCGCAAACTCCGAACTACGAAAACGGATGCAGGAGCTTGGCAAGAAATACAACCTCCGTGTTACTATACCCCCGCTTGCCCTAACTACCGACAATGCTGCAATGATTGCCTGCTACGGCTATTTCAAATTCCTGCAAAAAGAGTTTGCCGAATTAAATGCAGTACCCTACTCTTCGGTATAGAAATTAGAAACTTCTACCTGTTTACAAGAAAATCAACAAAAATACGTTACCGTTTTATTCTTAATACAAATTGATATGGAACAACTATACAAAATAGGGATTACCCACGGCGATATTAATGGCATTAGTTATGAGGTGATTATGAAAGCCCTTTCCGACCCTATGATGCTGGAAATTTGCACTCCGATTGTCTATGGTTTATCAAAAACTGCAAACTACTATAGAAAAATGTTTGAAATGAACGATTTTGCTTTTAATTTCGTAAAAAATGTGCAGCAAATTTCGCCCAAAAAACTAAACTTAATTAATCTCTCTGACGAAGAGTTTAGAATTGAGTGTGGCGCTCCATCTGAAATGGGTGGAAAAATGGCGGAAAAAGCGCTGATGTATGCCTGCAACGATTTGAAATCCAATCTAATAGATGCAATCGTTACCGCGCCTGTGAATAAACACAATATACAATCTCAAACGTTCAATTTTACCGGGCATACCGAGTTTTTTAGTGAACAGTTTGAAGCGCGGGATACTATGATGTTGATGGTGTCGGAAAATATTAAAGTGGGCTTTGTTACCAATCATTTTCCTGTAAATGAAGCAAGTAAAATTCTTTCTACAGAGTTAGTGTTGAAAAAAATTGTCATTCTCAATAATTCTTTGCTCAAAGATTTTTGGAGTACCCATCCCAAGATTGCGGTTTTATCGTTAAATCCGCATGCGGGAGATAACGGATTGCTGGGAAAAGAGGAATTAGAAATAATAAAACCAGCCATAAATCAGGCGTTTGAACAAAATATAAATGCTTTTGGTCCCTTTCCTGCTGATGGTTTTTTTGCTTCCAGACAGGATAAACAATTTGATGCAGTGCTGGCTATATACCACGACCAGGGTATGATCCCCTTTAAGTTGTTGGCTTTCGACGGCGGCGTAAATTTTACTGCCGGATTACCCATTGTAAGAACCTCGCCCGCTCACGGAACAGGATACGATATTGCAGGAAAAAATATCGCCTCCCCCGATGCGATGAGAAACGCCATCTATTTGGCCATTGATATTCTAAATAATAGAAAAATAAACGCATAATATGCTTCAGCCCAACAAAATCACCGAAATTATTACTCCCAAAAACAGTAATATTGTTGACCAAAATTGGGCTATTTCTGAATTGGTTTTCGACAGCAGAAAACTGACTTTTCCACAACAATCCCTTTTTTTTGCCATAAAAACCGAAAAAAATAACGGACATCTGTATATCCCCGAACTCGTGAGGCAAAAAGTAAAGAATTTTATAGTAAGCGAAGAATTAGACGATTACAAAAATTATAAAGCTAATTTTTATCAGGTGGATGATCCTGTGTGGGCAATGCAGAAAATTGCAGCCGAGCACAGAAAACAGTTTAACTACCCCGTAATTGGAATTACCGGCAGCAACGGAAAAACCATTGTGAAAGAGTGGCTTTCCGCTATGTTGGCGAAAGATTTTTTAGTGATAAAAAATCCAAACAGTTATAACTCTCAAATTGGAGTGCCCCTTTCTGTTTGGCAAATGAATGATACTAATACTATAGGAATTTTTGAAGCCGGTATTTCACAAAAAAATGAAATTCACAAATTAGAAACCATAATAAAACCCACCATAGGCATTTTAACGAACATTGGAAACGCACATTCCGGTTTTTTTATAAGTGACAAAGAAAAATTGTTGGAAAAATTGAAACTGTTTTCTTCTTCAATTACAATTATTCATAACAGTGATGACTCGCTTATTAGAAAAACTTTAGAAGGAAGCAGTTTTAAAAATTTACAAAAAATTTCGTGGGGAAAGAATAAAAAATCTTACTATAAAATCATTTCACAAAAGCAATTACAACACGCTACCATTGTCGAATTTGCGCATACTTCCGAATATCTTGAAATACCTTTCACGGACGCGGCTTCTGTTGAAAATATTTTGCATATCAGCGCTTTAATGATGTTTTTGGGTTATTCGCTATCCTACATTTCGCAACAGTTGCACCTGCTCTCGCCGCTGAATATGCGTATGGAAATTAAGGAAGCGCAAAATCATTCCATTATTATTAATGATACGTATAGTTTAGATATCAATTCTTTACGAATTGCACTTGACTTTTTGTCGAACCAAACACAATTTACCAAAAAAACTTTAATCATTTCCGATTTTGAACAGGTAACCTGGGGGGAAAGAGAGTATTTGGAATTATCACAATTGTTTAATACTCACAATATTAACAAAATTGCGGTGGTAGGAAGCGAGATGCGCAAACACCATCAATATTTTCCGGTGGTTGAGAAATTTTTTTATACCAATACTAACGAACTTTTGGCTCATTTAGAAGAACTTAACATTCGGGATGAGGCGGTTTTGGTTAAGGGGGCACGTTCTTTCAAATTTGAAAGGGTGGTTCAGGCATTGCAGTGTAAAACCCATCAAACCAATCTGCAGGTTGATTTATCGGCCTTGATTCATAATTTACATTATTTCAAAAAGTTACTTAAACCTGAAACCAAAATTATGGCAATGGTTAAAGCGATGTCGTACGGTTTGGGAGATGCGGAGTTAATTAATGAATTGTGTTATCATCAGGTGGATTATCTGGCAGTAGCTTACACGGATGAGGGAATTGAACTGAGAAGGAGAAATATTACGCGACCCATCATTGTTTTAGGCGCTGAAGACACCGGTTTTGATGCTATGATTCGTTATCATTTGGAACCGGAAATTTATAGCACCTTTTACTTAAAAGAATTAATTTCAACACTACAAAATTACCCTAACATTGAGTCTTTTTCTATTCATATTAAGATAGATACCGGAATGCACCGATTGGGTTTTTGCGCCGCGGAAGTTGATGAAATGTTACAAATGATAAACTCCTGTAAACAAATAAAAATGGCTTCTGTTTTTACTCATCTGGCTGCCTCTGAGGATGAAAAGGAGAATGTTTTTACCAATAATCAAATCGATCAATTTAACAGAGTGTGTGAAAAAATTGAGGCTCAAATCTCTTATCCTTTTATGAAACATATTCTCAATACCGCAGGAATTATTCGTTTTCCGGAAGCACAGTACGATATGGTAAGATTGGGATTGGGATTATTCGGATTTAGTCCTGTTCGCGAAGTACAAACGCATCTTCAGTCTGTAATTAACCTCAGTAGCGTTATTACGCAGGTAAAAAGAATACAAAAGGGCGAAACGGTGGGGTACAATAGAACGTTTACCGCCGAAAAAGATATGCAATTAGCGATTGTTCCTGTGGGTTATGCCGATGGTTTTCCGAGAGAACTCAGCAATGGAGTGGGCTCAATGTTGGTGCAGCAAAATAAATGTGCAGTGGTAGGAAAAATTTGTATGGATATGACGATGATTGACGTTACGGATTTGGAAGTAACTATTGGAGAAGAAGTTATTATTTATAATGACACAAACGCTTTGGATCAAATTGCCGCTTCAATAAACAAAACTCCCTACGAGTTGCTAACAGCAATCTCTCGAAGAGTGCCCAGAATTTACGTGAGAGAGTAAAATTACACTCTTCTTTATTTCATGCTTTCTGCTAATAAGACAACTCCCTAACCCCTTTTACTTCTTAACTCGGCTAAATTTCTTTTTGTCAGAATATGATTCAGAGAATTTTATGTTAATTTGCCGACTCTATTTCAAATTAATAACAGATGAGAAGCAGCAAATTAGGCATTGATTTTAAAAAAGTTGACGAAGCAAAAATTATCGCTTCGTCTATTGCAACTGAAGTACAACAATTTGTAAATCAATATACTACGGTTACTGTAGAGCGCACGCTCTGTCGTTTGATGGGGATTGATGAGATTGATACGCATGAAGCCCCGCTTCCGAATGTGGTGGTTGACCAATTGCATCAGCACGGATTGTTAGGTCAAGGGGTACTTTACTTTCTGGGAAATTCGCTGTTGGAAACGGGGTTAAATCCACAACAGGTAGCGGAAAGAATAGCGAAAAATGAGTTGGATATTACCAAACTTCCTATTCATCCCGATGAAGAGATTAGTAATGTATTAGCGCCTTATATTGAGGCAACTTTGCAAAGAATTTCCGGCAATGTGGCACAACGGAATCGTTTTATTGAAAGACTGGGAGAGGGTGCAAAACCGTATATTTATGTGATTGTTGCCACTGGAAATATTTATGAAGATGTGGTTCAGGCACAAGCAGCAGCAAGGCAAGGGGCTGACATTATTGCAGTGATTAGAACTACCGGCCAAAGTTTGTTGGATTTTGTGCCTTACGGTGCAACCACAGAGGGTTTTGGCGGCACTTTTGCCACTCAGGAAAATTTTCGTATTATGCGTAAAGCTCTTGATGAAGTGGGAGAAGAAGTTGGGCGATATATTCGTCTGTGCAACTACTGTTCAGGATTATGTATGCCCGAAATAGCCGCGATGGGAGCATTGGAACGCTTAGATGTGATGCTTAATGATGCCCTTTATGGCATTTTATTCCGCGATATTAACCCCCAAAGAACACTTATTGACCAATATTTTTCAAGAATTATAAACGGTTTTGCAGGTGTTATTATCAATACGGGAGAAGACAACTACTTAACCACAGCAGATGCCTTTGAGGAAGCGCACACCGTATTGGCTTCAGATTTGATTAACGAACAGTTGGCGCTGCTGGCGGGGGTTCCCGAGGAGCAGATGGGATTGGGACACGCCTTTGAAATGGATCCTGAGATGGAAAACGGGTTTCTTTATGAACTCGCCCAAGCCCAAATGACCCGCGAAATATTTCCGAAAGCCCCGCTTAAATATATGCCTCCTACTAAATTTATGACCGGCAATATTTTTAAAGGACACCTACAGGATGCCCTCTTTAATATGATAGGCATCTGGACAAAACAGGGGATTCAGTTGTTGGGAATGCCCACAGAGGCTATTCATACCCCCTTTATGTCCGACAGATTTTTAGCCATTGAAAACGCCAAGTATATTTTCAATAATATGTCTAACATTGGCGATGAGGTAGAGTTTAAGGAGGGAGGTGTTATTCGCCAACGCGCTCAAGTTGTGTTGGATAAAGCGATAACATTGTTAAAAATTATTGAAAGGGAGGGTCTTTTCGTAACTTTGGAAAAGGGCAATTTTGGAAACGTAAAACGTCCCAAAACGTGCGGAAAGGGACTACAAGGAGTTGTAGCAAAATCTGTGCATTATTATAATCCGTTTATAGAGAGGATGAGTAACGTTATTTAATTAAGAACGTAAATTTGTCGAAGTTTTTCAGGGCGATGCTGGTGCCTCGGGCTACCGCTTTTAGGGGGTCTTCGGCAACGTGTACTTTAAGTTTGGTTTTTTTGGCAATACGTCTGTCTAATCCTCTTAATAATGAGCCACCACCTGCCATATAGATACCGGTTTTGTAAATATCGGCAGAGAGTTCCGAAGGAGTATTTTCCAGCGCATTAATAACAGCAGCCTCAATTTTCGAGATGGAGCGGTCTAAAGCCTGCGCAATTTCTTGGTAACTTACTTTCACGGCAATAGGAATTCCCTGCAATAAATCGCGTCCATACATTTCATAGTCTTCCGGTGGATTTTCTAAATCTTCAACGGCAGAACCTACGTGAATTTTCACTTGTTCTGCAGTGGCTTCACCAATAGCGATATTGTGTTTCTTGCGCATAAAATCCATAATATCGTATGTAAATTCGTCTCCTGCAACTTTAATAGATTTGCTGGTAACGATTCCACCCAGTGCCAACACTGCTATTTCACTGGTGCCGCCGCCAATGTCAATAATCATATTCCCATTGGCATCCAACACATCAATACCAATACCAATCGCCGCCGCCATCGGTTCGTGAATCATTCTTACCTCTTTTGCACCTGATTGCTCTGCTGAGTCGCGCACGGCACGCTCTTCCACTTCGGTAATTCCGGATGGGATACAAATTACCATTTTCAAAGCAGGAGGAAAGAGAATCCCTTTGTTTCCGGTCATCTTGATAAACTCACGGAGCATCATCTCAGTAGATTGAAAATCTGCGATAACGCCATCCTTCAGCGGACGGATAGTTTGAATATTCTCGTGGGTTTTGCCGTGCATATAAAGCGCTTTTTTTCCAACGGCAATTACGCGGCGAGTGGCTCTATCTAACGCAATGATGGAGGGTTCATCAACCACCACTTTATCATTATGTAATATCACAGTATTTGCTGTTCCCAAGTCAATAGCAAGTTCTTTGGTAAAAAAAGAAAATAATCCCATAATATTCTAACTTTTTATGTTTAGACTGCGAAAATATAAAAATATAGGTTGTTTGTCATTCTTTTATTATTTTTGCCATCTATTTGGTTTGTATGAAACAATTTTTGCTTCTTTTTCTCATCCTCTTTGTAACAAGCTTAATTTGGGCACAGAAAAATGTAGCCTATAATATTGAGCCCGGAATTAATAACACTGAGCAACAATATCTTGAATCTTGTAAAAAGATAAAAAGAATTGATGGTTTTCGTATTCAGATTATCTCTTTTTCGGGGGTTAATTCTAAAACAATGATTGAACAGACTGCGGAACAATTTAGACAGCATTTTCCGGAAATACCCTTTCATATTTCTTATTTTGAGCCCAATTTCAGATTAAGAGTGGGAAACTTCAGAACAAAAATAGAGGCATATAAAGCCTTACAGAAAATATCTAATATTTTTTCCGGTGCTTTTGTGCTGAAAGACCAGATAGATATTGAACGGTAATAATAAATGCCATTCCCCCTAATGTCTGATTATCGTTTGCTCTCTATCAGGACCTATTGAGAGGGTAGTTATCGGCACTCCGGTTTCCTGTTCGATGAAACTTACAAACTTTTTAAAGGTTTGCGGTAAGAGTTCATAATCATTTTGTACGGAAAGATTTTGTTTCCATCCCTTAAACTCCTTGTAAACCGGTTTTATTTCAGTAGTAAAATCCGGAGGAAACTTTTGTGTGGTTTCTTTTCCTATTTTATAGTGGGTACAAACTTTAATAGAGTCAAAATTATCCATCACATCGGCTTTGGTGAGCACTATTTCTGTAACGCCATTTATCATAATGGAGTATTTGAGTGCAACCAAATCGAGCCATCCGCAGCGGCGAGAGCGACCGGTAGTTGAGCCAAATTCGTGTCCCTGTTTTCTAAGTTGTTCTCCGGTTTCGTCAAACAATTCCGTAGGAAATGGTCCGCTTCCCACGCGGGTACAGTATGCTTTTACAATTCCTATAACTCGTCCGGTTTGGCTTGGTGCAATGCCTAATCCTGTGCAGGCACCGGCAGCTACTGTGTTCGAAGAGGTTACGAAAGGGTAGGAACCAAAATCAACATCCAGCAGAGTACCTTGTGCGCCTTCTGCCAACACTTTTTTACCCGTTTTCAAATAATCGTTAATCTCATATTCACAATCCACAAAGTTAAAACGCAGTAAGGTTTGCAAAGAATTAAACCACTCTGTGAAAACGGTTGTCATATCCTCCTTTGGTTTAAAACCGTTCTTAATCAACGTATCGGCGTGTTTTTTGTAGAGTTCTGAGAATTTATCCAAGTAATTGGGGGTAATAACATCTCCGATTCGGTAGCCGTTTCGTGCCACTTTGTCGGTATAGGTTGGTCCAATTCCTTTCAAAGTAGAGCCAATTTTTTGTTCTCCTTTCTGTTCTTCCAGCATAGCATCGAGCCATTTATGTGTAGGCAGAATAAGGTGTGCTTTTTTTGAAATAAAGAGGTTTTTCACGGGGTCAACTCCAATTTTTTCCAGCGCTTCTATCTCTTTTTGAAACACCACGGGGTCAATCACTACGCCGTTTCCGATGATATTTACTTTGTCGTTGTGAAAAATTCCGGAAGGGATAGTGTGTAATACATGTTTAATTCCGTTAAATTCGAGGGTATGGCCGGCATTGGGGCCACCTTGAAAGCGCGCAATAACATCGTAGTGCGGCGTAAATACGTCCACCACTTTGCCTTTGCCCTCGTCGCCCCATTGTAGCCCAAGAAGAATGTCTAATTTCATATTGTCAGAACTGTAATTTGTGTGATTTTTGTGATTAGTGTAATTAATATTATTTCAATTAGCGGTGTAAAAATATAATATTATTCAATTATTCATAACGCCTCAAACTAATTTTTAACCAATAATCATATTAATCAAATTTATCACAGTCTAATAGTCTCCTCTTTCGTGTACCAATTTATATCCGATAGCTGCCATACTTTCGGCCAAATTAGCAACGCCTTCTGCAGTTTCCAATCCTGTGGCTATTTTGTTGTTATACAGGTTATACTGTTTTCTTACATGAGGAGGTGAAAGGTTGGGCATTATAACATTGGCTCCTGCTAATACTGCTTTTTCGCGCCCTTTTGGGTCAAGAGTGCCCAACGCTGTTGTAGCCGGAAGGAGAACCTTTGGAAGCAAAAGTCGGGAAAGGGCTAACAAAAACAGGGTAAGTTCTACATTTCCTGCAGGAGAACCTGAAAAAGGAGTATCTTTATGGGGAATAAACGGACCAATCCCCAACATTTGGGGCTTAAAATCCGTAATAAATATCAAATCTTCGGCCAAATTCTCTATGGTTTGGTAGGGAGAGCCTACCATAAATCCTGTTCCTGTCTGAAATCCAATATTTTTCAGGTTAATTAAACATTGTTTTCGGGGAATATTCGACAAGTTATTGGGATGCAATTTACCGTAGTGGTCCCCATTAGACGTTTCGTGGCGCAGTAGATAGCGGTCAACACCGGCTTTCTTAAATGCTAAGTAGGATTCATAACTTCTCTCACCCACGGAGAGCGTGAGTGCATTGTCGGGGTATTTATTTTTGATTTCGTAAATAATCTCCAACATTTTTTCATCGGTAAAATACGGATCTTCGCCACCTTGCAGCACAAAAGTTCTGAATCCCAATTCGTTTCCAATCCTACAACATTCTAATATATCCTTTTTAAAGAGGCGATAGCGTATTGTTTTTTTATTTCCTGCTCGAATACCACAATAAAAACAGTTGTTTTTACAATAATTTGTAAATTCAATTAATCCGCGGGCAAATACTTTGTTTTCAAAATATTGTAAAGAGATTTCGCGTGCTTTTTCAAAAGCATAATCAATAGTTTCTTTATTTCTGTTTTTAAGTAAAAAAAACCATTCTTCTTTTTGAAGAATGGATTTTTGGAAAAGTTTATTAATAAGAATTTTCACAAGTGGGTTGTGTTATTTGAAAAAAGTGCAAAGTTAAAGATTTAGAATAATAGTTTTTGCAATCTCTTTAAACTCCTCATCGGTAAATCTCATACTCTCTTTCCCGTGGTTCATATCACCCTCTACTTTAATAGGAATTAGATGGATGTGGGTATGAGGAACCTCCAAACCAATGACTTTAACACCTATTCTTTCGCAAGGAATCGACTTTTTTAGTGCTATGGCAATTTTTTTTGCAAAAAGTATTAATCCGCACAGTTGTGCATCAGAGAGGTCAAAGATATAGTCGTTTTGAATTTTAGGGATTACCAAAGTATGTCCTTTTGAAGAGGGACGAATATCTAAGAAAGCGAAATAACCATCATCTTCTGCAATTTTATAGCAAGGAATATTGCCTTTAATAATTTTAGAAAAAATAGTTTCCATATTATCTTGAAATGTTAATAATTTTAAATTGTAAAGTTCCGGCGGGTGCCTGTATTGTTGCAATATCCTTTTTCTTTTTTCCAAGCAAACCTTTTGCAATAGGAGAATTAATTGAAATTTTTCCTATTTTAAAATCAGCTTCCGGTTCGGGAACAATGGTATAGGTCATTTCCATATTATTGGAAAGATTTCGAATAGTAACAATTGAGTAGATTAATATTGTTGAGGTATCTATTTTCGATTCATCCAAGATTCTTGCATTCGCAATAATATCTTTTAATTTTCCTATTTTCAGTTCCAGCATTCCCTGCGCTTCCTTAGCGGCGTCATACTCTGCGTTTTCCGAAAGGTCGCCTTTATCTCTGGCTTCTGCAATTGCTTTGGAAATTTTGAGTCTTTCAACTGTTTCAAGGCTGTAGAGTTCTTTTTTCAGAGCCTCTAAACTTTCTACTGAGTAGTACTTAACTTTGTTCATAATTATAATATTGTAAAAGGATTTTGTAAAAAAGAAATTAAAGAGGCTTATTTTAAGCCTCTTTAATTTATTGATAAAGATGGAAATTAGTTCTTACAAGCTGAGTTTCACACCAATGTAGTGGTTTCCTTTGCAGTAATTTGTAAACCTATAAGCATAATCAAACAAGAGTATTCTATCTCCTTTTCCTTTTTTTGCTAAAGGGACACCTACAGTAACCCCGGCGCTTGGTCCCAGAAACAAACAATCTTGGTTCACATAAAGTCTGTCTTTCCCATCCACATTTCTTGTAGTGATACTTTCGAGAACGTAGCCGGCCCGCACTTGAAAATATTGCATAAACCCATATTCAAGACCTAATGCAAAATTATCTCTGGAATAAGCATTAGCAATAAAAGAACCGGCTAAAGTAATACGGTGCAATGCTTGCGCGCGCGTTAATCCTTCAAGTTTTTTGTCCTCTTTCGACATTTGTTGGTAACCTTCGGGGAAGATGAGAAAATCGTAAGAAACACCAATAGTTAATAAAGCAGGTAGTTCAAAGTCTGCTACACGGCTTTGAAAAGTACTTAAATAGTCAAGATAATCCGGAACTACTCTTGCGGAAAGTCCATCTCCTTTATAAGACATTGGCAGTCCTAAATTTCTAAGAGCAACACCGATTTTAAAATTGTCGTAAGGACCGGAAAGGTACTGTACGCCAATGTCAATAGCAGCTCCTGTAGCTTGAACATAAGAATTACTTTCATTAACAAGTTTTACAGAGATACCTCCGTGAATAAATTTGTTAAAAGATTTAGCGTAGTGAATTCCAATGAAGTTTTGTTTTGGTGCGAAGATTGAACCGTCTCCATCCGGCTCATTCTCATTAGTTGCGAGAATGTCACCAAATCCCATGGAAAAAACAGAGATGGCAATAGTACCTAAATCTGTTTTTCGTCCGGTTTCTTTATTTTTTGCTGTTAATCCCTGAGCAACACCGAATGCCGTAATGCCAATGCCGGTTTGTCCTCCGGAAAGAAATTGGGTTCTGGAAAACGCAATATCGGTTTTTTTTGTAAAGGCTAAGCCTGCAATATTACTGAATATCGATTCTAAACCACGTGTTTCTGCTACACCACAAGAGCCCCACCCTGCTGAGCGTGCCCATGGGTCATTAAGAAGGTGTTGTGCTCCGGACTGACCCGAACGGTCTCTGTTTCCAGCCATAGCAGTGAAAGCCACGGCGAAGCATCCAAGCATGATGCAAATTAGTAATGTTTTGTTATATTTTTTCATAATCTTAATATTTTAATGTTACTAACAAAAATGTGATTAGAATTGATTCAAGTCTGTTTGCCGCATTGTACAGAAGAATTTCAGTACTCTTTCGCCAATACCGGGGCAGTTTACATGTATAATATATACACCACTTGCAATGGGTATATTTGCATAATTCTTCAAATCCCAGTTAACAAAAGCAGTTTCACTATCTCCTTTAGTTAGTGTTCGTATCAAAATTCCACTTACTGTGAAAATATTGATAGTTACTTGAGCATTATTTTTCAAATCTGTAGGCAAATTAGTTATTTTAACCATTGTAGTAAGTGCGTTTCTTTCATAAGTATCGAAACATAGATAAGGATTGGGAACAATATTAATATTATCCAGAATAGAGTTATATACTCTCGTATCTTCTAATGTTGGTTCCATACCTTTTGTAGAGAGTTTGTAAATTGGGAAACCTTGATATTTAATACACTCATCGGGAAGGGGGGGGTAATCTTTACTCCTTTCCTCAGGAGAGTCGTACCATCTTGAAGTATATCTCATATAGGGACGAGTAACGCGGATTTTGTAGGTTACATCACAACTTAACCATTTGCTTTTCAGTTCCGAGTCGTCAGGTTGCATTGGTATATGAGTGTACATAACATTATTATATACCTGCATTTTAGTATTCTTATGAGCCACAATGTCATCTTCTATTTTTGGTATTGATTTAAATTTTTGTACCAACCAACGACATTCATCATACGGACCACAATCATAATAGGGAAACTTTTTATCTTTATCCAAATAGCCATTACACTTATTGTCGTCATGCTTAATACCCCAATCTCTACCTACAAGTGTGATAGTTGAGTCACTAAGGTTAAAATTACGTTTAAAACCTCTTAAGAAATTGTTGGGTAATGTAAACGAAGAGCCTGTAACGGAAACATTTGTGACAGAGGTGCTGTTAATCAAATAGAAAGCAGAGCACGTATTTCCTGAACTATTACAAACATATACATAGTGCATTCCTCCCCAAACTCTTTGAACTCCCAATTCTTCCAATGCTGCAGGTCCTATATACGGATTTTGATAATACATATCGTACTCTGTTTTCGTCATAGTTGTTCCTGCTTCAATAGTATAGTTTCCGATTTGCGCATCTTGTGTAAATATAGCATAGGTTGAGGTAGGGTTAAATATCATATCACTTCCGTTTACGAGATCACCAAATTGTTTTAGGGTAATATCTGAATTTTCGGAAAACATAATATTAAGACGTTCGCCTGTTTCAATATTTACGGCATATCCGGGGAACCATCCCATCCCTTCGTCACCATTAGGACCGAATCCATCTTTAGAGTTATCCCGTTTTCCTTCTTTGTCCACAGATTTTGCTTTTCTCGGTTCATTCTTCATTGCGCCTCCCTCCGATTTGGTAAAATCACCACACGCCTCTAAAACAATGCTTCTTGTCCATAAAGATTTATCCGGGGTAAGAACAATATTAACAGAATACAAGTTAGTCATTGTTTGATTATATCCCGGTTGAAATTCCTGAGAAGTAATTCCATTATAAGGTCGAGAAGCGTTTTTTCCAAGTCCGAAATCATAGTAGTTATATTGTCCCCGACCAAAACTTACGTTAGGAGAATAACTCATTTTCGGAGAATTAAAAGAAGGAACTTCCAGTTTGTATAACGCCCTATTAGCACCGGTTCCGGTAATTGTATCAAACGTTGCTTCAGGGAGTGTATATTTCGCCTGTGGGCCTCCGTCATAAGGTGAGGTTAACACGTATGGCGCCCATGTTCCACCACAAAGTGTACCAAATTTTCCTTCATAATCTTTGAAAGCACGATCAACATACTGCGATACCGGGTCATCACATATACTTTTCGAAGGGAAGAAAAAGTCTTCCAGTTTTGCAAGGTCAAAGTTATTTCGAGTATGCACAATATTAAATTCGTCATGTCCCGCATAGTTGTCATCTCCCCACTTATCAAAATATTTATTTCCTGCACGTATCCAGTTTGAAGGGAGATTCGTATTATCATCAACTAATCCGGTAATCCAGGGGCTTCCATTATTTTCAAAAATAATATCATTCTGAATATCAATTTTTTCACTTTGGCAAAACGCAAATTTTATTCTAAACATATTATCTTGATAAGTAGTATCAACAGAAGTTATTTCGTCAGTTAATGGATTTTTTGTAATATGTCTATAGTTCACCAAGATTTTATCCCAGTGTTTGAGAGTTAGCGGGTCTTTTGTAGTAAAATCGGCATTTTTAATTGCTATTGAAATACCTAACGGGAAAATGATTTGTTCATAATAACCTCCTATTCCGGTTTGTGCTTTGAACTCTCTTATGGGTATTTCTATTCCATCCCCTTCTTTAGTGAATAAACCTGCTTTAATAATTTCTTCATCTGGAACAGATTGGTTGATGGAAAGTATCCAGAATGCGTTATTTCCAACATCTTGTCTATTTTTCTGATTCTTAGAAACAATCGTATCGTGTCTAAACATCGCCGAATCAATGATGACAAGCGTATAATCAAACGGTTTAACACGCAGCGGGTCAACTACTTTAATATTAAGTGGTCCTGCATTTTTTTCATATTGAATTTCTCTAACTCTATAGTCTCCTTTATCACCACCTCTAGCAATTTTTTCCATCGTTTCTTTTGAAATATCAAGTGCATTTCCACCATTACCTTGTCCATCAATACGGGTAATTATCGGAATATTTCCATAATTACTATTTAAAGTAAGTCCTCCCCCATGCACTGTTGGCGGATGAGGTATAGCCTTGATGGGCGTTACGGATTTTCCTTCCGGGGTTTTTCTGCCTCTTAAATACGGGAGTTTATTACCCCATAGTCCATCCGGATTATCTTCATCAACAGAGAAAGGAAGGTATTCATTATAGGCATACGCTACAGCAATAAAATAGTAGGTTTTATAATTCACTAATAACTCATTGGAAAAAGCGTCTCTTGTAAATTCGAAAGTATGCTCTATACCTGTGTTGGTACCGGCTACTTTTTCTTTTGGAGTAATAGTTCCTAAATCTCCGTCAAACTCCCAGTTAATCAGAGTCCCGATAGGCTCACCATTTTTGTCATTATAATTAACAATATCGTACTGTTTAATCAATCTTGCCGAAGTTGGGTTTTCCAAATCATTAGCGCCCGTTTCCGGTCCGTAAACCTGATATATTTGATATCCTTCAAAACGATACATTTTGTCGTAATCAACACCAGCTTTAACCCAACCATCTTTAAGTTTAACTGAATCCGGAAGTGTTTTTTGTTCTTCAATATAATCTTCATTAGCATTGTTACTGTATGGAGGATTAGATAGCAACATTATCAATTTTCTGTCATACTCTCTAATTGTAAGGTGTGGGGCATCGGGTCCATCAATAATTTTGAAACAGTTTTCGAACAATGCCTGCGCTTTGTCGTCTGCTACAAATAATAAGGGGAGTGCCGCCCTGTTTCCTCCGGAATTAGCTCTCGCCCAAGGAATCCCTACAGTTACATAGTTACAAGCACCCTGGTTAAGTGTAAACGGACCGGCTGACTGCATAAAGCGGCGGTCACTAACCGGATTATTGAGCAGAAATTCTGACCAGTTTCCTGTTTTTCCTCCATATTCAAAATCTTTTCCCGGATTTACACCACGTGTTCCCCAATTACAAAAGTCTGTTCCTTCAGGAAACATAAAAATAGTAATTACACTTTCAGGAGTTGGATTCGGCTTATAAGCAGTTCCGCCATAGTACATATATTCGCCACCTTTCCATTTTCCGGTTAATAAATTATAGTGTTCAATAGCATTATGAGGATCTCCTTGATTACTCCAGTCGTTATTATGGTACACAAAAGCGCGCATTCCGAAACGTTCATTGTCCACAATTGAGTCGTTAAAATTAACACCATTAATCGCGAATTGGTCGTTCCACCTCACTGTTTCTTTTTTGTTACCCACGGTTACTACAATGGTATCGGAAAGATTATCGGGACCATTTTTTACCCACCAATTAGCCGGCACCCTATCATCTCCTTCTAATGCCCACTCTCTAAAAATATGCTCCACAAATCTTTTACAATAATCTTTCTGATCAGGACTACCATTAATATCTGCAAGACCGGCATGGAATTGAGGACTATCGGTACCGTCCTTATCTATATAGGGACCTTGAAAGAAGTCTAATCCTACAGCGGGGGGATTCTCACCATACGCCCAAATCTGTCCAGTACCATCAACTGGTGCACCGTTATAACAATATCCCAGTCCTCTTAAAATATCACAACCCACATAGTCGTCTTTTGCGTATCCAAGATCGGGGTCACACCATTGCGAAAAGTAAGTTTTTTTGAGGGTATTTGAGCCTCTGTTAATAATTTCGTAAGAGTAGAAAGTCATTTTATTAAGTTCATCATTGGTGGCAAAAGCAAAGGCTTGTACTCTGATTTCAAGTCCTATAGAGTAAATACTGCCTGATTCTTTATGTGCACCTCCCCTGTCGTTAAGAAACCAAAACACAGTTTCATCTCCTTTAAGCACGTGGTCTGCATATATTTGCATATTATCCCAATTTTGTGCAGGGTTTTGGCGGGTTTCAATTCTTTCAGGAGTTAGGGGCAAACCTTCACTGTTCGGAATTGTTCCAAATTTATCACATTTGCCATCAATATCAACCCATGGGCATTTTCTGGCTTTTATTAAATTCGCTGATGTCCATGGGCAGAGCACGTTATCTAGGTCATAATAGGGATAGTCTCCTAGTTCTGGTTCATACAAATTAGGGTCTCCAAATGCATTATAAGAGGGGGCCAAATACCTTGACTCGCCGAAAGCGGCACGACCATGCGCCGGCCAATCTCTAATAGATTTAGGTATTACGTATGTCGGGTCTTTGTCTCTTATAGCATTGATGTGTCGTTCCACCTCAATGCGAGAAATGGGAAAAAATCTATCCCAGTATGCACAAGAGGCAGGAGTAATACTGGCGTTATCTACCTTGAGTGGTCCGGTCCAGTAGTCGTTTCCATCTTGTGCAAATCTCATAGCTGCTACGCGAACGTTTCCGGCATCATCAACCCCTCCTATCCAAAGTGCCCCTGAAAACAAGCTTGTTTTCCCCGAACCTTTGGGAACTTCATATTCAGCGTTTTCTCTAAACCACATGGTTCCGTTTGTTTTAAGATATGCGCGAACATTGTTTAAGGCAAGATCATGAGCTTTACTCGGTTTTTGGCAATCGGCATCAGCTTTTGCAGATTTTTTTACAACGGGTCCCTTGTACCTTTCTGCATGTACCTGTGTGGTAGCAAACAAGAAAAGCAGGGAAAATACAATAAAAAATTTACATTTACTATTCATAATAATATTATTTTTACAAAGTTAGACATTAAAAAGAAAATTCTACACCCAAGACTACACAGAAAGGTGTATTGTAATTAAAGGGACTTGCAATCCTCATGTCATAATAGTTTATAGCAGAATTGTATGGAATACCAGATATATACCCATTCTGAACAGAACCAATGAATAAAGAAGAAGTTGTAAAACCATCCGAATCAGGTCTGCAGGTGTAGTCATAAACATTAATTGCACTTTTTATATTTAGTAGGTTTTGAAAGTCTAATATAAAGGTAAGGGCACCCGGTTTGTTTTTAGGTTTTCCTGATTCTGTTTTTTCTTTTTTATTTGCTAAATTTAAGTAGAAAGACTTGTCAACTCTCAGGTTGCAGTTGAACTGCCATGGCTTATTTGCGCCATTTATATTTCCTTTAAGTTGTCCTTCTGTTCTTTCTCCCCAACCTAATACCGAATACACGATTCCGGAACGAGAATAGGGCATACCGGAGGCAGCAAAAAACGATAAAGTAGCGCCTGCACCTTCCAACCATCTAATCTCATTAGATGTATCGGAACCCTTCTTTTGTCTAAAGGTCTTAGGACCATTATAGGCAGCGCCCTGCGGGTAGTTTAAATAAACCGTTGCCGAAATATTATGTCGCTGATCATAGTTTAAGTTCGTGAGCGTTCTTAAATTCGGCTGACCGGAAGCGATAATACTAAGGTTGGATCCTGCTGTTGAACCTGTTCCCTTGGCAAACTGCAAAGTGTAGTTGGCGCGGAAAGACAAGTTTTTGGCGCCCCTCATCGTAAGTCCCAATACAAACCCCTGAGTAGTTCCAAAATCTTGATTTTCATAAGAGTAATATGTATTTGGGTAAGCACCGGTTAAACGGTAGGATTGAACTTGGTCTCTAATCTCATTATAGTAGGCACCAAAACTAAGCCCTGCATATTCGCCAACTGCCTGACGGAATCCAATTTCATACATTACTGTTTTATGAGGTCGAAGATTAGGATTTGTGATAATATTACTTGGGTTTTGGCGTGATGAAATAAACAGGTATGCGATGGGATCTACTTGCAGGCTTGTGGGGCGAACTGTAATGATATTATAGTGTGCGTAGAAGAGCGAGTTTGTAGAAACAGGAAAAGAGAAAGAGATACGTGGCATTACACCCCATTGCGGGTTATATTTCGTGAATGCTCTGTAATCAACTTTAGAAATTGCATCGGCTGGGGGTACTTCAACCAGTATGGGACCGCCTGAGCCCAAATAAGAGGCTGGGTCATTGATTTCTTGTCCATAATTATTATACCATATTTTTCCGTTTCTATAGGCAACAATGTTCGAGGGTGCAGTTGACGGATCATTATCGGCTAAGGAAACATAAGGAATCCAATTATCGCCAATATTATCAGGAAACGGATAATCTAACCAATCTTCGTGAACTCTTAAATCCTTAACATTAACAGCAGGTCGTAACAAAAACGGGTCTCTTAACACAAGTTGGTTGGCATTAAAATAATCCACACGCAAACCTAATGAGAAAAGAAGATTCGAGATTGAAAATTTATCCTGCAGGTAAAATCCCATATAAATAGGTTCAAAAGCGCCAATGCAGTATTTATCATCAGCATGGAAATTTTCACCACTATAAAACTTTTTTAAATCTAATTTTCTATTGGATATATTTCCTTTATAATCAAAACCACTATAATCCACAATTTGATCTCCTAAGTTAAGTAGTTCATAATTAGAAAATAATCCCAATCCTGCAGTTGCAAACATATTCGGGTCGTAACTGCTTATATCCAGGTATTGTTCTTCCACTTTGATGCCTAAGTATTTTCTTAGATTAATATCAAAATTAGTCAGATTAGGAACTACGTTGAACATAAGTGTATCGGTAATCTCATAGCCCGGTTCCTCCGGAATATATTGCCATAGGGGCTCATCTAGACCGCTTTTCCAGTATTTGCCGTCAAAATCAAGAGGAAAATAAGAAGCGTCGTATGTTAAGTATCTCATCGTTGACCATAATCTGTTGGCGCTAATTCCGTAACTTCTTTGGGTACGTTTGTCAAATTCTGCACCAAATCTAATTTCATGGTCAAGAATATTAAGAGATAAATTTATTCTGGCTCCAAAGGTCTCTTCTCTCGTTTTTGAAAGTCCAAAGGATGAAGCAATTCCGGGAGCTTGATATAAATTAGTTGCTATACTACCAGGAGTATCTCCGTTAAGAAGTCCATAAAAAAGTGTATAATGGTCATTGCTAAAACTTGGACGAAATTCTCCTGTTGCTCCTCCTAAAAAGGCAAAAACTCTTTGTTTTTCTTCCTCTGTAGCAGTGAGAATATCAACACCTGTTTTATCTAGAATAAGGTCAACCAACGCTTGTGTATAGGGTATCAAATCTTTATTGTAATAATTCCCTTTTTCTCCGTTTTTGGTCCATCCGTCTTTATCAAAGGCAACCCAATAGGGGGCTTGCCAGTTAGAAAGTTTAACAATCGGCAAATCTAAGGAGTCGCCGGGGGAATCCGGATTTTCAAATCTTAAAAAACCTTCTGTAAAGTAATCTCTTCTTTCGGTAGTGAACTTTCCAATATATCCATAATCAAAAATGTTATTTTGATGTACTCTATCTTGAGTAGTACTATTGAACAACTGGAAGTTTGCACTGATGTCGTACATTACATTTTTTAGAATAGCATTTGCAGCAGTGTCAGTTTTTACGCGGTGCATAAGTCTGGCATTTAATCTCAATGTATTCTGTGAATAAACTGAATTATGAGAAGAATTGAATAATGATGAAGCGAGGCTCCAATTATGTCCGCCTTGCATTTGATAAGAACCTGATACAGAGAAGCGAAGGTTGTTTTTAGACCTTCCTCTTGCATCTTTTCCACCTCCCATAATATCTATTTTTGCTTGGGCAAGCAAATCCCAAAACTGAGCATCTTTTCTAAATCTAATTTTTTGAAAGTCGTCTGTTCCGAATTCATTTGCACGATAAACCGGTGTAATTCTTTCTCCAACAGTAGTCCATCGAATAGGTTGGTCAATAATACTTTGAATAGCGTCGGGTTTGGCAATCCAAACACCGCCGTGTGCGGGGCGACTGTCTTTATCGTATGTTCCGCGAACTGAGAGCAGGAAGCCCATTCTGGCAGGATCTTGAGGGGTTTTACCTTTAAGCAGCGGTCCTGTAATGGTAGCCTCTCCTAACATTTGGCCGGAACCTTCCAACGAGCTTCTAAGTTCTACACTACCATGATATTCTTTTGCCACACCACGGGTTGTAATAATAGTAAAACTGGTACCATCTCCATATTCGGCAGGAATACCACCTTGAAGGAGTTCAAGACCTTCAATAGTTTGAAAAGAGACACCACCTAATCCGCGTACGCGAACCCCGTCAATAATGGTTTGCTGTCCGTCGCTACGGTGCCCACGAATAGATTGTACCGTTCCGTCCACCGATGCCACACCCGACATACTTGTAAGTACGGCTGAAATATTTCGGCCCGGTTGTCTGCGAACTTCCTCTCCTGTTAGTTTTTCAGAAGACTTAGTGTTGTCAGGATCGAAAACTGGAGGAACATAAGGTATCTCCACTTCTTCCAATTCGTTTGTACAGTTAATCTTAAGATTAACAAACTTTACATCAGAGCTTGGAACATAGATGCCCTTTTCGGTATGAATGCTCTGACAAGTCTGGGTTCCACCGGTTGAGATGTCATACGTTCCGGCAGAAACTCCAAAGAGTTGGTATTGGCCTCTATCATCTGTCATACCCATATTTACATTCTTGCCCTCCTGTTTAAGGAAAACTTGAAGGTAGGGAATAGGATTGCCATTCTGATCTTTGACCTCACCTTTAATGGTACTTTGAGCATATAAAACGCCCAGTGCCAACATACACAATGAAAGTGTAAAAAGTAACTTTTTAATCATAGCCATTAAATTATATTAAACATAAATTATTAGATTTTTTTTAAGGGTGTAAAGATAAATTTATTTCGTTTCTATCGTCACGAAATGTATAAAAAATGAATAAGAAAAACGTATTTAATTAATTTCTAACGTTTTTAAAAATTTCACCAAATAAAAATGCTTTTTGTAAGTCGGTGCCCTCAAATAGATCCGATGTTTCTGTTTCTTTCTCTAAATCAATTTCTTGCAAAGTAATTTCCGGATTTATTTTAGGAAAATCACGCTTTCCAATATTTTGAGTTTTTTGCTTCTTTTTACCTTGTTTTGAATAAATATTTAGTTTTTCTTGCATATTAACATCATTTTGTTGATAAAAAAACACCGGCTCCGCTTCTATAAAGGAGTCGTCTTTTTTTAAAAAAATTGGTAAATTCTCCTCCTCTTCGGATTCGGTTTGATGTTGTTTTTGTCTTTTAGATTTCTTGTATAAACTGAAAATCGAAAGAGCCAAAGCAATTAGAATAAAAATAATCTGTTCGGTAGCCATTTATCTCATTTTTAAATCTCTATAAATTTTTGAAATAATTTTTTTGGTGTAAAGTGGAAAATCCGCCTTCATCATCCAATCATAATAGGGAGGTTCTATGGTAAATACTTTTTTTACAGGAATTCCTTTGTATTTTCCGAAGTTGAAAACTTCCTCATCTTTTTCATTAAAAACGATATGGCCGGCAAAATCAACAGATCTGTTTTCTCGGGAAAACTCACTCAACAGTTTTACATTGTTCTCTAATTTAGTAGCTTTTCCTGTTTTTGTATCTATATGTGTTTCTCCTTCATATTTAGCAAGTTGGCCTTTCAATACTTCAAATGTAGCGCGTGTGTCTGCAAGCGCCTGATGTGCATCAATGAGTTCTTTAAAGCAGTAGAAACGATAGGCGGCACTTAAATTTCTGGGTTCCATTTTGTGAAAAATATTCTGCACATCAATGCACATTCTATCTCTTAGCTCAAAATCTTTTCCTATTCTTAAAAATTCTTCAATCAACAGCGGAAGGTCAAATTTGTTGGAATTATACCCCGCTAAATCGCAGTTTTCCAGAAAAAGAAGAACTTCATCTGCTATTTCTGAGAAAACAGGTTCATTTTCCAAATCCTTGTTGCTAATTCCGTGCACTGCTTCTGCTTCTTTGGAAATAGGAAATTCAGAATTAATGCGCCATACTTTTTCTTCTTCCTTGCCGTCAGGATAAATTTTTAGTAATGCTAATTCTATAATTCTATCTTTCCCAACATTTAATCCGGTGGTTTCCACGTCAAAAAAAACAAGGGGGCGATTTAGGGATAGTTTCATTATATTGAATAGTGTTTAAGTTTAATTGCTGTCAGTTTCAACTGACGGATTTTAGATTAGTATTTTATTATTTTTTTGGTTATTATTCCTTGTTCTGTTTGAATGCGCAACAAATAGACTCCATTCGCCAAATTTGACAAGTCTAAGCTCCATTCTTCTTCGTGCCTTCGTGCCTTCGTACCTTTATGTTTTCTGCCAAAAACATCGTAAATATCAACATTATCAATTTTCAATTCTCTATTCTCTATTCTCAACTCTCCAGTTGTTGGATTGGGAAATACGCTTACATCCGGAATAGCAGGTTCTTTTATCGACATAGTGTTTAGTTTGCCGAAGACCGGTCTCAGCATAGGGGTTCCTTTAAATACAGATGTTTCCCAACTCCCGTTGGTATTGTATTTGAAATAATTTCTTGAATCTGAATTTTGGTCAAACCCAATGTTTAGCTGAACGTTGCCGTGTTGTTTAAACCCAATCCAGAAAACTCCGGTATCAAGAAGAATTTTTTTATTCAGTCGGTATTCTGCAAAATCAAGAAAATTTACAGTATATTTCGGATTATTATTATCTTGTGAATAGAGTATATTTCCGGGTTTTCCGTTATCATCGCTCCAAACCATAATCGTAAAAGAAGCGTTCAGATTTGCACTGTCCTTGGTATGGTTAAACCACATTCTTACGGCGCTTATTGAATCGGATTTCCGCAGTAAAAATTTCATCGCTAAAAAAGCGTAGTCCAGTTTATTGTTCAAACAGTATCCATATTCTGCGGTGCCGTCATCATAAGCAAAATAGTTGCTGAATTTTTGTTCATAAACACAAGTGTCATTAGAAAGACAAAAAACTTCTCCCTGAGCAGCATTTGCATACACATGAATAATTTTATAAGTTACCGGATCTGTTAATACAGGTAGATAAGTAATGGGCGGATTATTCTGGGCTGCAATGCTATTAAAACCATGAGAAAAGTAAGGATTTGTGTTTACTGCTGTTTGTGTTGGATGTGTATAAACAATGTTTTCGTTTTTATATATAATGTATTTATAGAACGAAGCACGAGGACCATCACTTAAATTTGTTAAATAATTGTTAAAGTTCTTTTTTAAATCGTCAATATGAAACTGATTCCAGGGCATTGCCTGATATTTTTCCAACATAGAGGTAGTAGGAACAGCAAACGCAAGGTCGTTGGTAAATTCATCTTTATTATTTCTATGAACATCTAAGCGAATATAGTCAATATTCCACTGGCTCACATTTCCTACCCAACTATCATGATCTTGTTTTGCCAAGCTTGCATAGTTTCTAAATCTGAACTGAAATCTGTCACAGAAAAAATCAATATTCGTAATTGGGATCAATATCTGCTTGAAATATTGGAGCGGGTTTTGTAAGGTCCAATCTTTAAGCGCAAATCCGGGAGTTGACCAAATATGTTTCCACACCGTAACGGAAGAATCCGGCAGAATATCTTTCGTGAATCCAAATTCAAGAACAAGAGAGTCGTTAATATTAGGTTGACTTCCGATAAATTCCCATATTTCTTCGCCCACAACACTACCGCCACTCGGTTGAAAGTAGAAACTGAAGTAAATTGAATCCTTTGACGTAATTGGTATCAGTGCACCACCCTCAATAGGCAAAGAATCTAATCTTATAAAGCGAGAAGTAAGTGTATCGGCGCCTCTTGGGGAGGTAGTCAAATGAGGGTAAATCTCTCCATGTTCATTCAATGCATCTAAAGTGGCAACACCAATAGTGGGCGAAAATACCGGAAATGTAGCATTCACAAAAGCCTGTTTATCAACAAACAGATTATCATTTGGGTATCCTGTGTAGTTTGAAAAATCTTCAAAGAAAGGAAGCCAGATGGGCGCGTTTTCGGTTTTTCCCGATTTTTGAGTGTTCTTTTGTTTTCGAACTTCATCAAGTAGTTGCGGATTTGTTTTAAGTACAGTTAAAAATTCCTGTGCAAAAAGCGACCCGCATAAACCAAAGAAGCAAAACAGAAAAAAAGTTTTAACGAATTGTTTTTGCATAATATAAATATGTGTATTCATTCTTCATTCATTTCATTTTCTAATTCTTCGGGCAATTCATCAGGGTTTTTTCCTACTACCAAAGTAATTGTTTCTCCCGTACTGACCTCCGTTCCGGGTAGAATTGTCCTTCCTTTGTAAAGTTGTTCTAATACGGCATTTTCATACGGGCTTGCTTTATAAATTACCGGGGCAAGTTCAAGTCCGATGGCTTTCAGCATAATTTCCGCTTGTCGAAGAGAAACATCCAGCAACTGTGGCATCACTACTTTGGGGGGGGTACTCGATGCCACCGTAACATACACTTTTCTCCCTTTTTTTACCATCTCGCCTGCGTGTGGATCCTGCTTCAATACTACACCCTGCGGCGAATTTCTATCATACAAATAATCCGAAACCACAATAATATAGTCTTTCGAAATAGTTTCCTTGTTTAATAACTCATTGGAATCAATACCCACAAAGTTGGGCATTACTACTTCTGTTCCGTGGCGTGTATAGGAATCAAGTACAAAAAGAGTTATAACACAAATAAGTATGAAAATACCCGTAGCCAATAATATATGAAATCCCAATTTTTTTGAGGTAAAGAAAAAAGTTCTAAGATTTGACATATTGCTTTGGATATCTTTTAAAAACAGCAAAATTATAATTTTATTATAATTGTGTACATAATAAAATTTTTGTTTCTTTGTCAAACTATTAATCAGTGATAAATACCTTATGAATCCTTTGTTTAAATCACACATTTATAAAGCACGAAGAGAACAGTTAAGTACTGCGTTTTCTGCCGGTTTGGCACTTTTTTTATCAAATGAAGAATCTGTGGCAAATTATTCCGCTAATACATATCACTATAGGCAAGACAGTAATTTTCTGTACTTTTTCGGACTTTCAATTCCAAATATTGTTGGGGTTGTTGATTTTGAAAGAAAAAAATCGCTGTTATTCGGCGATGATTTTACCATTGATGATATTATTTGGATGGGAGACCAGCCCAAACTCGCTACGCTTGCTGCCGAAGTTGCCGTTGATGAAGTTCGCCCGTATGCCGAGTTAGTAAACTATTTAAAAAACAAAGAAATACATTTCACTCCTCCCTATCGCCCGCATAATAAAATTGAATTATCCCGTTTGTTACTTAAAAATATTAATGAACTTTCTGCTTCGGTTAGTTTAATTAAAAAGATTGTATCACTTCGAGAAATTAAGTCGGTGGAAGAGATTGAGCAGATGGAAGATGCAATGAACATTGGAGTAAAAATGCACGCAACTGTAATGCGCTATTGTAAGCCTGGTGTTACCGAGCGGGAGCTTTTCGGTATTGCCGAAGGTTTAGCGCTGGGTATGGGAAATGGTACCTCTTTCCCCATTATTCTTTCTCAAAACGGACAAACGCTGCATAATCATAACCATGATTTAACCTTAGAAAAAGGAAGATTATTGGTGATGGATGCAGGTGCGGAAAATGTGATGAACTATTGCTCCGACCACACTCGCACGTTGCCTGTTTCGGGTAGTTTTTCCGATCGGCAAAGAGAGATTTATGAATTTGTTTTTCAGGCTAATATGGCTGCCATCGAGAATTGTAAACCCGGAATATTCAATCTGGAAAATCAAAAAATTGCCGTGACTATTATTACCGAAGGACTTCAAAAAATTGGGTTAATGAAAGGTAATCTTGACGAATCGGTTGCTTTGGGGGCACACGCACTTTTTATGCCACACGGTTTGGGACACCAAATTGGTTTAGATGTTCACGATATGGAAGATTTGGGAGAAAACTATGTAGGATATGATGAAACTATTCAACGAAGTAATATTTTTGGATGGAGGTCGCTGCGAATGGCAAAAAATTTAAAACCCGGACATATCATTACCGTTGAGCCGGGTATCTATTTTATTCCGCATCTTATTGATATATGGAGAAATGAAAAGAAGTTTGCCGATTTCATAAATTATGAAAAAGTGGAGACCTACAAAAACTTCGGAGGAATTAGAATTGAGGATTGTGTGCTCATTACCGAAGAGGGACATCGCGTTTTAGGTACACCCTTACCAAAATCGGTTACAGAAATAGAAACTATTTTACAATCTTAATCCCATTTACAATGAAAAAACTTATCATCGTCATCATTCTTTGTAGTTTTTCAACTATTCTATTCTCTTGTGTTACAACTTGCACTTGTATAGGTTCGAATAATACGGTAATAGAAATTGAAATTGACCCCTCTGAAAGTTGCAGTTCCAAATCCGGTCCGGTGTTGGGAGAATGTTCTTAGACAATAGTGCCCCATGAAAAAGAAGAAAGAACTTCAGAATACGGGAATTCCAAACCGGATATTTGCCAAAATAAAACCTATTCCAAAGAAAGAGTGGGAGGAAAAAAATATTATTTCTTACCACTATTTTTCTTCTCCTTTTGGAAAAATTTTGGCAGCCTCAATGCCCTTGGGAATCTGTTATGCGGGATATTACTTCTCTCGGGAACAGGCGCTACAGGAATTGCGTGATAGGTTTCCAAAATGTGCTTTTCGGCGACAGAAAAACAAACAGCACGAGCATATCAGAGCGCTTTTTAACGGAAAATGGGTGAAAGGAGATAAGTTGGTTCTGTATCTAAAAGGAACCGATTTTCAACTAAAAGTTTGGAATGCTTTATTGAAAATTCCTGCAGGAAAACTCTCCACATACAGTAAAATTGCAAAATCTGTCGGATATCCCAAAGCACAGCGAGCGGTTGGTACAGCCATAGGTAGAAACCCAATACTATATATTGTACCCTGCCACCGTGTAATTTCCCAAAATGGAAAAATGGGTGGTTTCTTTTGGGGAGTAGAAAAGAAAATTGAGTTGTTAAATGCCGAAAATGCAGGTTATTTGCACTTCAACTCGTAAGTTTTTCCATCTTCTTCCAACTTAGGTAGTTGGCTATAATCTGCACAGTTTCCATTTTCATTAACGAAATTATTTTTGTAATCTTTATCAAGTTCTCCGTCAATGTAATGTTTGCAATTACAATATTTATTACAAGAAAAAGAAATTAAGGCACTTACAGTAAGAAGAAGAATAAATAATTTTTTCATGTGGGTATAATTTTAAAGTGATTAAATAATTATGCTCTTACAATTACAGGAGATTCAACTTCTGTAAAATGAGTGGCAAAGATATTAAAATTTTCCTTTAATAATGAGACAATAATTTCGCGAATAAAATGTTCTCCTTCAAAATGCCCGATATCAATGAGTAGCATTTTGTTTTCGGGAATAAAGAAGTCGTGGTATTTCAGGTCGCCCGTAATATAAGCATCAGCTCCTGCAGCTATGGCATTCGTTATGAAGGAGGCGCCGCCGCCGCCGCAAACTGCTACTTTATTAATTTCTTCTTGCACTTTTCCTGAATATCTTACGCTTTCAAGTTTCAGTTTTTCTTTTACATATTGAACAAACTCTTGTGCCGGCATTGGTTTTGGCAGGAATCCAACCCTACCTAAGCCCCCCTCTTTGTTGAGATTTTCTAAGGCAATAATATCAAAAGCCGGTTCTTCGTAAGGATGATTTTGATAAAGGGTATCAATTATTTGACGTTTTTTATTTTTGTGAAAAATCATTTCAATGCGCTCTTCCTCAACACGTTCTATTCGATTATGTTTTCCAATGCTCGGATTTGAGCCTACGAGGGGTTTAAAAGAACCAATCCCCTCGCTGGAGAAGCTGCAATGCGAGTAATTTCCCATATTCCCGCAACCTGCTCTAAAGAGTGCTTCTTTCAACAAAACGCTATTTTCGGTGGGTACAAAAACGATTAATTTGCAGAACTGATTTTCGTGTGGAGATAGCACTGTCAATTTTTGTAATCCTAATTTTTCTGCAAAAAGCACATTACCGCCATACTTTCCGCTGTCGATATTGGTGTGCATCGAATAGAGGAGAACTTTGTTTTCCAATGCTTTACAAAGAATTTTCCCCACTCTGTCGGTAGGTTCTATTCTTTTGATACTGTTTTTATAGATGATGGGATGGTGAGAGATTATCATATTGGCGCCTTTGGCTATGGCTTCGTCAATTACGGCTTCGCTCATGTCGAAACATACTACAATTTCTTTAATGTCGCGTTCTTTGTCGCCGCATTGTATGCCACAATTGTCAAAATCTTCCTGCCAGTGAAGCGGGAATTTTTGCTCTAAGAATTGAATTACTTCCTTGATTTTCATATTAAAATTTATTAATCACTGAATGGAAGTGCAAAAATAGAAAAATGTGTCAATAAAAAAAGAGGCTGTCTTTTTTACGGAAACAGCCTCTAATTCAAAAAAAACAATTTCGGTTATTTCTTCACTACTTTTCTGATTTCAACAGTATTAGCATATTGAATTCTGATATTATAAACGCCAGCCGGGAGTTTACTAACATCAATTTCGGCAGTTCCTGATACTTTTTTAGTTATCACTTCTCTACCAAGGAAGTCAAAAACTGAAATATTCATATCGTCTTGATTTTTATTTACCACGAGCAAAATATCAAATGCAGGATTGGGATAAACCAAGATTGGGGATTTTTCTATAGTAGCAATGCTATTAACAGAGTCGATGTAAATACTTAGGGGCTTTGTTTTGTCGGTATAGGGATTTGCTGCTTTTACTTCAAAATCATACTTAATATTCTTTTCGGTAGGTGTTCCAGATATGTTACCGGTTTCGGCATTTAAAGTTAAGCCTAACGGTAGTTCACCACTTACTAAACTCCAAGTGATGGGGGTCGCACCGGTAGCGGTTAGCGTTTGATTGTATGCCGCTCCAAATGCACCGTTTGGCAGGCTTTCAGTAGTAATGTTAATAACAGCAGGGTCTATGTAAATGCTGAGGGGTTTTGGATTGCTTCCGAATGCATTTGTTGCTTTAACTACAAATTCAGACAGTTTATTTTTTTCTGTAGGTATTCCTGATATTATACCTGTTTGGGCGCTTAAAGTCAAGCCTTCCGGCAATGCACCACTTTCCAAACTCCAGGTGATGGGGGGTGTACCGGTGGCGGTTAATGTTTGATTGTATGGTGCTCTTTCTTCACCGTTAGGTAGGCTATTGGTAGTAATTACAGGGGGGTCTGATACCGCATAAGTTACTAAATCGGAGTACACCACAAAATAATTATCAGTATAGATATCTTTTTGAGGATTATTTTGGCCGGTGGAAGAGCCTTCTAATGCTCCGCCGGGCATATCGTCAACCATAAAGAAAATATGGAACTGTTTTGAAGGGTCGTTAGTTTTATCAACAACAATTTGTGGATGGGTACAATTTTCTTGAAGATGTGCTTCCTTATTTACACGAAGCCAGCCTGGGTATCCCCATGAAGCCAAATCGTTATGCCAATTATTGTCAAATTTCCAAGCTCCTCCCTCTTTTACATAAGAGCAGGCAAAAATTCTTGAATAATAATAAAGGTTTGTGGGGTGCATTGTTGTATGATCTTGAACGGCTAATGTCACAATAAGTCTGTCGGGACCTGCAAGAGCCATGTGAATTTTATGAATCATACCGAAAGGGCTATACAATACCATTTGTTCATCAACAAAATCTTCACCAATAAAAGACCAGGCCAAAATAAGTCTGCTTTCATTTTGTATTTGCATGTTTTCATCCGGGTTAAGCGCTTCATTTTGATCGTAATTGGTAAATGGGTCCAAGGTTTCGTTCCAATAGAGTGCGTGAGAGGTAAACATATTAGAATAATTACCTCCTGATGAGCTACAAACCAAAAATGATATATGACATATTCCATCATCGTCAATAATCAAGCTATGTGCGGTGGGTGCAGCAACTTGTGCACCGAAAGGGTAATGTTGATTTTTATATGGATTTGACCAGGCTACCTTTTTTTGCCAAGTAGCTCCATTATCTAAAGATTTGAAAACAACAAGGTCGCCTACGGCACTTGCAAGGGAAAGGGCGATAATACCATTTTTTGGCTCAGCCCAAACATACGAATCGGATAGATAACAATGGTCAAGGTAGTCATAGTTGGGAAGGAAAGTGTTGAGTTTCACACGTTGCGGGTTCCAAGTAGCGCCACCATCTGTTGATTTTGAATAGAGTAAGGGGTGATTAGGATCGGTTGTTGCAGGATCGGTATTGTCAATAGTAAGTAGGTGAATCACTCCGTCATTAACACAGATTCGTGCCCAGAGATTCGTTCCGGGTAATGTTGATTTTTTTGTCCAAGTTCCTGTACCAACTGTTTCTCTGCCCCAAAGACAAACGGTGGTAGCAGTGTGAGAGGCAACAATCTCGCCATTTCCAAGTGGCGCCCAACTGGGCCATCCGGTTCTTTCATTCTCAATTCTGACGATGTTATTAGGGTCACCGGTCCAATTGGTTCCGTCAAAATAGTTATAGAAACCGCCTCTGTCGGGGAAAGCAGGCGGAGATTGAACGCCACCTGTCCACATGGCTACCATTCGGCCATCGGGAAACTTATAGAATCTGCTTCCGAAAGATTTGTTTGTTTGCGAATCATACATTGTTTTTCCGATCATTTTTTCTTGGGGTGCAAGAACGATAGGAGTGTTTGAGGGCTCATACTTACTTTGAGTAAGACCTTCAAAAGGTGTGTACGGAACTGCATCTTCAATGTATGCCTGAGCAGAAACGGTTCTGTTAAAAACACCTTGATTTTGTCCGAAAACGCCAAAGGCGAACAGACATAAAGACGAAATGAGAAGAATTCTTTTCATAATAAATTTTTTTTTGTTAATAATAATTTTTTTTAGCGCGGCAAAGATATAAAAAATATCACTACTGACCGACAAAAAAATAAAGGGCACTATTTGAAAAAATAGTACCCAAATTTTGTATTTTTGTTTTTCCACAAACACTAAATACAAATGGGCAAAGATAGTACAAAACATTT
>JAIRVY010000073.1 GCA_031253655.1 Bacteroidales bacterium
GATGATTCTTTTTTCATCATCGGTTAAACAAATTTTCTCTACATTTTTCTTGATTTTTAATCCTAACATAAGTTTACATTTTTTATTGATTATTTGTAAACCTATTTCAGGACGAGACACACTGTCGCCCACGGGTTGCAGATAACGTTTTTGGGTATTGCCGAAGTTGCTGCTTCCCAACACACTTTCAACGCGAGCAAGGTTACTGAGCGCAGTCGAAGCATCCCGCGTGGTAAGGCAGCAATTTTGGCAATATGCTCGTTAGGTGCAGGTGGGCTCAATATAGAATCATAATGTTATTGATGCTGTTACTTTATTATAAGCCATCGCTTTTCTACGCAAACGTACCTCTCTGTTATATGCTTTTTCTGCTTCATATATAACTTTCTTTTTTTCTTCTTCTGACAAATTTCTACTTTGCTCTTTCCATACCTTTCTTGATGCTTGAAAATATGCGCTTGTCATTTGTTGCTGTTTTTTCGTATTTCTAGCGCGAGGGTTTCCAATAAAACCGATTTCGTCTAACGCAATCATTCGCTCTCTAAAACTATCTTTATATTCCATAATCTTTCTATTTTATTTGTTAAAAAATTCGGGATAATATTTCTCTATTAAATTAATTGCGGAATCTGTTTCAATAGACATTCTTTGCCCCCAAAGTAATTCTGCACCTAATTCCTTTTCATAATGCGGTATGAGTTTTGTTTTTGCTATAAATGCAATACACCCTTCAAATCCACTTACAAATGATAGTTTACAGGCAAAAGCCACTAAGTTACCCATTACACCATAATATCTTTTACTTTTACCATAATTATGTGGTGCTGTTTCTATCAAATTTATAAAGATATGGTCAACGTCTTTTTTTAAAGAAACAATACCTTGAATAGTTTTAGGCTCTTCTTGTAACACTAATTTAAAAACTTTATTTTCTATTGCAATAAATTCTGTTTTCCAGTTAAATTTCCAACCTAATTTCTTTGAAATAACTTTTAAATCGGTTTTATCGAGCGGCAAAACTTCAGTAAAAAAAACACATCCCGTACTTGTATTTTCAAGGGAATGTGTAAGCTTATCTATCTCAAAATCAAGTGGCATCTCTTTAATCGTTTATGATCGCAAAGATAATGTTTTTTCCCAATTACAAGAAAAAATTGACAGTTTTTTCGATAGAATTTTCCGTGTAGCCACACACCAGTCTGGCTATATTCACTTCATTGTTCTACACTGCAATAACAATCTATCTTCTATAGAAAAGATATGGCTTGCGTAAACTTTTTAAAGTTATGTCTTTTAGCACGTTTTTTGGCTGAAAAAAGATAGAGAAACCACCAAATAAGTCCAACAATACAAAAGGACAAAATAATTTTCAAAATTCCTAAGAATATATCATCGAGCCAAAACCGCTCAATTCCAAGAATCGCAAGTATAAGGATTATTGATGGCTTTCTAAATTTAATACTTTGAAATAGAAAGATTTTATCATCATCCATTTTTTCTAACTTTTCTTTAATCTTCATGAGATCATCTGGCATGAAATTTTCGTAATTCATGCCCATAAACATGTCAATCTTTGATTTTTCCATTTTATTGATTATTTTTTAAAAGACCTCCACTCTCGGCTATCGGCTTCTCCGAATTTAACCATTAGGGTAAGTTTTTCGGATTTTTTGCAACGAATTTAGACTGATATTATTCTTGTTTTGTCCTTTCCGAACAATCTTTCAAATTTACTTTCAGTTTTTTACGCTTGCGCTGTCCACCACTTGCACCTAACGCCCCGGCGGCTTTGCGTGGTTGCGGCTTCCACTGAACTTCCCGCGGGGTAGTAACTTGCTAATTTGCACTGCATTGTCTGCGGGGTTACTGCCGCAATCACGCAAAACCGCTCGTTAGGTGCAGGTGATTCCGCTCAATATCAGTCTTTTTTTTCAGAAATGACATTCCCCTTAATCTCCAAATTTGTAGAGCCTAAAGCCTTCTCATTGGTAATTACAGTAATTTTTTTGAGAAATTCTCCCGATTGATTGACTGGGTCAAACATAATTTCTACAAAACCTTTGGCATTAGGGGCTACAGCGTCTTTAGTGTAATTTGAAGTAGAACACCCACAGGTAGATTTTACTTTTTCTAAAAGTAACGGTTCATCTCCTACATTAACAAATATAAACTTGTATTTTACAACACCGCTCTCTTTTTTTATAGTGCCAAAATCATAAGACATTTTGTCCCACGAAATTACAGCACCCTGTTTCTGCGCAAATGCTAAAATGGATATGAGGAATATTAATGCTAACGAAATAACTTTTTTCATTCTTCTAATAATTTATCTATTACCGAATATATATCGTTCATAATAAATCTTTTTTCAAAAAACTCAAGATTACTGTCTAAAGCGATTTTTTTGTTTTTATCAAAAACCAATAAATGCGGCACAGCCTTAATACCTATTTTATTTGCAGTGGCCGTATCCGTTTTAACTACGTTGAAAGTAAAATTCTGCGCTTCAATCCGCTTTAATCTGTTTTCTAAATTATTATCTTCATCTTCGTAATGCCATGGTACATAAACCGCATAAACAACAACTTCTTTATTGTGGTAGTAATTGTTTATTTTTTCCAAATCAGGGAATTGCCGAAAACAGACGCCACAATGTATATTCCAAAAATCAAGAATAATTACTTTATTTTCCATTTTCTCCAGTTTTATTTCGTTATCCGAAAAATCCCATATTTGTATATCCGATAGTTGTTCTGTTTGTAAAACATGTTTTTTATTAAAAACATAATGAAGCCAGTTACACATAAAAATATAACCGCCTACTATAAATAAAGCAAGATACAGGGAAGCAAAAATGATGACTATTTTTTTTGAATATTTTAAATATAATAATTTAATGCCAAGACCTAAAAATGCGCTAATAATTGAAATAGTAACAATTGGATAAACACTGGGATTGGGGTATCCAAATAGTGCATCACCTAAAACAATTCCTCCAGCAATTAATTGAAAAGGAGCTAAAAGGAACAACAAAGTAAACCATTTATTTGATTTGTTATTTATTAGAAAAAATGCACTCACAAAAAATGCAACTCCAACAATAAGAAACTGATTTATCCAACCAACAATTCCTCCGGACATTGTTATAAATGAAGCCACAATAACTATGATAATTTTTTGATATAGTTTCATTTATGTTTTTTTTTAAGTTCTTAAATGTAACGTTTAAATCAAATATTAATTTTGAGACTGCTTTTTAAACAGTCTCAAAACTAATTAGCCAGTAGATCAATCATAAAAAAGTGTATCATCAACACATCTACTATGATTAATTGTCTTTGCATCGCCCGTTACACATTTGTAATAACAACCAACTACAACCAGCTTGTTCAGTACAGGTTATAGATGAACATCTTTCACCCCATCCGCAAAAATCACTCAAAATTCCTTGATTACAATTGCACATTTTTATCTCCTCCTTAGCAATAGTTACTCCCCCCGGTGGCACCTTGAAAACAACATTATCATCTTCCATTTCAATATCATATAAACAAGACAACATACAACCCACTTCATATACATTCCAACCAAAGAAATTCATCCCATCAGTTACCCATTTCTCTAGAAATACTTCTATTTCATAGCTAATACTTTTGCTTTCAAACCACTCCTCTGCTATACTTTCTGCAAGGTAACTTATGTGGCTAAATTCCTTTTTTGTCCATTGCAAACTTTTTATTTGTTCAAATTTATCTACCCAGCACTCGTATTTTTGGTCTGCAGTAAAAGCTCTGTATGTAGGTACTCTTTTATCAAAATCTAACTCTAATAAGTCCTGCCTGTTCATTTTTTGGATTGGCGATAAATTTGCTTTTACCCATTCATTTGTTGCAGAATCACAAGAATAAACTTCTTCAAATTTTTTACAACCCGTCACTGTTATTGCTACCAATGAAATAACTAAAATTGATAATTTTAAGTTTTTAATCATAACTATTTTTAGTTTAAAGTCCGCTCCTTTTTGCAGACTATGTTTAATAAATCCCGCTCTGTCGGCTTCGCGAGTGTCTTGCCACTTATCGTTAGGGATAGTTTTAGATTTTTTGCAACGGATTTCAGTCTGTTTTTTTTGTTCTGCTCTTTCAGAACGGTTGTTCGCATTGACATTCAGTTTTTTTCGGTTGCTCACTCCACCACTTGCGCCTAACGTTTTTGGGTATTGGCGAGGTTGCGGTTTTCACACACTTTCCAACGAGCAACCGGCGGCAAAAGTAGCAAACTTTTTCAAACGACGGTAGCGCCGCAATCTTGCCAATACCCCC
>JAIRVY010000080.1 GCA_031253655.1 Bacteroidales bacterium
ATTCATCGGACACAAAATCGCCTGCTTATAACGGGGGTATTGGCAAGATTGCGGCGCTACCGTCGTTTGAAAAAGTTTGCTACTTTTGCCGCCGGTTGCTCGTTGGAAAGTGTGTGAAAACCGCAACCTCGCCAATACCCAAAAACGTTAAGCGCAAGTGGTGGACAACACAAACGGAAAAGACTGAAAGCCAATGCGAGCAACCGTTCTGAAAGAGCAGAACAAGAAAAATATCAGTATGAAATCCGTAGCAAAAAATCCGAAAATTGTACTTAAAGCTTAATTTCGGAGAAGCCGATAGCCGAAAGTGGAGGCAAAATGTTAATTATTTTTATCTTATGGGATTTCTAAATTATTTATTGGTAAGTACGCAAAATGGCAGCAATTCTGTTACTTACATGTTTTTAGTTTTAATTGCTGTATTACTTATTGCGTATATTGTTGCCATAGTTAAAACAAGAAAGGGACAAATGTACACTTTTGCAAACTGGTGGGATTTTATTATTTTAATGGTTGCGGCTTTATGCCTTTCTCTCAGTTTATTAAATATTTTGGGAGGTGAAGTAACAAGCACTCAGTGGATAATATTTTCTATTGGCATTATTGCTTTCTTAGGAAGTTTGTTTATGTCTATAAAAATAAATCAAGGAAATGGATTAAACATAGCAATTTCTATTTGTGCAAAATTATTTGTTTTTGTGATTCTTGCTTTAATTGTAGTAATTTGGTTAGCAGGTCATATTTGGCATAGAGCGAATGAAAGTGCGTTAACTAACCCTAATTCAAGTTCTACAGTTTATTCTGATTTAAGAGGTATGGAACAAGGCGAAAAAATGAAAAAAGCAGCAGGCGGATTAGCAGGATTTCTATTAGTATCTTTGATAGCTTTAAAATGGAAAATGCCACAACCAATAGATGAGGATAAAGAAGAATAGCATTGTTGAACAATGAAGTGAAACTAATCGGGCCGGCGAGGCTTCGCGAAAAATGCAAACGAAAATGAAAGTTTTTTTTTTGTAATTGGAAAAGAATAATATCTTTGCAATCGTAAATTATTAATGAGATGCAATTTAATTTTGAAATAGATAAGCTCACACACTCTCTTGAAGATGCAAGTACAGGGTGTATTCTTTTTACCGAAGTTTTACCACTTAATAAAGCAGACTTAAAAGTTATCTCAAAGAAAACAGATTGGAAATTTAATTGGAAAACAGAATTTATTGCACCGGAAAAAGAAGTTTATAAACTAATTTTGCAAAACCAACCGGAAGCTATACAAGGACTGATTTGTTTGACAATTGAGTCTGACCATATTTTTATGCCTTTAATTGAAACAGCACCTCACAATTTTGGTAAAACAAAAAAATATCTTGGAGTTGCAGGTAATTTAGTTGCCTTTGCTTGCAAATTATCGTTTGAAAAAGGTTTTGATGGATATGTTTCTTTTAAGGCAAAAACAAAACTCATACCTCATTATTCAGAAACATTGGGAGCGACAGTTCTTTATGGTCAGTACATGGAAATTGCAACGTCAGCATCAATAAAATTAATAAAAGATTATTTTCCCGAATATTTTAACAAATAAAATTATAATACAATGGATTACGAATTTAGAAAAAAATTATACAAATTAGACGAAATTGGTTTTATTGGAACAGAAGGAGCCAAAGAAACAGAAAAAGTTAAAATTATAATGAGTTATCTTATTCAAGCATCAAAAAAGATGTGGAAAGAACAGAATAGAATTCTCACGGAGGTTGAAAGAGAGCAAATTGTAAAAGAAGCAGAGCGTGTTTATGATAGAACAGTTCGACAACGTAGGAAATCAAGAACTTTTGATAAGGTAGCCCCAGTAGCATTATGAGATATGGGAACACCTGCGCTTAACGAGCATATTGCCAAAATTGCTGCCCTACCACGCGGGATAAATATTTTGCTATTTTTGCAGCCGTTGCTCGCGTTGATAAAGTGTTGGGAAGCAGCAACTTCGGCAATATGCCGGGGCGTTATTAGCAATGGCGTTTCAACAGCCTCTATATCAAAAGTTTTCCCCTGAAAAAAGAGCTTCTATTAAAAAAAATTTTGGAAAATTATTGAACTTTTTAAAATTGTCTGTGAATATTAAAAAAAACGATTAGTTTTGCACCGTAATAAATACAATTGTATATGGAAAGAATTTATGTAGATACTTCTGTTTTTGGCGGTTATTTTGAAGTTGAATTTGAAGAATGGTCAAAACCATTTATACATAAATTTATTATAGGTGAATATAAATTGTTGTATTCTCAGCTAACTGAAATTGAACTTATGAAGGCACCAAACTATGTTGGAAATTTAATAAAATTAATTCCTGATAATCATATCGAATTTTTGGCGGTAACTGATAAAGTGGTTAATTTGGCAGATAATTATTTAGCTGAAAAAGTTGTAGGAAAAACAAGTATCGCAGATTGCAGGCATATTGCATTAGCAACTTTGAATAATTCAGACCTTTTGGCAAGTTGGAATTTTAGACATATTGTGAATGTGAGCAGAATTAGAGGATATAACTCTGTGAATTATAAATACGGACATAAAATTTTAGAAATTAGAACCCCTCGTGAAATAATTAGTTAAGATATGGAAAAAATAATTAAAAAAAAAGAACAATCTACAATTGACCAGTTGCGGGAAATTAGAGATAAAATGAGTGCTGAAACTCAAAACATGACCTTTGAGCAACTACAAAAATACGTTGAATATCAATTACAAGGCTCAATGTATTCTAAAGCTGTTTGGATGTAAAAAATCATATTCACCTTAAACAATATTACCTATGAAAAAGAAAATTTTACTACTTGTTACAGCAATAGTATTGAGTATGGCAAGTGCTTTTGCGCAGTACAATATTACAGTATCTGCAAATCCAATTGTTGCCGGCACAGTTTCAGGTGGCGGTTACAATATTCCTTTTGGCACTTCGGTTGTTATTTGTGCCTATCCAAACCTTTGTTACAAATTTACACATTGGTCAGAAGATGGCATTTTGGTTTCTTATGAAAATTGTTTTGTGTTTTCTGTAACTCAATCTCATCATTTGGTTGCAAACTTTGTGTTTGATTGTGATTGCGACCCCATTTCTTCTTTTCCTTGGACAGAAGGATTTGAAAATATTGGTGTGAGTCTTCCGCTTTGTTGGAAACAAGAAATAGTAAGTGGAGCTGGATGGAATTGGGCAATTGTACCAGACTCTGTTGGCTCACCAGCTACAGCACACAGTGGAATTAGTAAAGCACAAATATTTCTAAATTTTTTAGGATTGCCCGTATATACAACAAGACTTATTACCCCAGTATTTGATTTATCGACATTGAATGACCCCATATTGACTTTTTGGCACACTCAAACAGGACCTGCCCAACTTATAGTTAACTACAAAAACTCTCCAAGTGGTGAGTGGACTTTATTGAAATCTTTTTTTATTTGGGATATTGGTAATATTCCGGATTGGCAAGAAGATATTATTTTGCTCCCCGAAAAATCTGATTATTACCAAATTGCATTTGAAGGAATATTTTTGGGTGGTGGTATTGCCGATTTGCAGTTGGATGATATTTCCATAAACGGAGAGCAAACTTGCAGAGTAACCGTATTATCAAATCCACTAGGATTGGAAGGTGGAAGTAATAATATTCCTTGCGGTACGGAAATAACGGTATGCATTGCTCCACATGAAGGTTATGATTTCGTAAACTGGACAGAAGACAATATTGAAGTTTCTATTGACGAGTGTTATACTTTTACAGTAATTGGAGCGCATACTTTGGTTGCAAATTTTGTGCTAAACGATATTTTCTTGATAGCAAATCCCCAAGAAGGTGGTTCTGTCTTGGGTGGCGGGAGTTTTCGTCCGGGAACTTCTGCTACAGTGTCAGCAAACTCCAATAATGGCTACACTTTTGTTGGTTGGAATAAAAACGGAATTGTTTCTTCAACTGACCCTACTTATACTTTTATTGTAACCGAAGACTTGGAATTGGTGGCTAATTTTGAAAAATCACCTCTTAATGTTATTGAGAGCACAGAAACATCTATTAAAATTTATCCTAACCCAACAGGAAGCGAATTGAAAATAGTGAGCGGAAAACTGAAAGTAGACAATATTGAAATTTATGATGTTTTTGGAAAGAAAGTAGGCGTATCTCGTGCTATTGTTCCGGAAACGACCATAGATGTTTCGCACTTGTCGGCAGGAATATATTTTGTGAAAATAAATACAGAAGCGGGCGAAGTGATTAAAAAGGTGTTGAAAGATTTGAGGCAATCCTTATTCAATTCACTACGCTCCACCCAATGCCGAGAGACTTGTTCGTAAAAGTGCCGTTGTTGGAAAGTGTAGTCCGAAGGCAGCCACTGCTTATAACGAGCATATTGCCAAAATTGCTGCCGTACCTCGCGGGATGCTTTGACTACGCTCAGCAACCATTGCTCGCGTTGATAAAGTGTTGGGAAGCAGCAACTTCGGCAATATGCCGGGACGTTAGCAGCAATAGCGGGACATGTGTCGTCCTAAAATCGAAAAAACTTGAATATTTTTTCACAATAACAATAAAAAATCATTTATATCGTTTTTTTTTTTTTTTAATATTAACCAAAACTAAATCACATGAAAAAATTTATTTTTATTACGGTAGTAACCGCTATCAGTTTGGTTGCTTGCAACAAAGGCGAAATAAATGAGCAACCGTCAATGCAAAAATCTATAAAAGAGGAATTTAGGACACAGCCTTATACTTATCTGCAAAATAAATACATTGACTCAGTGCTTACTTACGAGTTTGGAAAACAAGCGACTAAATACTATCCGGAACGATTTTCGTATGATGAAAAATTAGAAATGATACTTCTTATTGATTCAATTAAATATGTTGAAAAAACGCAAGAAACGAAAGAAGATGTTTATTTTCATGAAAATTTAGAACGAGAATTGATGATTGAAATTAACGCCCATCCATATATTCAAAAATTTATAGCAAATTTTGACTCTAAAGTAAATGATGTTAAAAATGATATGATGATTTATACAGGGAATTCAGACTATTCTGATGCAATTTCAAAATTTCTAATTTTGAGATACTATGAGGACGGCATAGATATTATGGATCACTACTTGAAACGCAATGAATTAACTGGAAATGAAGAGTGGAGTTTACCTCCAGTTGAAATGTCTGCCCCAAAAGCGGTAAGATATAAATTGCATTTAACATGGGGGAAGACGATTGAATATATGTGGAACGCTGCATCTTCATCTACTAAAACAGGTGTTCTTTCAGCCATGGCAGATTGGAGATCGGCTGCAAATAACAAGATCACATTTTCTGAAATAACTAATAATGTAAATTGGAATAAAACTTGTTGGATTATGGGGTGGAAATATTTTTTGCGAATAAGTACTGTGAGTTCTGGAAATTTCTCTGGACGATCTACTCTTGGCAAAGTTCCGTGGGCTATTATGGATTTTAAAAGCAGTGCCGGTACAAGTACATTTAGACACGAATTGGGACATACCTTAGGTTTATATCATGAACATCAAAGACGGGATAGAGACGATTATATAACATACAATTCTAATAACATAGAATCAGGAACAGGAAGTAATTTTAGTAAAATGACAGCAGGTTCTGATAATTATTATGGTTCTACTTTTGATTTTAATTCTATTATGATTTATAGTTCTTATGCTTTTAGTAAAAATGGGAATGCTACATTAACAAAGAAAGATGGTAGCACTTGGGGATATACAACTGATATTTCTGCAACAGACAAAAACGTAATTAGACAAATGTATCCTTAAAACTTAAATATTATGAAATACGTTATCAAAATTTTTATTATCATAGTAGTTGCAACTATTTGCTTAACCGCTTGTGAAAAATCTTATCACTACATTGTTGAGGGAAGACTTATTGACAAAATAACAAGAGAACCTGTTGAAGGCATAATGGTTTCTTTTAATAAGTATGATATTATACATCCAAAAAATGGGCAGAAAACACAAAAAAAATCGCCTATTGGACAATCTGGTTGGTCTGATGAAAATGGAAAATTTCGTGCTTTAGAGACATACAGCACTTCAATACTTTATATTTATGGTTATTCAAGTCATGAAAATGGTTTATACAAAGACACAACTCTTTTGGTAGATTTTTCAAATGTAACTTTGTCAGGAACGCCATCCAAAAACTATAAAGGTGATTATGTTTTAAATATAGGAGATTTTGAATTGGAAAAATAAGATAAATCACCTTTGTTACCACGTTTTCAAAGCCATTTTCGCTACGTTCAAATCGCTTTGAAAACCCCACAGCCGAGAGTGGCTGTGCCACACTCGGCTTGCCCACCCGTCCGGAAATAGACAGTAAAAACGGAATTGAAAGAGTGAAAAACGGAATACAAAAATATACGGTTGAAATGAAAAGTAGAAGAGCGTGGGATGCTACTGCTGCTAACGAGCGGTTTCACGCAAGCGGGGGTGTATACCCGCAGACAGTTTTGTGCGAATTTGGAAGTTTGTCGCCCGCCCGAACCTTTGTGAGACCCCCGCCTGCGTGAAGCCGCCACAACGTTATCTGCAACCAGCGGACAGCGCAGTGCGATTGGGAAGCAAGACAGACAAAAACGAAACAGATAAATATGAAGTTTGACAGAAAATGAAAATAAAAAATAAGAAAATATTGTTTTTCGGTGCAGGAGTTATCGGCTCACTTTATGCGGGAAAGTTGGCTCTTTCGGGACAAAATGTAACCGTTTTGGCACGAGATAAGCGTTTGGAAGAATTACAACAAAAAGGACTTGTGCTGTTTTCTGAAAAGTTTGGCGAAGAAAACCCCGAAATTTCTGTAATATCTGAATTGAAAAGCGACGATATTTACGACTATGTTTTCGTAACATTGCGAAACGATAATCTAAATGAGGTATTGCCTGTGTTAAGTCGAAATCAATCCGAAAATTTTGTTTTTATGGTAAATACGCCAAACGGTTATTCGGATTGGATTGAACATTTAGGAGAGAAAAAAATAATTGTCGCTTTTCCGGGAGCCGGCGGAAAAGTTGAAAATGGGATTGTTTATTATCAATTAACGCAAAAAATAGTTCAACCCACAACATTGGGCGAAATTGATGGAAAGGACAGCGAACGAACAGCAATTTTAAAAAAGATTATAAAACAGGCAGGTTTTCCGGCAGCAATTTCCAAAAATATGGATAGTTGGCAAAAATCGCACGTTGGAATGGTTTGTCCTTTGGCTTACGGATTTTATTATGACGGTGGAAATAACTACACGCTTTCAAAAAACAAAAAGGCAATTATTCTAATTTGCAAGTCGTTGAAAGAAAATTTTATTTTTTTGCATAAGTCAAAATATGGAGTTGAGCCTTCCAAGTTGAACATATATAGAATAATTCCGACTTTTTTGTTGAGCAAGATATTGAGCAAAGTTTTTAATACAAAATGGGCGGAAACTGTGATGTGTAATCACGCTTTGTCGGCAAGACAAGAAATGGAAATATTGACAAGCGATTTTATTCAATTAGCAGAGAAAAACGGAGTTGAATTGAAATATTTAAAGGAAATGACAACAGAAAAGAATAAAAATGGCAGCAGATAACGAGCGGTTTCACGCAAGCGGGGGTGTATGCCCGCCCGAACATTTGTGCGAATTTGGAAGTGTGTCGCCCGCCCAAGCCTTTGTGAGACCCCCGCCTGCGTGAAGCCGCCACCACGTTATCAGCAAGCAATTTTGCGTTTCGTATTTTGAATATTTCTCCTCTATTTCCGGGTGATTATAGCTCCGTTTTTGTGGAAAAATGTGTTCGCGTTTCGCGTGAATTTTC
>JAIRVY010000158.1 GCA_031253655.1 Bacteroidales bacterium
GGCGGAGGTTTCGATACAAACGGTTATCCGGTCGAGCCCTCTGAATCTTGGTCGGAGCCGATACCGTGCCATGTTAAGGTGAATAGGAAAAACAATCTCGGAAAACAAAACGGAAACTCGTTTACAATCGCTTCGTATGAAGTTTTGATAGACTTGCAGCCGTTTGATGCCGAAAGGATAAGAATAAACAGTCATTTTGGCGAAATAGGCGAATTTTCTGTTTTGTGGACTGAATGCCTTGAAAATGTCGGGGCAGTAAAAATTGTCGTTTGATATTGTGAATTGCTTTAAAATTTGTAAAAATGCCGATAAAACGTGAAACTCCAAACAGCGCCATTGACGATTATATCAAAGAGTTTTTAGAAGAAAGAAAACAGTTGATAATCAAAAATTTGGCTTATGTGGGCGAAAACTGCGTAAACGAGGCACGGTCATACAGCGGAAAGCAATACAAAGACCAAACCGGAAATTTGCGGAGTTCCACCGGATATGTTGTCGTTTCAGACGGAAACATCGTTCAGGCAGGAAACTTTCAGCAAATAAAACGCGGGAGCGAAGGAACGAAAGACGGCGAATCATTTGCGAGGCAGATTGCAAGCCAATTTCCGAAAGGAATATGCCTGATTGTGGTTGCGGGTATGAAGTACGCCACTAATGTTTCAGCAAAAGGTTACAATGTATTGGACAGTGCAGAACTATTGGCAGATAAACTCGTTCCGCAGATGCTGGAGCAACTTGGGGTAAATTTTAACAGGAAATGAAAACGGCAAAGCAAATACAGAGCGATATTATTGAACTGCTGAAAGACAGTGAACTTTCAAATGCTGTAAATGGAAAAATATACCGTTTCGGTTACAGACCACGAAACAGCCAGGCAGAGGATATCATTGTCATTTTCACAGCCGGCTTTGCCGAGCAAATTCAAACCGGCATTGTAACGATAAATATTTATATACCGGACATAGAAAACGTCGATAACGGAGTGATGCTTGAAAACGGTCGTAGAGGTGGGGAGTTGGAAATAGCCGCCTGCAATTGGGTTGAATCGCTGACAGCCGATAAATCCGACTACAAGTTTAGCTTGCAACAAACTGTCTATACGGAAGCAGAGCCGGAAATCAATCAGCATTTTGTAGTAGTAAAATTGAAGTATGAATTATTAACAATCTAATTTTATAAGAAAATGGCAAAATTAGCATGGGGTAAACCCAAAATAGAGGTAGCTGTATCAACAAACGGCGAACCGATCACAAGCGCTACCTGGAAGGTGTTTCCTGAAATTAAGGAAAATTCTGCAAAGCTCACTCCAACGAAGGGAACGAAAACTGAAGCTAAACAAGAGGGAGGGGAAATAGTTGACGTTCGCTATTCAAAGAACAGTTTTGTGTTTGAGTGTGAAGTGTTTGTGAAGAAAGGCGATATACGTCCAATTGAAGATGAGGACGGTTTGGTTGTGGATGATTACGCTTTGCGATTAACTCCTGAGGACCCGGATACTGAGGGTTTCAAAATTGATTGTGCAACAGTTTCGGTTGAAGAAAGCTGGACGTCTGCTGACGGAAAGATGTTGAAATACACATTTGATGTCAAGAAGCCAAAGACCGGTAAAATGATTAAACCATACACAGCGCCGGTCGGATAACATGAAAGCAACTGTTATTTCCCCATTTTGGGATAAAAATAAACAAGGCGTGTATTATAACGTTGGAGATGTTGTTGATTTCGACAAGGCACGGATTGACGATTTGATTACTCGTGGACTTGTCGAGGTTAATGAAGAAACTCAGTCTAAAAAAGAAAAGACTAAAAAGCAAAACGAAGAGGCGTAAGTCTTCGGGTATAGCGGAGTAGAGCAGTGACCGGCTCGTTGGCAACATAAGCCAAAGGTCGCAGGTTTGAATCCTGCCTCCGCAACTAAATTATATTTCATTATGGATACTTTAGAGCAAAAAACAGCAAACGCTATATTACAGCAACCAGTTGAAGTTCAAATTGGACAGAAAATATATCAGGTTGCCCCGCCAAGTACAGCCACATTGATACTCGCTTCTGCTGCTGTTTCAACACTTCCGAAAGTCAGCTTGGATAGTGAAAATATTGCGTCCGAAAGCCTTCGTATAGCTAAAGATTGCGAAGTATTGGGAGAGATAATAGCGATATTGATTTTGGGAGCAAAAGGATTGACGGAGACACGACGGTCGTTCGGAGGACTAAAAACAACCAGTATAGACCGTAAGGTTACTTTGTCTAAGGAAATTCTGACAGAATTAACACCGAAGCAATTAAGCGATATGCTTGGAAAACTACTTGCCGGAATGGAGCTTGCTTTTTTTTTCGCCACTACAAATTCCCTGATAGAGATAAATCTTCTTCGGAAGACGAGGGAGGCGGCAACGACAGCATCTGGGCAGTAATCGCCGGAGTAGTCAAAGCGTATAATCTGCCGATTGATTACGTCTTGTACGAAATGGGTTATGCTAATATGATTATGTACAGTTCTGTTTTACCGAGCTACAAAAGCAGGAAAGATGACAAAGATGAAGATATAATAAATGCAGACGACCCTAATAACAGGGAGATAGCAAGGAAATTAATGTTTGACGAATAATTGTGATGGCGGAAAGTAAATTTTCCATATTTCTCACGAACGACCAGCTTAAGCGAGATGCAGAACAGGCGTCTAAAATGCTGAAAGGTATCGGCGATTCGGCAGAAGCCGAAGGAGCGCGTATAGATGCCGCTTTTAAAAAAGCGGCATCTTCTATTGGCGTTTCATTGGCCGGAATAAGTATTGGTGGTTTCGTAAAACAGATGTTTCATATTCGCTCTGAATTTCAGGATACCGAAAAAAGTATGGAGGTTTTTCTCGGTTCTGCCGAAAAAGCGCAATCACACGTAAATGAATTGCTCGACTATGCCTATTACAATATGTTCGAGTTTTCCGATTTAACAAAGGCAAGCGCACAGCTTCTTGCTTTCGGAAACAATGTTAATGATGTGATTCCCATTATTGACAAACTCTCAAACATCGCATCAGGTACAAAGCAGCCGCTCGGCGATATGATTGACCTGTACAACAAAGCCAAAAACATAGGAAAAATTGATGCTATGGGCTTACAGCAATGGGCGGCTCGCGGCGTTGTCATTACTGATGTGCTCAAAGATATGGGGGTTGAGGTTGACCGTTCCTCTGTCAAATTTGAACACCTTGAGATGGTATTGAACAAGGTTACTTCCGAAGGGGGAATGTTTCATAACCTTATGGCAAGTCAAATGGATAATCTTTCGGCGAGTGCCGGACAATTGAAAGATACCATCGCAATAATGCTCAACGAACTTGGAACAAAAGCGCAACCGATAATGAAAGGCTCTATTGATGTTGCTGGAAATCTTGTTCAAAACTATGAAAAAATCGGGAAAACCATTCTTGAGATAGTGGCGGCGTATGGTGTGTACAGGGCGGCTATAATTGCCATTACCGCTACAATAAATGCACAAGTTGCCGCAAGCGAAAAATTACTCACAGCCGAATCTCTCGAAAATATATCAAAGCAAAATCTTGTCAGAGGCTCCGCAGCATATACGGCAGCCGTTAAAGCTGAATTGATTGCGCAAGAACAAAGGGCAATCGCCATATTGAAAGCAAACTTAGCGCAAAAGCAAGCGAATTTAACGCAAGCACAAGCACATTTACTTGTGCTTAAAAGCACCGGTGCAACATATAATGAAATTACAGCCCAAATAGCAAAAATAGGTTTTGCTAAAAAAGAGCTTGCCGTTGCAACTGCAAGCATCGCTGCAAAAAATGCTGAAATAGCAGGAAATACGGCTAATATTGCATCACTAAATTTGCTTTCCATTGCAAAAACAAAATTGACGGCGATTACCGCAAGACTAAATGCTACTATAATGGCCAATCCATACGTTGCTGCTGGGGTTGCAGTTGCAGCATTGTCTTATGGAATATACAAGCTCGCCACTCATCAAACGGAAGCAGAAAAAGCGCAAAAACGATTGAACGAAGCAACGAATGAATTCAACAGGGAAACAATATCAGAGCAAGCAGAAATTGACCGCCTGTTTAACAAATTGAAAAATACGAGTAAAGAATCGGCTAATTATCAAAAAGTAAAAGATGAGATAACAAGTAAGTATAGTAGCTATCTAACAGGACTTAAAGAAGAAATACGAAATCTTAACGATATAGATGCAGCATATAAAGCCATCAGTGCATCCGCAAAGCAATCAGCCATAGATAGGGCTATTGCGAAAGCGTCAGATAGAGAATCGGAAGAATATGGTAAAAACGTAGCAAAAATCAATGAAAATTTAAGAAGAGAGTTAAAGGTAAATGAATCAGGAGAAAACGCCGCTCTTTTTGATTTAATACAGCTCGAATTAAAAGAAACAGGTAAACTGTCAGATGAAACTGCAAAAAAATTAGAGAAATTCAATAAGACATATTACGGTGAAACCAAAACGTATAATAGTGCAAAATATTGGACAGAGCAATTAGTTCAAGAAAGTGAAAATATCGAAAAACTACACAAACAAATTCTTCAAAATTTCGGCGTATCTACAAATGAATATAAAGGCTTGGCAAAAATACAAGTAGATGCTTATATTTCCGCAATGGAAAATGCTTTGAAAAAAAACACACCGAATAATGAAGGAGTATTGCACCGAATTATACTTAATGGAAAAGAAGTTGTTTTTAAATCTACTGCTGAATTGGAAGTGCATTTAAGAAAGCTCAAAGAAGTAAAAGACAGCTTTACCGACAAAAATAATTTTGTTACATTTTCCCAGCAATTAGAGATTGCAAAATCAGAAGTAACGAAACTTGACACAGAGCTAAAAAACCTGAAAAAAGGCGTTAAGCCGTCATCTGTGAAAGACGGAGAAGAGTTTGATTTTGCAACAGCAATAGAAGAAAAAGCCAAAGCATTAAAAGAAGCGCAAGAAAAATATAATCTACTTCGACACGGGACAACTTCTGCGCCAAAAGACCAAGATAAATCAAAAGACTACACCGAACAAATCAAGCGCGAAGAACAATCCCTAGCAAGAGCATATAAAGATTTGGAATTTGCCGTTGAACAGGCACGGATTGACGCCATGAAAGAAGGCGCGGAAAAGATTCTTGCCCAAAACCAGTTGAACTATGACAAAGAAGTTGAACAAATCAAGCGACAAGGAGAGGATTTGCTCAAACAGATACAGGACAGGGAAAAAACCATTTGGGAAAAGAAGGGGAAGAAATTCGACCCTGCCGGCATTCAATTTACGGATGCCGACAAGAAAGCCTTGTCAACTTATGACGCCAAAGACGGCGAATTGGCCAAAGCGGAATTGCTGAAATTTGAAGCGGCAAACAAAAAAGTTATTGACGACTTAGCCAGGCAATACTCAACATACGCCGAAAAACGCCTGGAAATCGAGAAAAAATTCAACGATGATTTGGCCGAACTGGAAAAGAATAATACAGACGGCAAGTACGACGCTAACATCGAAGAGTTAAGAAAACAACTGATCGAAACACTCGCGACGCTCGACAACGAATATTCCCGGACAACCAACGCTGTCGGACAACTTTTCGTTGACATGAAGCAAAAAAGCGTCGACGAAATGCGGGATATTGCCAATCAGGCACAGGAGATGATGGATTTTGTCCTTTCCGGCAAATGGGACGCCGAAAAAGCGGAAGAATTTGGAATCAAAACCGAAGCACAATTCAAAGCCTTAAATGAAGAATGGGCAAAATCGCCTGAAAAACTGGAAGCTATAAAAAAAGCTATTCGCGACTTGAATGAAGAAGCCAACAGGGCGGATATGGCATTCAATAAAATGAGCGCCGGATTAAAGAAAATTTTCAGTTCAAAAGGAAATAAAAATGAATTAAAAACCGGATTGGATTTACTTTCCGATGGCTTACGGGATGTAACCACTATGGGCAATCTTTTTGCCGACTCGCTCCGTTCAATCGGCGAGTTGTCCGGCAGCGATATTTTCTCTTCGATTGCCGAAGGGCTTTCAAATGTGATGGATGTGGCCAATTCAGCCATGCAGGGCGCTCAGACCGGCGCTGCTTTCGGTCCCGCCGGCGCGGCTATTGGAGCAACCTTGGGAATGGTTTCGTCCATTACCAAAATCTTTTCTGACAATAAAAAGCACAGGGAAGAACTGAAAAAACAAATTGCTGAAAACCAGATGCAGGCGTATCTCGGCGAGTTTGATATCAACCGGCTGTATCGCGAACGCTACGAATGGGTTCAAAAAATAGGTGAAGCAACGCTGTATTATATTTCTCGTCAGGGAGATGAATTGAAAAAACAAACCGAATCCAACGCCAGGGATCAGGACGAACTGTGGAAAAAGCTGTTGAGTACCCAATTCAAGAAGGGCGAACATTTTGAAAAAACCGGACTGTTTGGCTGGGGAAAAGGAAAGATTGTTACCGAATGGGCTTCGCTGGCCGGCAAAACCTGGGAAGAAATCGAACGGTTGGCCTCACAGGGCAAACTGTCGGAAGAAGGGCAGAAGTATTACGAAGCCTTGAAAAAAGCCAAAGAGGAGGGCGACGACCTGGCCAAACGACAGGAGGAATTTCTTGAGCAAGTCAATGAAACATTCACCGGCTCAACCTACGACAGCGTGGTGAATGGGATTATTGACGGCTTCAAGGCAGGCAAGCGGTCGGCAACGGATTTTGCCGATACGTTTGAAAACCTTATGCAATCGGCCGTAGCAAGCTCGCTGAAAATGCTTGCAGAGGAAAAAGTCCGCAAGTTTTACGAAGATTTTTCTGCAAAGGCAAGCGACAAGGAGGGTTTGACAGAACGGGAAATTGACAGCCTGCAATCCATGTGGGAGGATATAATCAGCAGTTTGACTTCCGATGCCGAAAACTTGCAGAAGATAACAGGTGTTACGCTTGGCGATAAAGAAAGTAAAAAAGGAGTTACCGGTGAACTTCAACAACAAATGACCGAAGGAACTGCTTCTCAACTTGTCGGATTGTGGAATATGACCGCCATGGATATCCGGACAATAAAAGAACAGATGAATGAATACCAATTTCCCGACATCAAGACGCATTTATCTGCCGTTCTCGGCCTATTGAACGATATAAATCGCAATACGAGGGATACAGCCTACAACACGGACGGCATCAAAGAGCAATTCGACACGATGAATGAAAAGCTTGGAAATATCGAAAAGAATACGAAACCCAATAACAGCAGAGGGTAATTATTATGACTTACAAACTCGACAATATTCCGTTATCGTCTTTCGACGCTTTGCCCGGTCGAAGCAATCAGGCGTTTGCACTCGAAGGCATGCTTGATTTGCCGAAACGAATCAGCAGCGCAGAGCATGATTGGGGTACTTCTATTGAGCCGTTTGTTCAGACGGAAGATATTCAGCTCGATGGACGAACACTTACTCTTTACGCTGTGGTGAAGTCCGAAAAAGTAAACGCTTTCAAATCGGCGTGTGTGGCATGCAAAGTACTCTCATTTGATTACGATTCGTTCAATGTAGCGTGCAGGGATGAAATAGAGGTGATTCCTGTCAATCAATATGATATTGTAAAGGCAAAGTTTTGGCAAAATAATTTCATGCTGAAACCGATTACAGTAACACCTTCCGTGCAGGGAGAATATATGCTCGATAACTTCAATCTGAATAAAGATTTCAGAATAGTTATCGAAAAAAGTAACAGTCCCGCCAATACGGCCAAAAGAATTGAAGTGGCGACTACCGAATTTTACATTCGCACCAATTATCGCGGTACACGTGAGACTACATTGAACTGTGCAATGCTTGGAAGCGGTTTTGCGGATTTGTACAATAAAATGAACCAGTTTCAGGCTGTTTTGATGCAAGCCGGAACGAGAACGCTGAAAATCAAAAATAATGTGTTCAACCTGTATTTCAAAGATGGAATAACGGTCAATATCGCCGGAGAAAAAGTGTTATCATTCACATTAAAAGCTGTATGTCTATGATTCAGGTATATCGCAGAACGAATGGAGTTGAAGCGTCGGGCATTACCATTTCCGATAAAAACGCATCGCGCCTGTCGGAGATCATGGGAGTGGACGAAGTGCGCGTATCAATCGTTGTCGATGCCGTGCTGGATATACACGATAGCGATTATATAAAAATAAACGGAATCCGCTACACGCTCAATCGCGATGCAGAATACACAAAAAAATCAGAGGTAGAGTATAGTTATGACCTAATTTTTGAACATCCGCTATACACGCTTTTCGATAAACTTTTTGTAAACAAAATAACCGGCTCAGCAATCGACACTATTACCGGAAAAGCACGTGATTTCATTGAACAGATTGTTTGCTGTGTCAACAAAACGGCAGGGAATCCGCTTGGCGTTGACACAGGCTGGACTGTCGGAGCGGTTGAAGACACCGGATTCAAAACCATCACGTTTGATTCAATCAGTTGCAGGGATATGCTTTCGCTTGTTTGCGAAACGTTCAATATCGAGTTTTTCCTTACTGATAAACAGATAAACGCTGTATCCCGCATAGAGAATGAAACTAATCTTGTTTTTGAACAAGGCCGTGGCAAAGGGCTTTATACCGTTTCGCAGTTGAATGTGGACAGAGACGATACGGTTACTCGTGTTTATCCGGTCGGCGGCAATCAGAACGTTCCCAATGCAAATGCAGATTACGCCGGAAATCTGAAATTGCCGGAAATCTATCTCGAAAATTTTCAGGACTTTGAAAAGGTTGTTGAGCGAAAAATTATTTTTGACGATATTTTTCCTGAATTTATCGGCATTGTAAATACGGTTTCCGGAGAAAACAATAAAGAGATTGTTTCAAATAAAATTGATTTCGATTTGAATCAGATAGCTGTTGGCGACAATGCGCGTATCAATTTTCTTACAGGCGATTTGATGGGCGTTTCGTTTACATTCCAATACAATCACGCACAAAAGAAAGTCACGCTCATTGAGCAGGAAGATGAAATAGCATTGCCAAATGAGGAAGGAGTAAAGCCGCAAGTTCCAAACGCAAATAAAAAGCCGAAAGTGGGTGATGAATTTAATTTTACCGGCGTTATAATGCCGAAAAGTTATGTGGACAACGCTATTGGCAGACTACGGGACAAAGCGACTGAATGGCTTGATTTTCACAGCAGAAAACGTGTAAAGTTTGAGCTGAATATTGACCACCGGTTTATGCGCGGCAAACAAAAGCTGAAAATTGGCGATCTTGTTACACTGAAAATTCCTGAAAAGAACATTCAAAAGCTCATCCGTGTAACGAGAGTAGAAGAAAATCTACGTACCGGTGCAATTAGCGCAACCGTATCGAATTACCTTGATGAGAAATGGGAAAAGAAAATAGAGGGACAAATTTCTCAACTGCAAACCAGCATAATGTCCGGCGGCGGAAGTAACGGCGCTATTGACATCATTGAGAGATTCGACCAAAGACCGTTGACAGACAAAAACGTACTGTCTTCGCTTCGCTCCCGGATAGAATTTATTTCAAAGAAAACCAATGACACCGCCGAAGGGTTAATTACCTTTTTGAAAGG
>JAIRVY010000165.1 GCA_031253655.1 Bacteroidales bacterium
TGAGCCTGTCGAAATGCCGCCGCCGCATTTTCCGCCCCTCCCATATAACAAAATTGTGCTGTCATTCCGAGCGCAGCGAGGAATCCCATTCATAACGCCTCAAACTAATTTTTAACCAATTTTTTAAAAAAAAAATTGTATGATAATTTATTTATTATATCTTCGCATCATTATTAAGGGCTCCAGAAAATAGTACATATATGAAGATGTCCGCAAAAAAAAACTCCAAAATTTAGCAAATCGGACAGTTAAGCGGCTCGCGGGTTGTTTTTCTGTTATTTGCAGGCTTTTGGAGATGCCTTTTGTGAGCGAAAAGCAATCCCCAATAAGATACCATTGTAATTCCAGAGGCTACCGGTACCAGAAGTATCTTAAATTAAATCAGCTTGATTATTTCTCTGTTTGTTCACTAAAATATCATAACATTTGGTATTTGGGCAAAAATAACTTGGCTAAGTAAAGCCCCTGCCATTATGTGCGCCTGTTGGCAAGGTGGCAATAACAAAAAGGTGCTTACGCAGGGAAAGGTATTTATTCCCTCTAAAAGTTTATTTACCCAACCCTGCTTGCTTGCACCTAAGGCATATAGTGTAATGTTTGTAACGCTCGCACAAAAATTGACGGCAAAAATAATAAAACGCCGCTAATACAAACAGATTAATAATAAATTTACTTTAAAATTAAACGAAAATGAAAAATTTAAAAATAAATAAATTAGCCCAAAACAGGCTAACTGAAAAAGAGATGGGAAGTTTAATTAGTGGCACACACACTTGGTGTTATTCGAATGAAATTCATTTTACATACTCTGCCAAATATGATATATCTTGCGATGCATTGTGTTCATGTACTTTCCATCCCCCTCTTCTTGATCCCGTTTCCTCAAATGGCTTCACAACTGCTACGTCTGCTATGAATCTCAATCGGATAGCATAAAATAAAATAAATTATTGATATTATTAAATAAGATAGATTTGTTTTTTTAGGATATATAGCAAAAAAATATTAAAAAAAAATACTATGAAAAAATTAATTAGGTCGAAAAAGAAAAAAAAATCTCTTACATTATCATATCTATTTGTCTTTATCTTCTTTGCTTTTTGCAAACTCAATGGTCACGCACAACTAATACAAAATGTTAATCTTGAAGAAACAGCAATTCTTCCCTTCATCTTGCAAGATAACAGAATTTATTTTCAAATTCAAGTATTTGATGAGAAATTTAATATTTTTCTTGATAATGGAGCTCCGAAGACAATATTTCCTATAACAATAATAGAGAAATTTTTCACTTTATTGCCCGATTCATTGATATGTCAAATTTTTCCTAAAATACCTGAAACAAAAGATTATGAAAAAAGAGTTATTCTTAATATTGGCAATTATGATTTAACTCTTGATACTATTAGAGTTGATAAGTGCGAAAAATTTACTTTAGGTGCTGAATTATTTGAGCGTAGAATAGTGAATTTTGATTTTGCTAATGAAACCCTTATTATATCAAGTAGTTTACCTATAGACATTGATTCATATATTTCCATAGAAATGAGTTCTAAAAAGCTAGAGAATCGGTTTGGGGTAGAACATCACTATTTTTTGATTCAAATACCTGATTTTAAAAACATTTTTAATCTAAATGTTCCTTTGTTTTTTTTTGTTGACCTAGGTACAAGATTGTCTTTAGTAAGTGATAAAACAATAAGAAAAGTAGATTACAAAAAATTTATTAACGACCCTACTTTCATATCATCACTATTTTCAACTGTAATGATGTATAATAGGCCAAATTTGCGGTTGTCATATCCAGATGGTAGTGAAATTCCACAAGATGAAATGTTTGATTACTTTGACGGCATAATAGGTATTGATGTTTTGAAAAGATTTCACAATGTTATTTTCGATTATCAAGGGAAGAAATTTTATGTAAAAACTAATAAATGAAACGTTTCTTAAATAAATCAGATATTTCTTATCAATTGTCAAACCTGAGACAAATCGTTTTTGAAGTAACAGATGCCTGCAATTTAAAATGTAAATATTGCGGATACGGTGATTTTTACGAGGATTACGATAAACGGGAAAACAAAAATTTGTCGGTAGAGTAATTGTAGTGAATGGATTTGTTATTAATAAATCTGGAAATCATGCTCTTAGAATCAAAAACCGTCAAAATCCGGGAGGCAATAATCAATTACTTATTAGCATGTTTTTCTATTTCTTTTCTGAAAAATGTTATTAATTCTTCTTTTTCCCTTAAACGCAGTTCATATAGTTCTATGAGTTTATCTGTATAAGTGTTTAGCGTACTATTTATCATATAACCACTATTTCCGGAATGATTTTCAACGGTGTGGAAAATTATTTTTTCGTCTGAAAACATATATGTTATAGGGATATTAAAGTAATCGCAAATTTTTTTTAATATATCCGTATCTGGTTTTGTAACCCCAAGTTCATAGTTTGAAATAGTGGACTGAGAGACATGCAAATCTATTGCTAATTGTTCTTGAGAAATTCCTCTTTGTTTTCGTAAATCTACAAGTTTTTTTCCAAAATTTTCCATAGCATTATTATTTTATTAATATTTGGCTGCAAAAATACTAATAAATTGGTAACATTATTATACCTTTGCAGAATTTTTTTTATTTTTTTTGTAACTTACATGTTAATAATACTTTATGTTTACGAAAACTATTTTATGATTATTAAAAAATTGTTTGAAATATTTATTATTTGTTTTTTTCTTTTATTCATTTGTTTTAAATTTGCAGCGAATTAGAACCCGCAAACTTTGTTATTTAACCGTAAATTGCCAACAAAAGAACCGCCGAGTTAAGGCACAACACTCCAAAAAGGAGAAAACAGGCGCACCGTTAATAAGCAACTTTTGCAACAAACACAAAAAGGATTTCTCATACCTGTGTGAATGTAGTTCTAATAAAAATGGGAAGAAGAAGTTGTAAATTTACAACAAGGAGTTTGCCGAAAATCCTGTAAAGAGTAGGCAATTCAAATTATTTATTTTATGAAAAATCTAAACAAAATTAAAGGTATTTCAGTTTTAAGTATCAAACAAATGAAAAAAGTTAAAGGCGGCGTTAGGGCTGGAGAATCTAGCAAGACAGATGCTTGTAAAGGCAAAGCTTTATGTGACACGTGTAGTTGGGTTTACCAAGGGAAAGAATATAAAGGTAAGTGCTCACAAAATGTTTTTGCAGGAACTCGCTACTGCTCAGACCTTAATTGTCATTATGTTAATATTGAAAATAGAATCGAACAACCAATAATCGATTGAAAGTATTAATACAAGTATTTATAAAAAAAGACGATATTCTATATTCGAGATTTTAACCTCAAGTTGTGCTTAAAACTCTGAATATGCTATGATAAGAAACAATAATATTTTATTCATGGATGCGTTTGTTTATTATGCGAACTCATAAGAAATATTACTATCTATTTTTTGGAATTACCTTATTGTTAGGTGCTTGTAATAAAAAAACCCAGTTTCCGCAACCGGATATTGTTAATGACAACATAATTCTGTCAGGTGTTGTTTTAGATGACCGTTTAGATAAAGAAGATAATCCGTTGCCAATAGAGATTTCTTTCTTTAATCCTGTCTCTGGAAAGCGAAAATCATATAATATTACAACTAATAAAAAAGGAAAGTTTGATGTTAGATTACCTGTTGAGATAAATCCCGCCTTGGCATTTTTTAATTTGGGATATGGTGAATACTTCATTATGGCACCTCTTATTGTAAATGAGAATAATTTTATTAGAATAAGATTTGACAGAAATGGTAACATGACAGTAAAACTTCGGAATAGTATTTGGGCAAGTTCTTATGATATGACCGAAGCCGGTAACATGTATATGGAAATGGAAGCCAATCCTTGTGCTGAAAGCAATCCCTCCTATAATTCTTTTTACAATAAAAGTCTCGAGGATTATACAAATTCCGTATATGAAAACATAAATTGTCGAATATCTGCAACGATGGGTAAATTTCCACATATTTCAAAACCAACAAAGGAGATACTCATACGAGAATTTAGATTTTCATTGCTAAGAAGTTATATGTTTCACTATGGCGAATATGTTTTGACTGGTTATAGAAATACATACTCCGAAGAACTTTGGGATAACTATATTGCACCACTCGAACCTGAAAAATGCTTTTATGTTTTTTTTAAAGAGTTGAATCTTAACGACAAAAAAAATCTTTTACCAGGTGAGGCTTTTAATAATATGTTAAACTGCATCTTATCGAACGCCACTCTCGGAATTCAGGAAATTAGTGACAAGCCAATAAAAAGTTGGATAAAAGAAACAGCAGAAATACTGGGCGAGTTAGTGGGCTTTGAAGAAGGTTTTTTTTATGACTATTTGGCTCTCCGATCCTATATGAGGCAGTTTGAATACCAGACAAAACCATTGACAGAAGTGCAAAGACAAAATATCAATAGCCATTTTGTAAACAAGGCGATTCCGGAAATAATTTTCAGAGAGAACGAAAGAAATGAAAAACTGTCGAAATTTATTGGAGTACCTGTCATAAACCAAACACCTGATTGTCCTGTTGAACATCTACTAGAAACAATAATATTGAAACATAAAGGAAAAAAAGTTTTTGTAGATTTCTGGGCAACGTGGTGCGGCGCTTGCATTGATGCAATAGATGATATTAAAGAATTAAAAAAGGATATTCACGACAAGAATATGGTTTTTGTGTATTTTACAAATACTTCTTCTCCGAAAAACCAGTGGGAGAAGAGAATACAAGGAATAGGCGGCGAACATTATTACCTTTCTAAGAAGCAATGGGACTATCTTTTGAATCAACTTGACTTTTCAAGCATTCCAACCTATCTATTGTTTGATAGAGAAGGGGTTTTAAAAGAAAAGGTAACCGGTTACACTTGTAATGATGATTTGCGAAAGATTTTATTAAAATTTTAATCGAGTCGCTTAGATTTGAAGAAATCACAAAGAATTTCTTCAAAAATGTTTTTTTTCAGTTTTCTTAATATGCAATTTTCCGAACATGAAAAACCGAAATATATTCACTTTATTTTTAGATTTATTAGATGTAAAATATACTAAACAATTTGCTGATAAATCATATTTTGAACAGCCAAACAACACTAATCTTTACGGTTTATCGAAAATGTTTGATTTGTATAATATTCCTAATGAAGCATTTAAAGCAGATGACAAAAAAGAGGTACTCGAAAAACTACCTCCTCCTTTTGTCGTACATATTGATAATAATTTAGGTCTTTTGGCAAATATAAACGAAGAAAATGTTAAGATTATTTTAGACGGTGAAACTATTAATACTTCAAAAGAACGTTTCTTGGAATATTGGAGTGGTATTGCCTTGATTGCCGAAGCAAATGAAGATTCGGCTGAACCAAATTATAAAAATAACAAACGAGAAGAAGTTATTAAAGTATTGAAAAAATGCGGATTAGTAGTAACATTTTTGATTTTGTTAGTTGCTGCATACATAAAAAAAGAAAGCTATCAAAATATTGGTGTCAACTTACTTCTTTTGGCAAATTTATTTGGAATTGTAATCTCTTTCTTATTATTACAAAAAGACTTGAATATTTTAAATAGAGCTTCCGACAAATTATGTACGATGTTACGTAGTTCTAACTGCAATAGTAAAGAATTTGAAAAGTCTGCATCAGAAATATTTGGATTTAAATGGAGTGAAATAGGTTTTGCATATTTTACTTCAAATATATTATTACTTTTAATCATGCCAACTTTTATATTTTATATAGCCCTTGCCAACTTATTATCATTACCATATACAATTTGGAGTATTTTGTATCAGAAATTCAAGATAAAACAATGGTGTATATTATGCCTGTTTATCCAATCTGCTCTATGGGCTATTTTTGTAATAAATCTAATTTTTGGTTATATAAAATTCACAACAGTAATATACTATGATGCTATTATCATTATTTTCTCACTCTATGTGTTATTATGTTTATTCTTGAACTTCTTGATGCCAAATATTCAAATATGGTTTGACGGGATTAGTACTTCACAATCATATAGAAGACTTAAGGCAAATGATGAAGTTTTTGATGGATTGTTGAAGCAAAGTTCCGAGTATATTATTCCAAAACAATTCTCAAAAGTATTTTTCGGTAATCCAAATGCTGAATTTTTCTTAACAGTAATAACTAATCCTCACTGCGCACCATGTGCTAAAGCTCATAAGGTTCTTGAACATTTCTTAACAAAAAGTGAAAAAATAGCAGTTCAGTATATTTTTACCTCTTTTGATGTGTCTTTGGATTCAAGTTCAGAGTATTTGATTGGTGCGTATTTTGCAGATCCGGATAAAGCAAGAGAGATATATAGTAAATGGTTTGAAGAAGGCAGGTTGAAACGTGAAATTTTTTTTTTAAAACACCCCTTAGGTACAAATAAAGAGTGTAAAATTGAATACATGAAGCATAGAGAATGGTTAATGTCAACAGAATTTTATGAAACTCCCACTATTCTTGTTAATGGTTATTTGTTTCCCAAAGACGAATATTCATTAGAGGAACTTGAAAACTTTTTATAATTTTTTTAAACTTCTTGAAGAAAAAAATAGAATCTGATAGCAATGACATTTACATAACTCAAATGAACAGGAAATTTCCCTACTTCAAGCAACCCGACACTATGGACTGCGGCGCCACCTGCTTAGCCATGATTGCCAAGTATTATGGCAAGACCTATTCCATACAAAAAGTAAGAGAGATGTGTTCTGCTACCCGCGTCGGGGTAAGTTTACTGGGAATAAGCGATGCGGCAGAGAAGTTGGGTTTTAAAACAATGGGAATTCATCTGAATTTTGAGAAATTGGCGAAAGAAGCCCCCCTGCCCTGCATCGTGTATTGGAGACAAGAACATTTTGTAGTGGTTTACGACGTAAAACTACAAGTGGGTAGTAGAGATAAAGGATTTGTTAAAGTGGCTGACCCCGCCCACGGATTAATCAAATTCACTATTGAAGAATTTTGCAACAATTGGCTAAGTATGAAAAAAGAGGGCGAAAATGAAGGAATTGCATTGCTGTTAGAGCCAACACCGGTATTTTATGAACAGGAAGACGAAAAAAGAGACAGGACAAAATTTTCGTATATTTTTCGCTACCTTAAACCCTATCGCAAATATATTATTCAACTTTTATTAGGACTATTGTTAGGTTCATTACTGCAATTAATATTTCCATTTTTAACACAAAGTATTGTTGATTACGGTATTAGCAATCAAAATTTGAGTTTCGTTACTTTAATACTCATTGCACAATTGGTGCTTTTTACCAGTCAAACCGTGGTAGAATTTATTCGCAGTTGGATACTGTTACACATTACGGCAAGAATCAATATCTCTATGATTTCTGATTTTCTCATAAAACTTATGAAATTGCCTATTCGTTTTTTCGATACTAAAATGATTGGAGATATAACACAACGAATTGGAGATAATTCTCGCGTTCAGAATTTCCTTACTATGAGTACTTTAAATACACTTTTTTCTTTTATTAATCTCATCATTTTTACCGGTGTTTTGGCATTTTATAACTTAAAAATTCTCGCCATCTTTTCACTCGCCAGTGTTTTATACGTCCTTTGGATAGTTGTTTTTCTAAAAAGAAGAAGAGATTTGGATTACAAGCGTTTTGCCCAGGCCTCGGCAGAGCAAAGCAATCTTTATCAACTCATCACAGGAATGCAGGAGATAAAACTTAACAACTGCGAAAAACAGAAACGTTGGGAGTGGGAAAATATTCAAATAAAACTGTTTAAAGTCAGTATAAAAGGTTTGGCATTAAGCCAGTACCAGCAGGCAGGCGCGTTTTTTATTGACCAAACTAAAAATATTATCATTTCCTTTTTCGCGGCTCAAGCGGTTATTACAGGCAATATGACACTGGGAATGATGATGGCAGTACAATATATTATCGGGCAATTAAATGCACCGATTAGTCAATTGATTGGTTTTGTGCAATCGGCACAGGATGCTAAAATCAGTCTGGAACGTTTGGGCGAAATTCACAATCGTGAAGATGAAGAAAGCCCAAACGAAAGCAAAATAACACTACTCCCGCAAAAAAAGACTATTTCTATCCAAAACCTCACATTTCAATATGATGGTCCACACAGTGAAACAGTTTTAGATAATGTTTGTTTGGATATTCCGAGCGGAAAGGTTACCGCCGTTGTTGGAATGAGTGGCAGTGGTAAAACTACACTTGTAAAATTAATGTTAGGTTTTTATCTACCCGTAAAAGGCGAAATAAAAATTGGAGAATATAATTTGCAAAACATTAACACACATATTTGGCGAGAGAACTGCGGTGCAGTAATGCAAGACGGTTATATTTTTTCCGATACCATTGCTCGCAACATAGCCGTAAGCGATGAAATAATTGACACAAACCGTCTGCATCATGCTGCCAAAGTCGCCAATATTCAAGAAATGGTAGAGGGGTTACCATTAGGGTACAATACAAAAATTGGACAAGAGGGGCAGGGCATCAGTCAAGGGCAACGCCAACGTATCTTAATTGCCCGCTCTGTTTACAAAAATCCGGAATATATCTTTTTCGACGAAGCAACAAATGCCTTGGATGCCAATAACGAAAAAGTTATTATGGAAAATCTTAACGAGTTTTTTCAAGGCAAAACGGTGGTAATAGTGGCGCATCGTTTAAGTACGGTAAAAAATGCAGATAGTATAGTAGTGTTAGAAAAAGGAAAAATAGTGGAACAAGGAACACATAAGGAACTTACGAGATTGAAAGGGATTTATTATGAGCTGGTGAAAAATCAATTAGAATTAGGAAATTGATATGGAAGAAGAAAAAGAAATAAAACAAGAAATTATTCAAAAGGAAATTGAACTCAAAAGTCCTGCTGTGCAGGAAATTTTGGGCCGCCCACCACGTTGGATAATTCGTTGGGGAATATCTATCATCTTCATCGTGGTGGCTGGATTAATCATAGGCAGTTATTTCTTTAAATACCCGGATGTAATTCAGGCAACCATTACTGTAACCACCGAAAACCTGCCAGCCGGCGTAATAGCAAAAACTACCGGCAGAATAGATTCCGTTTTTGTCTCTGAAAAGCAATTCGTACAAAAAGGAGATATGCTTGCAGTTATCGAAAACCCGGCAGATTTTAGTGATGTATTGAAGATTAAAAATTACGAATTACGAATTACGAATTACGATGAACCGTCCCGTAAGCCTGCGTATGCCACTCCTCTAATATTGGAAGGGAATTTGCCATCTGAATTTTGCTTTCTGCCTTTTGTAAACCTAAATCTTGGCGAATTGCAGCCCGCCTACCAACAATTTACCAAAGCACAAGAAGATTACAAGTACTTCTTCCAAACCGATTATCATCATAAAAAGGTAAACGTTATCAAAAAACAAATTTATACTCAAAATCTAATTTTACAAAAATCAAAAAATCAATTAGAACTTGCTAAAAAACAATTGGATGCGGCTTATCAAATATTCACTATTGATTCAAACTTATATGAGAAAAAAGTACTCTCGAATGCTGGATATCAACACGCAAGAAATACATATCTACAATATTTGCAAAGTTATGAAAACGCAAAATTGGGTATCGACCATCAAAATATGAGCATTTTACAAAGCGAACAGACTATTTTTGATTTGGAACAGCAACGAAACGAGCAAGTTAATCAATTAGAGATTGCCCTCACCGGTGCATTCGAGCAACTACAAACCCAGTTAAAAACGTGGGAACAAAAGTACTTGTTTGTCAGTCCAATTAATGGCATTGTAACTTTCACCAAATTTTGGCAGAAAAATCAAAACTTAAACGCCGGAGACTTGTTAGTTACCATAGTTCCCAAAGAGCAAACCAAAATTATCGGCAAAATCTTGCTACTCCCGCAGGGCGCCGGCAAAGTGAAGGTGGGGCAAGCGGTTAACGTTAAGTTCGACAATTATCCCCACATGGAGTTTGGGATGGTACGTGTAATCATCAAAAATATCTCATTAGTTCCTGTAACAGTAGGCGACAACAAAAAGGCGTATATGTTGGAGGTAGAATTTCCTGCTTCTTTGGTTACCAATTATGGAAAAAAATTAACATTCAGTCAGGAAATGACCGGCAGCGCAGAAATTATTACCGAAGATTTACGCTTGTTGGATAAGTTTTTGAATCCGATAAAAGCGGTTATAAGAAAATAAAATTCTACAAAGAAAAAAAATAACGCTCTTTTATTTTTGGGTCTAAATGTGTTGAAAGTTCCATTTTGCGTTGGGATTTTGATTTCATACATTTTGTTGATTTGTTCAATGGCTTTTTCTACCGATAATTCAATTTTATTATTTTTCAATATTCTTTCTAACTCTTTGTATATCAAATACGCCATGAATGAAATACAAATATGAACCTCTATTCTATTGCGTTTTCTGTGGTAAATCGGTCTAATTTGCAAATCAATCTCGTTGCATCTTCTTTGTGAATTTCGTAAGTAATTAACTTTTAATCTTACAAACATGCCGCAAAGATACACCGAAGCACCCAATTACGCACAACGAAAAACGTTAATTATATGAATACCAATAAATTATTTTTTTTATCAAAAAAAACCGCACAAAACAGGACATCACATATTAACAAAAGATATTCCTCCAATTTCAGAGTTTTATATACTCTGACTGTCTGCGTCATCTACTTGTTTCTTCAATCTTTCCTCATCAATTTTTCCTCAAGATTTGCTGTTTTGAAGGCAAACCACGCAAAAATGATAGCATTGTGGCGAATATTATCAGGCACCAATCTATCCGCAAAATCCATTATGCGGTGCGAACCTCTCCCCCACTCTAACGGGTCTTGAATAAACTGAAATGCCGGGATGCCCGCTTCATCAAAGGGAATATGGTCGGTGCTGGTGAAATAGCGATGAATTACCGTGGTGAATCCGATATGATGCCAGGGTTGCGCCCAAGCTTTAAACAGTGGTTCTAATGCTATATTGCTTTGGGTAGAAATTCCTCTGAATTTTCCCGGACCATAGTCGGCATTGTAATAGGCTGAAATTTTATCAAACTCGCTTAGTTTGTTACCTTCGGCATCTTTCACATACTTCTCCACATAGCCTTTCGAGCCGTGCAACCCTACCTCTTCTCCGTTCCATAAAATCATCCTGATGGTTCTTTTGGGTTTAATATCCAATGATTTCAGAATGCGCATCGCCTCCAATACACCAACAGAATTGGTAACATCATCTCCTGCGCCATTACTCATTGGGTATCCGTCTAAATGGGCGCCAATTATCACCAATTCATCTTTTAACTTCGGATCCGTGCCTTTAATCTCCCCAACCACAATATAAATATTTTCGTCGTTTCTAAATTCTACCTCAATTTCAACGTCCATTCTTACCTCTTCCCCGTTTTCTATCAGGCGTTGCATCAAGCCGTGGTGTTCGCAGGTAATGTTAATCTCGCATGGTGAATAATCATCACCCCTTTTATAAGGAAAGAACGAGATTACAGGCACATTAAAGTCTCCGGTTTCGTGAATTATTACCGCAGCATTCTCCGCTCGCAAAAATTGCAGAATATCTTGATAGGTTAGCAAAATATTTTCGGTAGGAAGTCCGGCTCGTTTTTGTCGTGTAGAGATAGGTTGGTACTCCATCTCTTTCAATTGTTCGTCAGTAAAAATAGTGGCTAAAGGTTTGTAATTAATTTGATACTGCAACACATCGGGCATTAGCACAATTTTTCCGGTATAGAAACCGTTCAGTTTTGCCAATTCCTCTTTTGTTGTAGCCGAGAAGTAATATACCTTACCGGAACTCAGTCCGTTTGTTCCGTTTGTCCACGCCACAGGAGCCGGATAAAAAGGGATATAGTAAGGTGCAGTCATTGCCATATAGGCTTTGTTTAGCTCCCACCCACCTCTGTCCCAAGTTCTTACTTTTTCAATGCGCACATTTTCAAGCCCCATTTTTTTCATTTCTAACATCGCTATTGTATCTGTTCGTAAAATTCCTCTTGAGCCGGTTAGTTTTGGTCCTCCTTTATCACACAGTAAATACAAATAATCATCCACTTTAGAATTATTTATCGCATCTGTTTTTATTTGGTTGGCAATTTTAAGATCGGGGTCAAAAACCGAAGGCACATTTTTCTGTGCAAAGAGTGAGAATGTCGTTAAAAGAAGACCTAAAAGTAAGATATTAATTTTCATAAAATTAAATTTTTCCGAATAAATAATTAAGAATTCATAAGTTTCATATTTTGTTTTAAGAACTGTGTACACTCATCAAACGTATCAAAAGTATGTTTTTCGGGGATTAGATTGGGAATGACATAAAGTTTTTGCAACATATATAAAGGTTGTGGTTGAATAAGTGTCATGAGTACGGTAATTCCCTTATCCTGCAAATCTTTTAAAGCAGTTTCCATGGCATATAACCCCGATTGGTCCATAAATGAAATATGTTGCATCCTGATAATCACAATTTTGGCACTGTCCGGGATTTCTTGCATTACCTCTTGAAAACGGGTAATGGAGCCGAAGAAAATGGTTCCGGTTAATCTTAGAATATATATTTGATGGTGAACATCGCCGATAATTTCAGTTTCATCTTCCCAGGGAGATTCTTTATCAAAAATGGTAATTTTACTGGATTGATACCCTTTTTCTACTAAATCACCAGTGCGTTTCATAAAAACCACACAAGCAATAATCATTCCTACGCCCACGGCAATTAACAGATTGACAAAAACAGTGAGTAAAAGTACGGTAACGAGAACCACTGCGTCTGCCCGAGGTATTTTTGTTAAATCTTTCAATCCTTTATAATCAATAATACTGAACCCCACGGTGATTAATATACCAGCTAAAACGGGAAGAGGAACAAATCTCACATATCTCCCCAAACCAAGCAATACCGTTAACAAAAACAATGAATGAATTATTCCCGCCATCTTAGTTTTTCCGCCGCTACTGATATTTAATAAGGTTCTCATAGTAGCGCTTGCGCCTGAGATGCCTCCGAAAAGGCCGGAGAAAAAATTTCCTATCCCTTGTCCTATCAACTCTTGATTACTATTGTGTTTCGTCTTGGTTGTATTATCTACAATTACAGCGGTTAATAAGGTATCAATTGAGCCCAGACCGGCTAAGGTAAGTCCGGGTATAATCGCCATTTTCAGTGCAGAAAGCCAATCTATCTTACAGCTTAAGAATGATAGAAAAAAAGGTTTGGGTAAACCCGAAGGAACGTTCCCGATGGTTAAAACAGGATTAAGGTTTTTGATAAGCAGAGAGATAATAGTCATTACCAACAGTGCAATCAGGGTTGCGGGGATTTTTTTATTAAGCAAAGGGAAAAGATAGATTATGGTAATGGCGCCTGCGCCGAGAGTAAGGGCGAATATGTTAAAATCCGATATTCTTTGCGGCAGTTGCGTAAGCATATCTACAATTAACACAGGAGATTTGGTTCCCATTAAGGGATATATTTGCTGTAGAATAAGAATAATACCGATACCGCTCATAAATCCCGATAAAACCGGATAGGGAATATAGCGGATATATTGTCCTATTTTCATAAATCCGAAAAGGATTTGAAATCCGCCGCAACACAGTCCTGCAAGGGAAAGCGTAACCAAAACGGTTTCAATAGAATGAGGTTGCGTACTTGCCCAAATTCCTGAAATCAGAGTGGCGGTAACCACAGTCATTGGTCCGGTTGGGCCGTTAATGTGCGCGGGCGTTCCACCGAATAAAGAAGCAAAAAAACCGACCATAATGGCTCCTACCAAGCCGGCAAACGCCCCGATGGCGCCGATATTACCAATATCGCCCACATCAATACTTCCAAAAGCCTGAATGCCAAACGCGAGCGCCAGCGGTAATGCTACAATTCCCGCGGTTAATCCGCCAAAAATATCGCCTTTTAGATTATGAGTGGGAAGAAATAACATCACTAATTATTGTACTTAATTCATTTTCATTCAAATATATATTCTCCATCCGCATCCCGCTTCAACTTTCTATGTTTACTATTGGAGAATAGTTTTTTATTGAGATATATAGAAAGAAATACAATAGCAATTACAAAAAGTAGCTTAACAATTGTTTCTATAACACTTTCAAGATTCCAAACACGCCTTAAATATCCTCCCTGAAAAGAAAATACTATGGTAAACATTACACACATGCGGTAAAAATGCACATTATACCATGCTATTTCATATATGAAATATCCTGCCATACCTAATAAGGCTACCGAAAAAGGAATTATAAACCATAAATCGCTAGGAAATTCACGTTTATTAAACAGATATAAAACCACAAGTACCACATAAATACCAATTAATACAAGCAAGAGAATATTTAACATTTTGTATTTTTTCTTTTGCTCAGCAGTGGCAGTGCCTGAAATGAGAAGTGCAATGCTTTTCTTATCGAAATACTGTTGCGACAATTCGTTGTAGATCTCCTGGTCTGTTTTACCGCAGCCTCTGCTTTCTTGTATTATTTTCTCTGCTAGCTTGTAATCAAGCGATTTTTTATTCATAATTATTTGATTTTTATTATTCAGGGGTAATTTTTCTCACAATTTTTCGGTGCAAAGCCGGAAAGAACCTCTTGAAATAAACCATTAGCAGTTCTTTTCCGCCTACCAACACTTCCGGTTTTTGTTTGCGAATCGCCTTTACAATCTTTTTTGCCGCTTTTTCAACGTTGATGCCATTCTTTTGCCCCGCATCCAACTTTCCGTGCTGCTTTCCGTTTTTTTCTAAGGCGTAGAATGAGATATTGGTCTGCACGCGTCCCGGACAAACCATCACACAACGTATATTCTGGTAGTAGTATTCCGCGTGAATAGTTTCAAAAAAACCGTAGAGTGCGTGTTTGGAAGCGCAATAGGCTGAACGTAAAGGAAACCCGAAACGTCCAGATATACTGGTGGTAGTTGCGAAAGTTCCGCCTCCGTTTTCTATCATTTGTTGAATGAGCAATTTTGCAATCTGCACCGGTGCAAAGAAATTGACATCTAAAATCTTTTTATCCACTTCAAAAAGAGTATCCCCCGCTTTTGCCCGCTGACTAATTCCCGCATTATTGAACATAATATCTATCTTGCCATAAAAAGTGAGGGCTTTTTCAACCAAAAGCGGAATTCCTGCAATACAAGAGAGATCGTAAGGAAGAATTTCACATTTTCCACCAATAGTAACACATCTGCTCTGCACTTCACTTAGTTTATCTTCTTCCAATGCAGTAAGAATAAGATTTGCGTTTTCTTTGGCAAACAGATAGGCGCACGCTTCGCCAATTCCCGAAGATGCACCGGTTATCCAAATAGTCTTATTATTGAAAAGCATAAATAAGTGGATTGTCTAAATATTGTGCGAAAGTATTAAAATTTGTTAGTTGCTGTTGTCATAAAAAATATCAGCCTGAAATTCAATATTTTAAAAATAATTTCACTTTTTTTTTCAAAAACCAGCATTTATGTTAAAAAAAAGTATTACTTCGCGGTGTCGTAATACACTAATACACTATGACAATAAATTTCAATTAAGATACAAGAATTAATAACAAAAGGAATAATTATCTAGTTCTGGTCAAATATTTTCTATCTCTTACCATATAGCCTATTAATAATTAACATTTAATATTTAATATTATAAAAAATGATTCAACTAACCAACATTGATTTCGGGTATTCCAAAAAGAGATTGCTTTTCGAAAATCTTACTTTGGAATTGACCTGCGGACACATTTACGGCTTACTTGGCAAAAATGGTGCCGGCAAAACTACCCTCCTTAAACTGATTAGCGGATTACGTTTTATTTCAAGCGGTTCTGCATTAGTTTTAACTGAAAATCCGGCCTTGCGAAAACCAAAAATGTTGCAGGAGCTCTCTTTTCTTCCGGAGATGTTATATACTCCTGCACTGAAACTAAAGGAATTTGTGAAGGCATACTCTCCTTTTTATCCCAATTTTGACCACCAACAATTTCAGGAACTCTTGAGGACCTTCGAGATTCTCAATCTGGATGAAAAAATTGACAGACTGTCGTTTGGGCAGAAAAAGAAGGTGATGATTGCGTTTTCATTAGCATGCAATACTAAAATATTAATTATGGATGAACCCACTAATGCGCTGGACATTCCTTCCAAAGCCATCTTCCGTAAAATAATGGCTTCTGTGGCTACCGAAAATAGAATTGTGATTATCTCCACCCACCAGGTGCGCGATTTGCACAGTTTAATTGACGCCATCATCATTCTTGATTCCGGAAAAATTATCCTGAACGAAAGTGCCGAAACTATTACCAAAAAATTAGCCTTTGAAGTAATTGAAGATGTAGAAAACGACACAACTGTTTTATATGAAGAGGATAATGTACGAGGCAAGTTAGTGGTGCACGAAAATATCCATCAAAAAGAGACAAAATTAGATATCGAGCTCTTATTCAACGCTGTAATACTCAACAAAGAGAAAGTTCAAAACATTTTTAACCCCAAAAAATAAAACATTATGAAAAAATACACCAACAAAATATTAATAGTTGCGATTTCGCTTTTTGTAATTCTGCTCACTGTTATATTCTTTACTAAAGCATCCGAAATTAAAAAAGAATTATATAAGCAAGAAAACACAGGGTTAATCATTAAACATCAATCATAAACTTATTTAAAAGGAGATCAAAATGAATATTATAAACATTAACAATTTACTCAGAGCATACATCATTGAAAATAAAATAAGACTTCTTATAGGGAGTTCTATTATTTTTCTTTTTGCAATTTTAGGTTTTTCAACAAGCCCCATGCCTGAAATTACGCCATCTATTTCATACATTTTTTTGTTTTTTTTAGTGTGTTTTACTGTTTTTGGATTCAAAATTAATAGAGCACATTTTTTTACTCTACCAGCATCGACTGTGGAAAAATTAATTTTTGCTGTAGGTGTTGTACTAATATTTGGAATTGTATTTCAAACTATTGAAATTGCGGGAGCATCTATTGGACGATATTTAATCTTGCCATATTTTAGTAATGAAATAAACACCCATGGTTATAATTTCCTAAGTTTGAATATTTTAAACCTAATAGGACACTTAAAATTTGCAGCGTATTTATCAGTTTTTCTTTTCGGTTCTATTTATTTTAATAAAAATGCTTTTTTGAAATCAATTGGTGTCTTGATAGGACTTGGATTTAGTATAATACTATATGTTTTAGGATTAACACTAATTTCATTTGGAGATTTTATAAATCAAGATATGGGATTGATAGACAAAAATCTCATTTATATTTCATTTTTTGAAACTCACTGGTATATTTTGCCTATTTTCATAATAGTTTTTTTCCTTTCCCTCACCTATTTACGCTTAAGAGAAACGGAGGTATAGTATGGATTTTAAAGAAACATTACCTATTTATATGCAGATTGCCGATTGGGTTTGCGAGCAGATTTTGCTTAACAAATGGAAGTCGGAAGAGCGGGCGTTATCAGTACGGGAATTAGGCGTGCTGTTAGAAGTGAACCCCAACACCGTGGTAAGAGCCTACAGTTTTCTAGAAGAGCGAGATATTCTTGTAAATCAGCGTGGCGTTGGTTTTTTTATAGCCCCCAACGCCGCGAACAAGATTCTTCAGTTTCGTAAAAAAAGGTTTTTTGAAGAGGAACTATCAATGTTTTTTAAAACAATGAAACTGCTTGGAATTGAGATGGATGATGTTGTGAAGCGGTTTTAATATTTGTCCACGAATTACACGAATAACTCGGATGAAATAGGGTTACAATCATTCCAATGCTCTTCATGTAATGCATCTAATCTTCAAAACTCATCTTCGTCGAGTTTTTCCATGGAAGAAGCTTTATTAGTAAAATAATGAGAAGTTTTCTTTTCTAACTTACTAGGCTCTGCTTCTAAATTTCGTTTTTTGCTTCTTGCAAAGATAGCAATACAAATTGCTGTAACAGAAAGAAGTTTTATGGCAAACTACCTCGCCCGCCTTCGGCGTGCAGCCCTTAAAATTATTAAGGCGATAATGCGGCTCGCTATCACTACCGTCGTAGTGAAGCAATAAAGTGATGTTAAATCTTGTTATTGAGGTAAGCATGTGTTAAATATTTTTCTTAGCACTAAAAAACAAGATTTCGCCTATGGAGGGTTAAAAATTAGTTTGAGGCGTTATTTTTTATTTTGGTGTTTTACAAAAATGTTTATTTGTCGCAAAATTAATTGAAGATGACTAAAGGAGGTTATGTTTACATTCTCACAAACAA
>JAIRVY010000041.1 GCA_031253655.1 Bacteroidales bacterium
CACGGACTTTTCCCGTATCGTGGAAAATTTCACCCGCAACTGATAAAAGGACTGCTTAATATTTTGGGTGTTGAAAAATGCGAAACAGTTTTAGACCCAATGGCAGGCAGCGGAACAGCAAATGTAGAGGCGGCTTTAATGGGAATAAATTCTGTGGCTTGTGATGTCAGTCCGTTTTGCCAATTTATGATAAAAGTTAAATACGAAGCCTTGACCATTGATTTGAATTTGTTGGAAACTATTCCTTTGGATAACAAGAAATTATTTGACTTTTTCAAACAAGGAAATGTTTTGAAACGGATACAACAGGTCAAGGAAACTGAAAAAAGAAAAATTTATAACCTTGCTTTTCTCGCTTGGTTAGATGCTTTGGGATATTCAAAACGGGTTGTGCGTTCCAATCACGAACAACTTTTTGCAAAAGTTTTGCCACGCTACATTGAAACCGTTAAATCAACATTGAAAAACCCGCATTTCAATCAAAATGAACTTGGCAAGGTTGAGATTTTGGAAAAATCGGAAGCATTAAAAATTGACTTACCTAATGAAAGTGTTGATTGTGTGATTACTTCGCCGCCCTATTCTTTTGCAATAGATTACGTAGAAAACGACAAAGACCAATTAGAGTTTTTGGGCTACGACACCAAAGAATTAAAAACCAAATTAATCGGCTTAAAAGGAAAATATAAATCTGATAAATTAACTACCTATTTTTCGGATATGGACAAAGTATGTGCTGAAATTTCCAAAGTATTGAAAAAGGACAAATATTTTGCAATGATTATTGGTTCAAATACAAATCAAACAGGCGGTATCAGATTGGAACAAACCATTATTGATTCTGCCAAAAAATACGATTTACCTTTGGTTAAATCAATTCTCAAACCCATTAAAGGCATGAGAAACACAATGAAAGATGAATATATTTTAATTTTCAAAAAACAATAATATGAAAAGTGTAGAAGATAAATTTTTAACGGTCATTCAGAAAAACACCTTTTATTTCTTCAATCAAAAGTTTGAAGAAAATTATGAGGGTTATATCAATTCGCTGAAAGAAACTTTGTTAATTGTCAAAAACAAAGTAGAAACGGAAGGACTAAAAAAAGAAATTTTTGAATGGCTGCTCAAAGAAAAAGAAAATGGTTTGCGTGCATTACTTGCATTGACAGGTTTTTCAAATGAATATCTGAAACGTTTAACGACAATTATTCGCATTGTGAATAATTCCGAACTTAACGCATTAGTTTTCAAAGAAAAATGGTTTGAAGAGAAAAATCCTGACAATATTCAAGAATGGTCGGATAACACAATTTTAAATAAAATTCAAAGCAACGAATATTTTCGCAAAGGCTTGGTTAATATTTTCTTTGAAGGTGCGTCTATTCCGTTTTTAGCAAATACAATTCCTTTGTTTGAGTTGAAAAAACTTAGCATTTCCAAACTCAATTTTGAAGTTCCCGAACTGATAGACACGATTATTCGCTACAAAGAAAAGGGCAGTTATTCGGGAATGAAAGGCAATAATCCTGAAACAGTAATTGTCGAAGTGTTAGAAAAATTAGGATTGACTTATGAAACAGGGGATTTGATAGAACTAATCAGCAATGCACCCGACAACAAACGGACAATGGATTTTATTATTCCGAACAAGAAAAATCCGTTAATTATTGCCGAAAGTTCATTTTTGGCAACAACTTCTTCGGGTCAGGGCGACAAATCCAAAACAGAAATTTCGATTGATTCTTTGATAAAAGAACATTATCCAAACGCAAAATTTATCGGTTTTGTTGACGGAATTGGCTGGTATGTCCGCAAAGGAGATTTGAAAAGAATGGTAACGGCGTATGAAGATGTGTTTACATTCCACACAGATGAGTTAAAACGATTTGAAAAACTTTTAATTGAAATTTTTGAGAAATGATAGACAAATACACAAATAAGATTTTGCAGGGCGATTGCTTGGAATTGTTTAAAAACATTCCCGATAATTCAGTAGATATGACCTTCGCCGACCCGCCGTTTAACTTGCAAAAGAAATACACAAGTTATAAGGATAATCTTGAATTTCAGGAATATTTGGAATGGTGTGAGAAATGGATTTTTGAAATGGTAAGAGTAACCAAGCCGACAGGTTCTATTTTTTTACACAATATTCCCAAATGGCTGACCTTTTACGCCACATATTTGAATAATTTTGCTCATTTCAAACATTGGATTTCTTGGGACGCACCAACCGCTCCAATGGGAAAATCGTTACAACCAGCCCATTACGGAATTTTATTTTATACCAAAGAAATAAAAGGAGCAAAAATTTACGAACTCCGCCACCCGCATAAAAGAGATAGAAAACAAGGCTATTTGTGGAAAGATTACGGCGGAAAGAAAGATTTATTACACCCGTTCGGTCCCTTGGTTTCAGATGTTTGGACAGATATTCACCGCATAAAACACAACGGAAAACGCGACCCGCACCCTTGTCAGTTACCCATTCATTTAATGGATAGATTGATTTTAATGTCTACCGATGAAAACGATGTTGTTTTAGACCCATTTTCAGGAACAGGCACAACCGCAATTTCAGCCAAACGATTGGGCAGAAAATACATTGGCTTTGAATTAGACAAAAAATATGCAGAAATTTCAAAACAAAAGCTAGAGCAAATCGAGCCAAATTCAAAAATCGGCGAAAATTGGGTGAGTTTTTACTTGCGAGATATTGCTACAATCAGAAACAACGATTGGCAGAAACTTGAGCAATATTTTACGCTTCCAAATCCTATCAGAGCCATAGATTATCAGAAAGTTGAGTTGAAAAATAGATTCTTAATTCCAAGAGATTTGGAATTTGAGATACTTAATGGTGCGGAAAACGACAAAGTGAACGGTACTCCATTAATTTCAATAATTCCACAGCAAGAAAAAGTTGTTGCTTTCGTGGCAGCGACAGCAAATTACAACGTTCACAAGCAAGAGATATTATTTTGATAAATGATTGTAAATAAGGTTTGTGCGAATAAACATACGGCATACAACGAGCGTGTCTGTTGCGCAACCCTTTTTTAGTCTCAAATTTCTCGAATTTTTTCACAAATCCTATATCAAAACAGACTGTTTAACGTAAGTTTACTTTTTCCGGAATAATTCTTAATCTCAAAAACATGAGGTTGTAAGGGCAAAAAATAAGCTCAAAAACAGATCTTCGCCACAATACTGCTCTGTTGCCTTGTACGGAAAATGCAAATCCAATTCCCTGTCCAATAGCCGATAGAAATTGGTCTTTGAAAGCAAGTCGTCGAGATGCATCTGATACATCATTTTGGGTTGCCACTCTTTTTTGCCTTGCATAACTTTATATATTACTTTTGCCGAGTTGTGCAACAGACACGAGCGGTTTTGCGTGATGGCGGGTGTGCCTCGTTGAATAGGTGCTGAGAAACAGTAAGTTACATGGCTTGTGGAAAATGTAGGTAGCCCGCCATTGCACCAAACCGCCACTACGTTAGCAGCAAACCCCTTACC
>JAIRVY010000006.1 GCA_031253655.1 Bacteroidales bacterium
TGTTTGTTTGGGTCAAATGTCGCCTCATAAAGTTCTGAATAGGCTTGTTTAAACATTTCTGAATTTGAAGTATCAGGAACAACAAATCTACATAGTCCCGAAAAAGGAAGAACTCTATTGTAAAGTATTCCGGTAGTGGCATCAACCCGACTTACATGTTGAAATATACTGTCAATTATTTGAGTAAATGGTTGTTCTTGGGCTTGCAACTTGCCTACTATAAATACTGCTGTTATCAGCAAAAACGTTATAATTCTCTTCATTCTTAATTATTTATTTAAATTTATATTTTCGTTTATTTTTTTTCAATCGTAATCGTTTATATACAATATAAGAGAATCATTATAGTATATTTTAGCTTTACTTATATCTTCATTCATAATCTTTATACTATTATGATACACCCCTCTCATATTTTCAATTGCATAGATATCATAAGCTAGAACTTTTTTTCCATCAATTGTTTTTACAAAATTAAAGGAATATTTTCCACATTCATCCGTGTAAACAATATCCTTATGTATTTTTGAATATCCAAAGAGCTCTCCTTCTATAGAATAAATAGACTCAATTTCTACACGATTGCATTTTGCAGGCCAAATAGAGTCTGTTTCATATTTTCCATAAAAGACATATCCAATCGCTATTTTGTTTTTGTAATAAGTAATATGGTATCCGTTTTCGTCTTTCTCACAACTAATTAAAAGTAAAATTGTTGCAAATAATAATAAGATTTTATTTTTTTTCATTTGAACATAATTTTTTAATTGATTAATAATTATTAATTTGTGGTTGGTTTATTTTGTGCTCGTGGAAATTTCATAATTTAACAGGTCTATGTTATTATCTTATTAATAATTTACAATTTGTCTTATCATCTAAAAATTCATTTTAAATCCTATTCCATTTTGTGTACCAATAATGTTAATTTGAAATTTGCTCTGATATGATGAATTGCTCTGCGTATTATATTCATTAGATAACTTGTTTAATTTTCTTGAACTATAGATTATTAGTACTGTGCCTGGAATAAGACATGCTGACGCAACTCCAAAAATAACAATAGAGGTCCTGGTTATAAAAGGTGAATCAATAAAGTCTCGAAATACAATTAAGCAAGCACTTCCTGCTGCAAGATACCCCGCTCCAATCGAAAGGAGGGGAACAGAGGTAACATAGTAACTTCGTGCCTGTTTATAGGTTTTGAATTGATTTTCTGAAAGTAAGTTTTGTAAATCTTCTTTCTTTAAAATAGACTGTTTTATGCCTTTTTCCACAGTTGTTGACATATCGTATGCTAAGCAAAAAAATTTTACCCTTATTAAACTAAAAGGCTGTAAACAACTATCAGAATCAAGAAGTAATTGATTATTATCATCCAAACCAGCATTTTGCGACTCACTGTATTCTCGAATAAAATACTCGCTTCTACTTGTATAAAAAAGAGAAAAAAAAGAATTAAAATTTTGCAACCGTGCAAAAGGGAGTACTCTTTCATACAAAATCCCTGTAGTGGCTTCTGTACGACTGATATTTTTAAAAATTTCATCAAAAGTTTCAGTAAAAGTGTTTTGTGCTTTAACTGAAAAAATGCATATAAATAATAAAAGTGAGAATAGTCTTTTCATAATTTCTCTTGTTATTGTATTTTTGTTATTGTGTATTTAAGGGTAAGTCCAACCAACCAATCAAAATGTGTCCAAGGATTATTTTTTGGATGAAAGAAATAATCTTTCAATTCATTATTGGAATTAAACAACATACTGATACCTGGCCGTAAATCTATTTGAAAAGACATAGGTTTATTCGAAAAAAAATACTCTAATCCTAATAAAGTATTAATTCCAATTTTTCCATTTCCAAAAGCATAGCCTGCACGTAATCCTCCACCTATAAACCACAATAAATCAGCGTTTCGACTTTTTTTTATTTTGTCTTCATACACCAGATTGAGAGCAATATCTATTGAAGGATAAAGAGCAGGGTAAATTTTGCTATTATTAATAGTACCAGTCACCGTTACGGTATAGAATAAATCTGTTTGGAAAGCAATTTTATTGTGAAAAAAAGTTTTAAAAGAAAACCCTAAACACGTAGGCGGAATCATCCCTCCAATACTATATTTATACGGCGCTTGAGTTTTTTCTTTTTTGCTAAAATCTTGCATTGGCGTATTTATTTCTTGAGCAGAAGTTCTATTGTTGAGAAAATGCAGGAAAAATGATTACTCCTGCCAAAATAAAAGTGATAAGTAACTGTTTCATAATGATCAATGGCTAATGATTAGCGGTTTAGTTTGATTATTTTTTTTGATATTGTTCCTTTCTCTGTCTTTATCTTAATAAAATATATTCCTGCTTGTAAGTTAGTTATATCTATTTCATTCTGCTCTCTGCTTTCTATTTTCTGCTTTTTGCCACAAACATCAAAAACCTCCACATTTTCAATTCGTAATTCGTAATTCGTAATTCGTAATTGACCTGTTGTTGGATTTGGATAAATCACAATATTCTCTTTTTCCGCTCTCTTTTCTTCAATGGCATTAGTAACAACACCTTTGCGGGTTATGTCGTGGCAATAAATATCTACTAAAGTTTCGCCGTAATTTCTATAATACTCTACACAAATTTTTGAATGCCAGCCCCATGGGTTCTTATCTTCTATTTCATAGCGTTTTATGATATAAAACTCCCCCGGCTCTTTATCCGACATAAAAAAGGTCATTACTCCTTCATTTTCGTAGGGGGAACAATTTTCACATATATAAACATGGCGAAATGTGCGCCCTGTATCGGCGCTGAAAGATACTTTATAACTCCAATCGGGAAACCATGAAGTAACGTATACTTCACCTTGTAATCCCCCGCGATAAATATCAGGAAAAATACCGCTTACTTGACCAAAAACAAATTCTTCATCTATTAATAATTCAGTGAATGTTTGATAAAAATTATCTGTTAAATACAATCTGAATGGAAAATCAGGGATACTTCCACAGATACCTATACTTTTACTCTTTTCAAATAAAAATTCTGTATCATTGACTATATTTAAATTGTGTAATAAATTCCACTCATTAGCGTAATCATTGCTATTATACCCCCCCCCTCCTCCTCTATATATTAATCCTTCAACATTTGTGGAAAAATAGGTCTTTGACCCCGCATTTTCTTCTCTAAAAGTCCAATTCTTTCCATAATCGAAACTTACCCAAAACTGTGTGTAGTTGTAATAATCACTTTTTTCACAAATGCATTTTGAATAAATCACACCGGGTGTAACATCAGCAAGAATATATCTAGGCTGCATTATTGAGCCCGGCTCAGTAAACAAGTCGGCAAAATAATCCGCATCGTATTGAATGGTTAGTTTTTTCCCATTTTCTGTTAATCGGAAAATGGCGGTACGCAAAGTGTCGTAAATGGGTGGTCCACCATGGTAAATACCATACCAAAAACCTGTTAAATACATTTCGCCGGGCGTTGCACCGCGGGTTACTCCACGGTTTTGTGAAAAAGAAAAACTTATTGAAATAAATATAATGATTAAAAAGAGTGATAACTGTTTCATAATGATTAATGGTTAATGATTAATGTTTTTTTGGTAATAATTCAATTTTCGGTTGTTATTCCTACAAAATAATATCCTGTTTTTAAATCTGAAATATTAATACTTTCTTCAATTTTATTTCGTAATTATCTAAACAAATTCCATAAAACCCGCACAAAATATTGTTCGCAAACACTATGCCTCTTCCTGTGTGAGTTTCGACATAATTTGCCAAATTTTCAATCTCATTTTCGGGTTGTTTGTAGATGGTTTCGTCTTTTTCTTCTAATTGTTGCAGCCAACGAATGTAAATTTGCAAAGTTATCAATACCGGCGAACATGTTGGTTCGCCGCTACGTTCAAACTTTTCAAACATTTACACCTCCTCTGTGCTTACTAAATGTTTCACTTTATCCACTATTCCTAATATTTGCGGCGTGGGATTGTGTTCAACAGTTTGGTTAATTCTATGAAGACCTAACGCTTGCATAGAGCGTTTTTGATTTTCCGGTCTGTCAATCGTACTTTTTACTTGGGTAATCTTAATCTTTTTCATCGTTTCTTATTATTTATTGTTAATTTTTCATCTATCTAAAAAAAAATAGTTGCGTTTTCGGAGCGAAATAGCAACTATTTGATCTCATAATGCAATACATAATCCTCACGCTTCAAGGCAACACTGTTTATATACGCTCCGTGAAATCAAGTAGTTACGAGTGATTTTGAGTCGGTTTTTTCAGTCTTCTTTATTCACTTCAAAAGGACGGCGAATATAAAATATTTTCAATGTAAAATGTCTATGTGTAAAAATTATGGTTAAAAATTAGTTTGAGGCGTTATTTTTTATTTTGGTGTTTTACAAAAATGTTTATTTGTCGCAAAATTAATTGAAGATGACTAAAGGAGGTTATGTTTACACTCTCACAAACAAAAATAAAACAACTCTTTATATTGGAGTAACTAACGAATTATGTAGAAGGATTTATCAGCATAAAAATCATTTAATAAAGAATTCGTTTACAGCTCGATATAATCTTGAATACTGTATTTATTATGAGTATTTTGAACATTTTGACTTGGCAATACATCGTGAGGAAGAGTTAAAGAAGTGGAACAGAAACAAGAAAGAATTGTTAATTAACTCCATGAATCCGAAATGGAAGGAGTTAGTTAATGAGTTTGGATTTGTTCGAGATTCCTCGCTGCGCTCGGAATCCCATTCATGATCGGGCTTGTGTGGCTTCGCGGAAAGCAAAACCGAAAAGGGAAACTTTTTTTCTTCTATTTTGAATAAGTGAAATTAGTATACTTTTGCCGAAAATTTACAAATATGAAAAGCAACGAGATTGAAAAAAAAAGTACCGAGTTTCGTAATTTACGTGACTGACACTAACGTTGCAAAAGTATCTGTGAGATTGGAAGAAGAAACTGTTTGGCTAACACAAAAACAGTTAGCACAAATTTTCGACACAACAAGAGAAAATGTTGTTCAACATATAAAAAACATCCTTCAAGAGAGCGAATTGTCCGAAAATCGAACTTGTAAGAAATTCTTACAAGTTCAAACAGAGGGTAAACGGGAAGTAAAACGCAAAATAGAACACTACAATCTCGATATGATAATCTCCCTTGGTTATCGTATCAATTCAAAAGTTGCAACCAAATTTCGCCAATGGGCAACGTGAGATGCGACAATTGGAAAGTGATTTTGATAGAGCAGTGAAACAATTAGCTCAAAAAACAGATGAAGAAAAACTATCTTGAAAATGAGTCGCGAAAAAAACCAGCCGCTAATGAGCGGTTTGGTAAAAGCGAGCATTATCTCGTTGGATAACAATATGTTACTTTTAATTTTTTAGTTCGCGGCGAGTATGTGAAAGCCCGCCTTCGCCAAGCCGCTAGACGGTATGCGAGGTAAATAATACCGAGCTGTAGTCCACCCGTTGTGAGCCATTTTGGGTACTATTTGTTGTTGTTATTATTGACCACCGCCGCACAAATTTCCTCAAACTCTTCCACCGCTAGCTGCTCCGGGCGTTTTGAAAAAATGGAACTTTCATTAAATTCATCTCTAAAAGAGAAACTTTTCAACGAATTTCGCAAAGTTTTCCGCCGTTGGTTAAAGGCTGTTTTTACAACACTTTTGAACAATACCTCATCGCAACGCAAACTTTTTTCAGGGTTGCGAATCATTCTAATTACCCCCGACTTAACTTGTGGAGGCGGGGTAAACAGATGTTCGTCCACAGTAAATAGATATTCAATATCGTAAAATGCTTGCAACAAAACACTTAAAATACTGTACATTTTTTTGCCCGGTTTGCTGGCTATCCGTTCTGCCACCTCTTTTTGAAACATTCCCACCAATTCAGTTACTATATATTTGTTTTCTAATACTTTAAATAAAATTTGAGAGGAGATATTGAAAGGAAAGTTACCAATGATAACTACATCATTTTTATAATAATCCGATAGGTTTAATTTTAGAAAATCCCCTGAAACAGTTTGCAATTTTGGATATTTTTGTTGAAGATAAACAATTGATTCCGTGTCAATTTCAATCGCTCTGAAATCAATATTTTCTATTTGTATTAAATATTTTGTTAATATTCCCATTCCAGGACCAATTTCCAAAATATTTTTTGGATTTGTTGATATACTATGTACAATTCTCTCTGCAACAGATTCATCATTAAGAAAATGTTGTCCGAGATATTTTTTTGGAATAACGGGAATCATATTGAATACTCAAATTTCAAATTTCAAGGATATGCCGCTTTATACCCATTATACCTTTCCATCACGTGCTGGGCATATCTTACTGTTTGTGCACCGGGGAGGTATCCGGATTTTACAAGCGGGTCGGTAGCATATTCGCGCTGTGATTTGAGCTTGAGATATTTGGCAACGTCTTTCCATTTTTTATAATCTTCTTCATACTTGGCACATAAGCGTTGTGCATCAAAAATATGCCCTCTTCCGGCATTATAGGCGGCGGCTACAAAATAAAGTTTTTCTTCTTCATTTTCAATTTCATCGAATGCTTTTCTGAGTGAATTCAGATGTTGCACGCCAACACGAATATTTGCGTCTTCGCCATCATCTTCAGAAATGCCGTAGTAATCCATAGTAACCGGCATCAGTTGCATTAAGCCAAAACTACCTCCTCTTCCGGTTAGTGCGGGAGTAAATTTTGTTTCTTGGCAAATAATGGATGCCACAAAACGCCAATCAAAGTTGTATAGTTGTGCATATTTTTTTATGAGAGGGTCAAATTGGGATATATCGTTTATGTTTTTTTTAGCGAAAGAGGTATTAATTAACGTGGATTCTTGAGAAAAATATTTTCTTAACAACCAGTTGTATTTTCTGGTTTTTTTGAAATCTAACAACCAACGGTTAATATCATCATTGAGTTGCACATTCTTTCTATTTAATATCCAACGTCTTTCAAATTGAGAACCTGCTTTTTCCAATATTTGAATATTGGAATAGAAAGGAATTAGAGTAATGGCTTGATAATAATCGCAGATTAAATAGGGGATTTCGCCGTTGTCTGCCATTTCAAACAGTTCTTCGGTGGAAAAATTGTTACATCTTTGTACCGGATATTTGCAAAATGATGATTCGTGTTCAAAAGAAAACATTGCTGGAAAATCTACGGATACTAAAACCGGTTGAACAGATACCGTGTCGGATTTATTACCGGAAACCAATACAGGATGTGAGTAGGAATGTGGAATGGAATGCGTCAAATACGGAAAAATAAATCTGCTTGGCGTAAATTCCGTAATAATAATCTCATAACAATTATTATGAATCTCTTTCAACATCTGCTTTTGATTGTTCCCAATGTTAATTTCAATACTTCTACCCAACTCTTTTTCCAATTCTCTTAATAATTCATATTGAAACCCAATTGGAACTCCTTTATACACAAAATAATCGGCTGCGTGAAATAAAAGAAGTACGTGTATTACATCAGTGTCGTTTTCCGTATCAATCATAGGAATTTTTACTTCTGTATTATTTTGAGAGGTCAATTCAAGTTTAGAAGAAGTTGAAAATGAGGTAATTGAAAATAAGCCAACGCCAAAACTGAAGGCTATGAGAAACATTAGGAAGTAGGGAATTAATGCTTTTTTCAAACCAAAAATTTGTGCAAAGATAAAGTTTTTATAAAAAGACTTGATTTTTGGGTAAAGATTGCATATATTTGCGGGTCTCTTTTCAAACTATCATTATGCTCGACGAACTCTGCTGCAAAATTGCATTATCTTACCAGAAAGGGTATGGTAACGCTGTAATAAAAAAGTTATTACAATATTCGGGAACTGCCTCAGCCCTCTTCTCTGATTTTAATTCCATCCGAAAAAAATTTAAGACTACGCGGTCATTTCCTGCCGCGCCCGTGTTAAGTCAGGATATTGAAAAGGAGATACACAAAGAACTCAATTTGGCAGCGAAGAATAATATTTCCTACTGTTTTTTCAACGACTCCGATTACCCACAGCGTTTACTGCGATGCAAAGATGCGCCCTATATGTTTAGTTACAAAGGCAGTAGCAGGTTCAACTTTGAAAAAGTACTGGCTATTGTGGGTACACGAAATGCCACACCTTATGGCAAGGATGTGGTACGACGCATTGTTTCGGAACTATCTTCTCACAACGTTTCCATAATAAGTGGTTTAGCTATGGGAATTGATACATTTGCCCATGAAGCTGCTTTGGATTATAAACTGCATACTGTAGGGGTAATGGGCTCTGGATTTGGTAATATTTACCCATCTTCTAATAAAAAATTGTTTAGAAAAATGATTGAAGCCGGTTCAACATTAGTTTCGGAGTATTCTTACTTTACCTTACCCGACAGGCAAAATTTCCCCAAAAGGAACCGTATTATTGCAGGTATGGCAGATGCATTGTTGGTGGCAGAGACCGGCAAACGCGGAGGAAGTATCATCACGGCTTGTATTGCACATTCATATCAACGGGATGTATTTGCCGTTCCGGGTTCGGTTTTCGAACCCTCGCACTACGGTTGTCACGAACTTATTCGTCAAAATTTAGCTGCATTAGTAACCTCAGGAGAGGATATTATTGATATGATGGGATGGAATGAAGAGAAACCTCTTGTTATTCAACCCCAACTATTTAACATCTTTTCTGAAGATGAAGAAAGTATTATTTCAGTGATTTGCAATCTAAAAGAGCCACATATTGATGAAATTGTGGCGAATAAGAGCGCATTTACTGTATCAAAAATTGCCTCTATACTGTTAGGTTTGGAGTTGAACGGTGCAATAGAAGCACTTCCCGGAAAACGATATAGGATAATTAGGAAATAGTTTTTGAAAAAAAATAAGGCTGCATCTTTATTGAAACAGCCTCAATTAGTCGATTAAGTTGCCTGATTATGGCAGCAAAAACAGTTTTTGATTAAACTTTTCCTGCGAGTTCAGCGCCAGCTTTGAATTTTACAACTTTCTTTGCAGGAATCATTAATTCTTTTTTGGTTCTTGGGTTTCTACCTTTTCTTGCAGGACGTTGTACTACCGAGAACGTTCCGAATCCGATAAGAGCCAATTTGTCGCCTTTTGTAAGTGCGCCGGAAGTTGCACAGATAAATGCTTCTAATGCAGCTTTTGCATCAACTTTGGTCATGCAGGCTTTTTCTGCCATTGCGGTAATGAGTTCAGCTTTGTTCATAAACAATAATTTTTAATGGGTTAATCAATTTATCTGCAAATAAAAGGTTTTTTTTTATTTAATCTGCCGAAAATACAAAACATTTAATTTGTTGATAAATTATTAATAATTGTTGATAAATATAAAACAAACCCATAAATTATTACACTTTATTAATAAATAGTGTAATTATTGATTTTATTTCCTTGAAGGAAATCAAACACATCCAATCTCTTTTTTCCTTCCACTTGTAAATTATGAATAGATATTTGAAAATCTTTGGAAGAAATATTGAGAAAACTCTTGTTATCTGTTGTTATTTTTTTGGAAATTGCATTTGTTTTGATAGGTGTAATTGAGGCTTTTAGAATTTTAACGGATTGTCTATTCCCGTAATCATCGGAAAAAAAAGTAACAGCTCCAGGATATGGAGTAAGTCCACGAATTTTATTTATGATACTTTGCGCAGTCAAATTCCAATCAATAATCGTATCTTCTTTATGAATTTTAGGTGCTAACTTTATGAATTCTTTTTGTGAATGTTGCGTAATAGTTTTAACATCACCTTTTTCAATAATATTTAATGTCTCTAATGCTAACGTTGCGCCAAGAACTTTCAGTCGCTTATAGAGTTCGCCGGTGGTTTCATCGGGTAAAATTTCTGTCTCTTTTTGTAAAATAATATCACCACAATCTATTTCATTATTCAGGAAGAAAGTGGTAACCCCTGTTTTAGTTTCTCCGTTCATTATGGTCCACTGAATAGGGGCAGCACCACGGTACTGAGGCAACAGAGATGCGTGTACGTTAAAAGTTCCTTTTCGAGGAATAGAATATACTTCGCTTGGCAACATTCTGAATGCAACTACTACAAAAACATCTGCCTTCCACTGTTTTAACGCTTCGATAAAATGAGCATCTTTCAATTTTTCGGGTTGCAAAAGCGGAAGATTTTTTTCAAGGGCAAACTTTTTTACTTCGGAATAGAGGAGTTTTAAGCCTCTTCCGGCGGGTTTATCGGGCACTGTAATCACCCCCACAACTTTATGTTGCGAATTATTAATGGTTTCTAATGAGCCCACTGCAAAATCGGGCGTTCCCATAAAAACTACGCGCATAGTAGAGTTTTAATAAGATAATTGATTATCAAATTCAAGCATTTTTAAGCAGGAATACGCTGCTTCCACCCCTTTGTTTCCGTGTTTCCCGCCGGCACGTTCCAATGCCTGTTCCATAGTATCGCAGGTAAGTACGCCAAAAATTACAGGGAGAACATAATCCAAAGAAATACGCATAATCCCATCCGCCACAGCTTGAGAAATAAAATCAAAATGCCGAGTTTCTCCTTGAAGCACGCAACCCAAACAGATAATTGCTTTATATCTTTCATCCCCTTCTATAAGTCTGGCAGCCGCATAAGGTAATTCATAACTTCCCGGAACATAAAATAGGTGATTATCTGTAAAACCATTCTCTTCTAAAAAAGCCAACGCACCCTCTTTGAGTGCGTTAGTAATTGTTTCGTTCCATTCGCTTACTACAATTCCAATTCTTACATTTTCCTTTTTTATATTGGGAAGTGTGTAGTGATGAGATAGATTTGTTTTCTTCATTATTTATTTTTGTTAATCAACGCTTTTTCCAAATATTTTTCAACGCCCATTGTTTGAAATTCGGCATAAAATTTATCTTGAATAGTTTGATAAGAGGCAACAGCATTTTTCCAATCTTCTTCTCTTTCATAGAGTTGTCCTAATTTAAAGAGATTAAGGGGTGCGAAGTATGGATCTTTACTTGCGGCTGCTTTTTTTGCATATTTAATTGCTTTTTTTAAATCCCCCTGGTCATCAAATAAATCGCTAATCAGACCTTGCGCGGCATACCAAAACACATTCTCTTTGTGTTTAAATTTCAGTAAGTAGCGTAATGCTTCATCGGGCTCATTAAGTTTTATGTAGCACAAGCCGGCCAAATATTTAGCTGTGTTTGAGGTACTTGTGAAACCAAAAGAGGAGGTAATTGCTAAAAATCCTTCATTATCATCATCACCTTCTAAGGCAATAATCAAAGACAGGGAGTCACCTTTCATCATCGTTTCCATTGGAGCGGTCATTAGAGCAGATGCCTTTTCATTTTGCGGAGTGATATAAAATTTATTTAAGGCTAATAGTGCGCAAACCAAAAGAAGTAGTCCAATGGTTACCCCATAAATAATTTTGTTGTATTCATCAAAAAACTTAAAAATTTTGGTTACAAAACTCTCTTTTTTCTGTTGTTCCAGTTCCTTTTTTTCAGTATTTTTTTTCTTTTTCATACGATAGAATGGGTTAAAAATTTGAAGCGGCAAAATTACATTATTTTTTATAAGAACGATTTAATTCAAACAGAACATGGTCTGTAATCTCTTTGGCGGGGTCTGCCACCAAAAGAAATGGGCTTTGACTTTGATAAGCAACAATAAATGAGGCATTTCTTTCCACATTAATACGTTTTACGACGGCTTGCAGAGAGTCGTAGATTTGCACCAGGGCAGATGATTGTCGTGCTTGTAAATTGTTAAATACACGATCTTTGTCTTCTTCAAGTTGTTGATATTCCTGCATTAGTTGTTTTTGGGCAAGTTCCATTTGCACTTGTGTTAGCACCCCCGCATTCATATTCTCTTGAAACTGGTTGTATTTTCTTTGAAAAGCGCTCTCTTTATTGGCAAATATTGCCTCCTGTTTTGCCATTTCCGCTTTAATATCGCCGGTTAAGATGTTTACCAATTCGTAATTTGTATTAATAGTATCTAAGTTAACATACACTATTTCGCCACTTCCGGGCTCCCCCTGAAACTCTTTAGGGGTAAATACCTGTGGCTTTGGAGTAATGAAATGTAGAATGTACAACATAATTACTGCAACGAACAATATGCTAATAGAGATTATGTTACACATTTTTGAACCCATAAAAGCGCAGCATTTGGATTCTTTAGGAGTAGTGGTTTGTGGAATTTCTCCAAGAGAAACTATTCCAACCTCTTGATTTGTAGTTACTATTTCTTGATTTGAGGTGAATTCTTCGCAATTATTAATCATAATATATTTAGTTAAAATAAACAAATTTTCGGCAAAAAATAATAATTATTTGCCCGTATTTTTCTTTGTGCCCGGAACAAGACTCGAACTTGCACAACCGTTCGGTTACTACACCCTGAATGTAGCGCGTCTACCAATTCCGCCATCCGGGCAAAGAATAGTTTAAGGTTTAAGGCTTAAAGTTTTATATTTATTAAACGCTATTCACTATTCATTATTTTCTGACCTTCCTTACAAACTCTTCCACTTCGGGTGTACCTCCTTGATACACCAAATATCCATTATAGGGTTCACGTTCTGTAATATCATCATTAATAGGAGTAAGCATCAGTTTTTTTACTTCTTCAAAATCGTGGGTTTGTCCTAATGCCCAGCCTAATTTAATGAAAGCCACTTCCGGAAGCATATTTTCTGCCGGGACAATTCCTTTTTTCATCATATCTCTTCCGGTATCATAAACAAACATGTGTACATATCCCCAAATGGTTTGCACGGTCATATACTGGTGCACGCCTGCGGCATAGGCGCGTTCAATGGCGGGGTACATCTCTTTGTTCACGTGTCCCAAACCGGTACCTACCCACACAACACCTTTGTAGCCATTATCGGTAATAGCATCCAACATATCGGGTTTCATTCCGGGATAATAATACAACATAGCCACTCTGTCGTCGAAGGTGGGAACAATTATCACATTTTTATCTTTCCTTCTCGAATTATAAGCAGTGTGAATTGGTTCAACCCCTTTTCTTGTAATTTTTGCAACGGGGGTATCGCCAATGGTTCTAAAAGTTGAGCGGTAGGAGGAGTGCATTTTTCGCACGCGGGTACCCTTGTGCAGAAATCCGTACTCGTCGGAGGTAGGTCCGAACATACACACTAATACTTCGGCAATATTTCCGTGTCCGGCAGCGGTCATCGCATGCATCAAATTGAGTGCGGCATCTGAACTGGGTCTGTCGGAAGAGCGCTGAGAGCCAACCAACACTACTGGTACGGGAAGATTTTGGCACATATAGGTAAGGGCGGCACCGGTATGATGCAGCGTGTCGGTACCGTGCCCGATTACAATACCATCTACCCCTTTTTCAATCTCTTCTCCAATTTTTTGGGCTAGCGCCACATATTGTTTAGGTCCCATATTTTCTGAAAAAACGGCAAATATTTTCTCGGTTTCCAAATTACAGATACCTGCCAATTCAGGAACGGCGCCATAGAGTTCGCCCGGAGAGAAAGCCGGAATTACTGCGCCGGTTCTATAATCCAATCGCGATGCGATAGTTCCGCCGGTACCAAGAAGTTTTACTTGCGGAAGCCCGGGGGTTACAGGAAACTGTTTTTCAGGAATTTTATAATTGGCTTTTTTATAGCCATTCTCTTTCATATCGGTAATTGCATCGGTGTCAATGCCGATATTGTACCCTGTAATAATTTTCATTACGATATGTTTATCATCGTCGAAAACGGCTCTTGGTAAAATAGTTCCGGAAAAGTCGCCCCGTGTAGTTTTCACCTCAGCTGTACCCCAAACTCGTACATTGTACTTTTGCAGTAGGGCTAATGCATCCCCTTTATATCCTTGAAAAATATCTTCACTCATCTTTTGTAAATTTGGGCGCAAAAATAGGAAAATTTGTGTAAATAATCTACACTTTTCCTTTCAAAAACTCTCCTGTATAAGATTTATCACATTTTGCTATTTTTTCGGGTGTGCCTTCAAATAAAAGATATCCGCCTTTATCGCCCCCTTCTACTCCCAAATCTATGACCCAGTCGGCACATTTAATCAACTCTGGATTGTGCTCAATTACGATAATAGAGTGTCCGATTTCAATGAGTTTGTTAAAAGAATGGTACAAACTATTGATATCGTGGAAATGCAGACCTGTTGTGGGCTCGTCGAAAATGAAAAGATGGTTTTTTTGTGAATTTCCATGGCATAAGTAATATGCCAATTTTACCCGCTGTGCCTCCCCACCGGAAAGTGTTGAGGAGGATTGACCCATCTTTAAATACCCCAGCCCTACCTCTCTTAAAGGTGCAAGTTTGTTGAGAATTGCATTAATTGTTCTAGAAGAGGGTAGGGAGGTGAAAAAATCATACGCCTGATCTATAGTCATTTGTAATATATCAGCTACAGAAATATTGTTAATCTTTACATCCAGCGCTTCATCTTTAAAGCGTGCGCCACCGCAGTCGGTACAAAGCAAATCTACGTCAGCCATAAACTGCATTTCCACGTGAATGACGCCTTCTCCTTCGCAAGTTTCGCAACGTCCTCCAGGGACATTAAAAGAGAAAAAACCCGGTTTATAATTTCGTTGTTTTGCTAGGGGTTGTTGGGCATAAATGTCTCTAATATCGTCATAAACTTTGATATATGTTGCTGGATTTGACCTCGAAGAGCGTCCAATAGGATTTTGATCCACCAAGACCACCTCAGAAATTGATTCTTTGGAAAGGTGTATATTTGAAACATCGTTTATTTCTTGACCTGCAATATACTGTATTTTTTTTTGCAATGCGGGGAATAATACATCTTTAATCAAAGTACTTTTTCCGGAACCGCTAACACCTGTTATCACTGTAAAAATATCAAGGGGTAATTTTACGGTAATGTTTTTTAAATTATGAGCTGTAGCATTCCTAACCTCCACAAAATTACGCCATTTGCGACGTTTTTTGGGAGTGGGGATTTGTAGAGACGCAGCACGCAACGTCTCTGTATCCATTCCGCGAATATACGCCGCTGTTAAATTGTCCGTTGTTTGTAATAGTTGTTCCATCGTTCCTGTGAACACAATTTTTCCTCCCAAACGCCCGGCTTTAGGTCCGATATCTATAATATAATCAGCACTTTTTATAATCTCTTCGTCGTGTTCCACCACCACTACCGTGTTACCGATGTCGCGCAAATGTTTCAATACGCGAATCAGGTTTTGGGTGTCGCGGGGGTGCAATCCGATACTCGGTTCATCCAGAATGTAGAGCGATCCTACTAAACTGCTGCCCAAAGATGTGGCTAAATTAATGCGTTGCGACTCCCCTCCCGATAAGGAATTACTTGAACGGTTCAAAGTTAAGTATCCCAATCCTACCTCTAACAGAAAATGCAGACGGTTTTCTAGTTCAAAAACCAACTGTTTGGCAATAAGTTTTTCATTTTCAGAACTATATTGAAAATTCGAAAAAAAATTGTACAAATCTTCAATTGAAATCTGCACTAAATCTGAGATAGACTTTCCCTGAATTTTTACATAGTTTGCATCTTTTCTCACCCTCGTACCTTTACATTCCGGACATACAATTCGTCCTCTAAAACGTGCTATAAGTACGCGATTTTGAATTTTATAGCTTTCTTCTTCCAAAATTTTAAAGAAGCCGGTAATTCCTAGCACTTCCTCATTTCCATACCATAATAAATGAAACTGTTCTTCCGTAAGTTCTTCTATGGGTCTGTGTATTGGGAAGTTATTTTTGGCACTATGTTTAATAAAGTAGTGTTTAAAATTTTGCATTTTTTCTCCGCGCCAACAAGCCACCGCATCATTAAACAACGATTTTGTTCTGTCGGGGATAGTTAAATCGGGTGAAACACCATCCACGAAACCTGTTCCGCCACAAATTGGGCAGGCGCCGTAGGGATTGTTACAACTGAAAAAGAGCGGCGAGGGTTCTTTAAACGAAATACCGTCCATCTCCAAACGGTTGCTGAAAGAATGTTGTGTTATTTCAGTATTCTCCACTTGCACAATAGCTTCCCCTTTTCCCTCCTGAAAGGCAGTCTGAATAGAATCGGCAAGCCTCATTTTCTGTTCTTGTATTTTTTCCGATTTAAATCTATCAATCAAAAGAAACAGATTAACATGGGGATGTATCCTCTTGTTTAACAGTTCGTCAATCTCGCACAATTTATTATCGAGTATCATTCGGCTGAAACCTTGCATTTTCAGGATTTCTAATTGCTGTTGCGGGGTTCTGTTGGGTGGAATTTTGAAAGGCGCTAATATGTAAACCGTATTTCCTGCTGCAATATTTTCAATATATTTAATAACATCCTGAACATCTTCTCTTTTTACCTCTTTGCCACTTACAGGCGAAAATATTTTTCCGATTCGGGTAAACAAAAGCTTCAAATATTCGTAAATCTCGGTGGTTGTGCCTACTGTGGAGCGCGGATTTCGCGAAATAACCCTTTGTTCAATGGCTATTGCAGGTGGAATACCTTTAATATAGTCAACTTCCGGTTTAGAAAGTTTTCCCATAAACATTCGGGCGTAAGAGCTTAGACTTTCCACGTAACGTCTTTGCCCTTCGGCGTAAAGCGTATCAAACGCCAGAGAAGATTTTCCTGAGCCGGAAAGTCCGGTAATTACAACAAGTTGATTTCTGGGAATGGAAACATCTATATTTTGAAGATTGTTGGCGCGGGCACCTTTTATTTCAATATAGGACATTTTTGCAAAAAAACATTAAGTTTTTGGGTGGCTATTGCGCGGTGGCTGATACTATTTTTTTCTGCCTCATCCATTTCCGCGAATGTGTTATGATAACCCAAAGGTTTGAATATCGGGTCATACCCAAATCCATTTTTTCCTTTTCCTTTCTTCATAATCTCTCCATCAACTCTGCCTTCAAAAAAGAAGTAATCTTTGTTAAAAATGAGTGCAAATACAGTAACAAAAGAAGCCTTTCTATTTTCAACATCTTGTAATTCAAGTAATAATTTACTTATATTGTTTTCAAACGAGCAATCTTCTCCTGCGTATCGGGCAGAATAGATGCCGGGTCTTCCGTTAAGAGCCTCAATCTCCAATCCTGTATCGTCTGCAAAGCAATTACATTGAAATTTATCAAAAACATATTGTGCTTTCAGTAAAGCGTTCTCTGTTAATGTGGCACCTGTTTCGGGTATATCGTCGTTACAACCTAATTCTTTCAGGCTAATAATTGTAAAACTGTTGCCCACGATAGCGCGCAACTCGTTAAGTTTATGAGAATTATTAGTCGCAAAAACAAGTTCCACTATACTTCAATCGCTTGTTTTCCTCTATAGTAGCCGCATTCGGGGCAAATTCTATGTGTAAGAATGGCAGCGCCACAGTGATTGCAAGTAGTAAGTTGCGGAGCTGTAATAAAATCGTGCGATCTTCTTTTGTCTCTACGTTGTGCAGAATGGTTTCGTTTAGGATTCGGCATATAATAAATTTTAATTATTAATTATTAAATATTAATTGATTAGGTAATTAAATGAATAGGTGGTTGGCGATTGGATTATTTAATTTACTTTTAATTTTTATCTTTTAATTCTTGATTCTTAATTGTTCAAGTGCATTCCAGCGAGGATCGATTTCGGTAGTTTGTTCGGTTTTATTCGAGGTTAGTTCGGCGAGTTTCCGGAGCATTTGGGGATTACAGGTTGGGTTTCCGTTTTCATCGTCTGAGTGAATGAGTTGTGTAGGTAGTGCGAGTTCTATTGCTTCATAAAGAAAGTGAGTAAGGTCTAATTCGTGTGCTTTTTCGTGGATTTGCCATATATTATCATCGTTTTCAAAAGATTCATCAATATGTGATACAAAATTCACTACTAAAAAATCGATAAAATCCAAAGGGAAAGTCAAAAAATCCAAACATCTGTCGCAAACAACGGTTACATCTCCTTCAAAATGCAATTGCAGTGACATCATTTTGGCACTTTTTTCCATTTCTATGCGCACTTGAATAGTGCCCTCTTCAATTTCATCCAACCTTGTAAGTTCAAAGAACGCTTTATCACAAATCATTGAATATTTGTGATTTCCAATTTCAACGCCGGAAAGCCTTATGATATATTCATCTCTTTTATCGGTCATACTCACCGTGCTTTATTTTGGGGCGCAAATATATACTTTTTAGGTCGTTGAAAGTATTGAACATAGAAACTTTTTTTGATTACTATTATAAATAGTATATCCAAAATAAAAAAAATATCGAAAAACATTTTTCTTTCTGCTGACTCACCTTGCCATGTTCCCGGTGGAAATCAATTCTGAAAACTCCATTACATTTTTGAAAATTAAATGTTTTCACAGTCATCATCTTCATTATTATCATGGAATTAATACAAGCATTAATCATTTCGCAGTTAAAAAAAATATATAGAAAAAAAAAGGAGAGAATTATTAAATATATTGGTAGAAATTGGAGATGACAGCTAAATCTTTTTTTTTCGATTCTTTACTATAAGTACCGTACTTCCAATAACCACAATAAGCAGCAAGCCTGTAACCATTAAAGCCCACCTGTTTTTTATTCGCGACTGAGCAGTAAACGTTAAATCATCAAACAACAACCGCATCCCGTCAATTTTCCAAAAGATAGTACCGGACTGATAGGAAGAAAAACTTACTTCAACAAGTTCACCGGGTAGTATAATCTCATAACTTATCACATTACCTATCAATTCGGCAGGCGCAAATACATTATTATACTCTTTGTTGAGTTCTTCAGAATGGATTTTGTTTAGTTTTGAAAAATAAGTTGTTCTATAAAAATAATCCAAAAAGTTGCAAACGGCTTCGGGGTTAATACCAAATTCATCTTCACTCTTCATATTATCTTTCAATTCCTTAAAGATGTTTTCTTTATCTGCATTCAAATCTTGTTTATCCGAATATTTTTTTATTAATTGAAAACTTACCTCAAAACAATTATGCACATACCATTTCATAAATTTTTCATTGATATTGTCCAAATAATCACTCATTTCGGAGCCGTTATAAAGTTTGCATTGGCTAAAATTGCCCTGTGTCCAAACTATTTGCTCTTCTCTGCTAAGATAATCGTCTATGGAAATAGGAACTTCATATTGAAATTTTTTATACACCACTTTTAATGAATAATTTGTATAAAACCACCCTTTTTTTATTACTAACGATTCTTCAGGCGCCACAAGCGATTGTTTTTCAACATTATATTGCAGTTCTTTTGAAAAATTTTCGATGGAATTAGTATGTTTACTAATTCTAATATTTAATGATTTTGGTGTTCCAAAAAAATCATTCGCCATGGCTGAGTCTAATGGAGATATATGCCAATCCTGAGTAAGGTCAAACATAAAAGGATTTCTCGACAAATCTCCGGCAAGAAATGCCGAATCTCCCCAAGCATAAACTTCTCTTTGCGCACTTCCGTCGCGTGCAATTGTGGTAACCATTTTGTAATAGGTGCCACAAGAAACACAGAATGTTAGCACAATAATTCCAAAAATTCTTTTTACAGTTTTCATATTTTATAAGTTTTGATGTTTATCAATGATATATGAATAGGAACGGCGATGCTTTTGCTGTCGCTCTTTTTTTATACGTAGAAATTGGTTAAAATCATAAAAAGTTGCAGTTTTTTCGCTATTAATATCAATACTGTAAACAGTTGTAGTTGAAATAGATAATATTTGAGGATTTTCAATTTTCGTATTGTTTTGAGGTAAAAACTGCTCAAAAAGAAACAAAGCAATAAGCAATGAAGCCGCGATAGATGAACTCCAAGATGTTACAGTTAATATTCTATAGTATTTATTCTTATGTTTTAACCGCTCAACATTGTGCATAATGTTGGCTGTTAATATTTGCGAATCACTGATTTTTGGTTGCAAATTTTTTATTTTATTCGTCAATTCGATATATAGGTCGTTATTCATAAATTAATAATTTTCGATTTAATATATTTTCTCGCAAGGTAAAGATTGCTTTTAATTTTTGCTGCAGACAATTCGGTAATTACGACGATTTCTTCCGATTTCAAATCTTCTAAATCGCTCAAAATGAAGAGCAGTTTCTGTTTGGGTGAAAGTCCCGAAGAAAGTTTTGTGATAAGTTTTTTTAGTTCTTTATTATGCAATAAATCTTCTTGATTTTCTTCTGAAAAAGAAACAAAATCTGTAAGTTCTTCACTTATTATATGTTGTTTTGAACGCAATTTATCGTAACAAACGTGTGTAGTAATTTTATAAATCCATGTTGAAAATTTATATTGTTGCTTATATTTCTTAATATTTTGCCATATTTTAATAAAAGTATCCTGCGTAGCGTCCTCAGCATCTGTTTCATTGCATAATATTCTAAATGCAAGAGTATAAACAAGTTGTTGATATTCGCAAACAACATATTTGAATGCATCGGTGTTGCCATGCTTGCATAAATCAATGTATTTGTTGATGTAAATATCTTCCATTTTTGGACTTTTGCACTATTATACGGAAATAACGGGCAAAGGTCGAAAAAAATGTATAGAAAAAACCATGACATCAAAGAGGGTAAGTTAATAAAACAAAAAATAAATTACTTTCGCCGATTATTTTTTTACTATATATAGTATGTATAAGATAGACACACATCCTATTTTAGAAATTCCTGAAAACAAAAAGATTACATTTAATTTTAACGAACAAAAAATTGTTGGACAAGCAGGTTATACCATTGCGGCGGCGTTACATCAGGCAGGTTTGCCTGTACACAGTCACAGTTTGGAAGGCCGTGAGCGTAGTTTAGAGTGCGGCATCGGCAAGTGCGGCGCCTGCGAAATGTTAGTAGATGGCAAAATAAAACGCATCTGCATCACAAAAGTGGATGGTGTAAAAGAAGTTCAAAAAGTTCAAGAGTTCAAGAGTTCAACATTGCCGTCAGTTTCAACTGACGGAGAACATAATATGGCTCAAAAAACAAAAATATACAAAACAAGAGTAGCCATCATAGGCGCCGGTCCAGCCGGTTTGGCGTGCAGGGAAGAACTCAACAAATTAAACATCCCAAATATTGTTATTGACAATAATGATAGAATTGGTGGACAGTTTAATATGCAAACCCACCAATTTTTCTTTTTTGAGAAAGAGAAGTTGTACGGCGGTATGCGCGGTTTTGAAATATCATCGCACCTTGCCGGAGACGACCATACCGGAATTTTCCTCAACTCTTCCGTTTGGGATTTGTTGGAAGGTAAACGCATCGCCATAAAAAATATGCTTACCGAAGAGATTTATTATGTGGATGCCGAATATTTGGTGGTGGCTACCGGCGCCGTGCCCTTTATGCCCGCTTTTGAAAACGACGACCTGCCGGGTGTTTATACCGCCGCCGTTATCCAAAAAATGATGAATGTGGAACACACGCTGTTAGGCAAACGCATTTTGTCTATCGGAGCCGGAAATATCGGATATTTAACCTCTTACCAAGCCGTTCAGGCAGGCGCGAAAGTTACCGCAATTATTGAAGCAATGCCACAGGAAGGCGGTTTTCCTGTGCAGGCAAACCGCGTGCGCCGTTTGGGAATACCAATTCTGACTTCGCATATATTACTCAAAGCGATTCCCAATGAGGACAATACAGGAATAACAAGTGCGGTAGTTGCTGAATGTAAAAACTTTACGCCGATTCCGGGTACAGAAAAAATCATTAACGATATTGACGTCATTAATATTTGTACGGGTTTAATACCGGATGCTCAACTTTTGATTAAGGGACAAATTGTTTTCGGCGCCAAAACGTTGGGCGTGGGCGATGCCGTGCGCGTGGGCGAAGGCACCTGCGCTGTATTGCGCGGGAAACAAGCCGCTTTAGAAATCGCCATGAGTTACGGTAAACGTGTTTCTTATGACGCTTATTTAGAGCTGTCGAAAGATTATATTGATTCTCAACAACATCCCGTAAGAATATTGGAAAATCCCGCTCAACCGACTGCCGAAAGGATGTACGCAAAACCTTTTGTAATTGCCGATTGTTTGTATGGTTTTGCTTGTAATCCATGTGTTTTTGCCTGCCCAAAAGATGCGATTCAAAAAACTTCCACCTCCGCTGTACCGGTTATTGATTACGAAAAATGTATCGGTTGTATGGATTGTGTGGCGAAATGCCCCGGTTTAGCCATTTTTGGTTATAATTTGGCAAAAAATTGGCTTTTTCTGCCCATTGAGAATTTTGTAGATGAAAATGCGGAAGTGTTTTTAGTAAACAATCAAGGAGAAAAATTGGGCGAAGGAGTTATTGAAAAAGTGTTGCTAAAACCTAATAAAACAAACATTGCCCGCGTAAAATCTCTAACAGTATCGAGAGAAAAATTAAAGGAAATTACCGGTTTTATTACCAAAGAAAAATATCCCGAACCATTAAATATTACCCCAAACGAAAAAACCTCGGTAGCGCCCACCTACATTTGTCATTGTGACGATGTTGATATTGAGGAAGTTGTAAAAGTCATCGGTAACCGCAAAATGATTTCGGTAGATGAGTTAAAACACATTACCCGCGTGGGAATGGGCGCCTGTCGCGGCAAGCGTTGTATTCCGCGCGTACGCCAAATGTTGCGCAGTCAAGGCGTTGAGTTAGTGGGAGATGCCACGCCGAGAGCGCCGCTGTCGAATCAAGTGAACATGAACGAACTATATCCTTCAAGCGCAAAAGCACATTTTATTACGGATATTCGCACGCTCAAAACTCGTCGTGTGGATTGCGAAGTTTTTATTGCAGGCGGCGGAATTGCCGGTAGCGCGTTGTTTCGTTATTTTGCAGAAAACGGAAAAAAAGTTGTGCTTGCCAACTCAGAATATGGCGGCTCGTGGCGCAATATTGCCGGCGGCCGACCTGCGTTCTCTGTTCCGGAAATTGCCGACATTGCGCAGCATAATCTCCGTATATTTAAAGAGTTACAAGAAACAACAAACATTAAATTTAAACCTATTCGCTATGTGGGTTTTGCACACGATGAGCAAACCTACAAAGCGTTAGAGGCTTCTACCGCGTGGTCGAATGCATATATGGTGGAAAAAAAGGATTTTCAAAAAGAAATAACCTCTTTTTTTAACCCGAATTTGAATACATACCAGGCAGCGCTCATTACGCACGATTGCTGGCAGGCAACGCCCGGTTTGGTAATGGATGGCATAAGAACAATTGCTATAAATAACGGTGGTATCCTGTTAGAAGATACAAGTTTGGTAGAAGTGCAAAAAACAGCGCACGGCTTCATGGCATTAGTTTTAGAACACGACAAAACCTACACCGAATACCATTGCGAACATTTTGTGAATGCGCTGGGCTCAAATGCCGCACATTTCGCTTTGCAATTGGGTATAGAAACGGGGTTGTACCCTGTGAAACATCAAGCGTTCATTACCAAACGTTTACCGCTCATTGGAAAAGAAGGCGATGCGTTAGATATGCTCATAGACCGCAGGCATTACAAGAATTTCAGCGCCGTTTATGGGCAACAATTGGCAGAGACCGGACAAATTATCGGTTGCGCCTCGCCCGCTTGCGACCCATTAGAGGCGCGACAAGATTTGCGTGTTAATTCCAAAGAGTTTATGGAAATTGTTTCCGAAATATTCACCAATTGGATTCCGCAATTGGGCAGCGTAACGTTTCAGGCATTTTGGTCGGGATATTATGTAGAGCCACGCTACATCGTTGACCC